>JBDREN010000183.1:0-8311 GCA_043819795.1 Elusimicrobiota bacterium
GAGAGGACCTAGAGCAGTAAGACGTACCAAAGGGCCCGGACATTGCGGAGATAAACTCCTCCCAAACCCCGCGGGCCCGACCGGAGAGTCGGAAGCGGATTGGTCTTTGACAACCAGGCGGGACGAAAGGCGGTAGGGCCCAAGGGGGCATCCGCCGGTCCCGCGGAGGGTCCTGAAAGCTTCTCCTCCCTCTCTCCTGCCCCTCTTCGGCTGCGCGCCGGAGCGGCGCCGGAGGGAGGGGGGACACAAGGAGGCGAGTATGGAACAGGAGAAGGAAACGACGGCGAAGCCCGAGTCGGTGGATACGTTCCTGGCCGTCATGCCCAAAGACGGCGGGTGTAATGGGGGCCTACAGCGCGTTTCGCTGGGGCTGAGTGCCCGGCTGAGCAGGCTGGGCTGGCAGGGCGGAGAGGTCGTGGTGGTCGAGGCGAACCAGAACAGGATCGCCATCTCCAGGCTCCGAAAAAAGTCCGCAAACGCGGGCGGGGAGCCCCGGTGAGCAGGGAGAAGGCGCTGCCGCTGGCCAGCACGGAGCTACGGCAACTGGCCGGACGGCGGATGAGGCTCGACTGCGGCCATCGCGTGACGCTTGGCCACAACCTAGCCAACACCATGATCGTCAGTTCGCAGGGCGGGAAGGCCAGGATACGGACGGAGTGTCACAACTGCGGGTGCTGAGGCAATGAAGAATCGGGCCCGCGCCGGACAATGTTTCTCTCCAACCTCCGCGGGCCCGACGAATGCCGCCCCAGGGAATCAAGCGGAAGGAGGATGGTATCACGTGCTAGGAAAGCTGGCAGCTGTCGCGTTTTTGTTCTGGTCGCTCTGCGGAGCCGCCGCGGCCGCGACGTACGTCGCGCAGGCGGAGTTCCCGCTCCCCATAACCGCCGTCCGGGGCTTCGGTACGGACGCGGTGGGGAACCTCTATGTCCTGGGCCTGCCCAGGGGGCGACGGACTACGCGGTCCTCGTCTACCGGACGCATGCGGTCGAGCCGGTCCTGTCTTATGATACGGGGCTGTCCTCCCCCGTGGCCTTCGCCGTGGACGGGTCCGGCGAGGTATCCGTCCTGGCCGGCGACGGCGTCTCCTTCCGCCTGCACAGCTTCACCAGCGCGGGCGACGTTCTGTGGAACACTTTCTACGAAACCACTTTCTACTCGGAGAACCACTGGCTCTCCGCGGCGATCGACCCGGACAGCCGGCGTGTGTTCTTCGGCTACCAGGTGATGGTGGGCTACTACTGTGTCCATATGGTGGGCGTAACCTGTCCGCCCCCGGAGATGCGCGGCGACATCTATTACTACGACTTCGAGGGGAACTACGTCGGAGGCGCCAGGCTGCCCGGGGGCGCCAACGCCTATGGGAGCTGCTACGCTCCGACAGTCCTGGAGGGCGACGGAGCGGGCGGTTTCTATGTAGCGGACGGCGGCTGCCGCCACCTCCTCAAATACGCCGCTGACGGCACGCTCTCCCGGGACCAAGCTCTGGACTCTTCCTCGAGCTTCAACCCGCGCGGCATGTGGCGGGACGCCGAGGGAAGTATCTATATCAGCCAGGATGTCTGCCTGCCCTCGGGCTGCGAGCCCGGCGTGGCGAAGTACTCCGGCTCGGGTCAATTGATCGCCCATTTCCAGCACGACTCCCCTCATGGAGCCGCCTGGGACGGCCGTATCCTATATCTCGGGACGGGCGGCGGCGCGCCGCTGCGGCGCTTCGTGCTCGACGGCGCGCCCGCGGTGCCCGCGGAGACAGCGCCCTTGGGCAACTTGGCCCAGCATGCCGCCTCGGCGGAGCTCTTTTGGCAAAGGTCGTCGGACCCGGAAAGCGACCCGGTCCTCTACGACGTATATCTGGGCACGGCTCCGGGCGGACTCTCCCGCATCGGCTCGACCGCGCAGACCAGGCTCACGACGCCTCCGCTGGTGTTCGGGGCGACCTACTACTGGCAGGTGGTGGCGGGCGACTCTCATCTCGGCCTACCGCTTCTCAGACAGCCGGCTCCGGTTGTGAGTTTTACCATGAACCTTGTCAACGCGGCGCCGGGGGACTTCGCGGTCCGCGCGGGGTCCGGCACCGCGGTAACGCGGAGCGATTCGGTGCGGCTGTCCTGGACGCCCGCGGCGGACCCGGACGGCGACCTGGTTCAGTACGAGGTCTTCTGGCGGCCGAAGGGGATTCTCGATCCGACGATGTTCGTGACCACGGCGACCGCTCTCGACGTGGGCGGCCTGGCTTTCGGGTCCACCTACTACTGGGCCGTCCGCGCCGCGGACCCTTACGGCGAGGAGAGCTGGCTGGCCGGCAGAGAGCTGCAGGAGTATTGTCCCGTCTTCCGTAACTCGGCGCCCGTCATGCCATCCTCATACTTGTCGGGCGACGGCGTCTACGAGGTGCACGCCGAGAGCGTCACGATCGATCTGGCGTGGGATGCGGCCGCGGACGCGGACGCGGATTCCCTGGTCTATACCGTTTTTGCGGGCTCCTCTCCGGCAGTGATGGCCGTCATGGCGACCCAGACGGCCACACATGTCATACTGGCGTCTTTTCCCGTCGGCGCGACGATCCATTGGCGGGCGGACGCCGCGGACCCCTACGGCGGATTGGGGCGCGGCAAGGCGGCCAGGGCCGCGGCCGTCTTCGTGAACGCGCCGCCTTCGCCCTTCTCGGTGCTGAGCGGCACGGGCACGGTTCAAACCCGCTCGACCGCTGCTGAGCTGTCTTGGTCTCCGGCGGTCGACATGGACGGCGATCCGGTCGAGTATACCCTGCACCTATCCACGGAGGCGGGCTCTCTGCCGGCCGTCTACACGGGCGCGGACAACCGCTACTTATTGCACGGCATCCCATTCGGCACGACCTACTACTGGTCCGTCGTGGCCAGGGACCCTTACGGTGCCTTGACGGCCAACGCCGGCGGGCCGCAGAGCCTGCTCCACGTTTTCCGCAACGGCGCGCCCTCCGTGCCGCACGACCTAACAGCCAGGGGCACCAACCCTTTCCACGGCTTGGAACCGGCGCTCTCCTTCTTCTGGGAGCCCGCCGCAGACCCGGACGGGGACGCGGTCTCCTACTGGATCGGGTTCGGGACCGACACCAGGGCCCTCGACCTCATGGGCCCGGCGGAATTGGGCCGGACCATCCAGGGTCTGTCGGTCAACACGGCCTACTACTACCGCATCCTCGCGCGGGACGCCTTCGGCGCGGAGTCCGACTCGCCGGTGTCCTGGGTCTTCTTCGAGTTCGTCAACGAGCCCCCGGGCAGGTTCGAGGCTGTGGGCGGCACCGGCACCTACACGACGAGGGACACGTCGCGGCTTCTCTCCTGGACCGCGGCCATTGACCCGGACGGGGACCCGGTGACCTATCGCGTGGTTGCGGGGCCATCGCCGCAGGCCATGGCCAAGATCCGCGACACCCAGGCGACCTCGGTCCTGCTCGACGGCATGGCCTTCGGGACCACCTACTACTGGACGGTCGCGGCCTGGGACTCTCTGGGCGGCCAAGCCGAGGCCGCGGAGGGTCCCTACGCGCTCCGGCACTTGTTCAAGAACGCGGCGCCGCCGGTGCCCGCGATTGTCTCCGGCAGCGGGGTCTCGGCGCAGCACACCTTTACGCCCGAGGCCAGGCTGGAATGGTCCCCTTCCGTTGATCCTGACGGCGACGCGGTCCGGTACATGCTCGCGCTCGGGACCTCGGAGGATAACATCGCCTTCGTTCTGGACGGTCCCGCGACCTCCTACGACCTCCCCGATCCACAGTTCAACACGACCTACTACTGGGTGGTCGCCGCCGTAGACGAGTTCGGCGGCGTGGCAACGACGGAGGTCCAGCATCTCTCCATAGTCCTGGATAACGCGGCACCGGAGGCGTTCGAGCCGTCGTCCGGCGCCGGCACCCTTTGGACCCGGGACGCGCAAGGCACTCTCTCCTGGGAGGCGGCCCACGACCCGGACGGGGACCTCGTCCTCTATGAGCTTGCCGTCTCCACGGACTCGGGCGCGCTCGAGACCGTGCAGGTCTCGACAGCGCGCAGCCGCGTGCTCCCGGTCTCTTTGGGGACGACCTACTACTGGCGGGTCACCGCGCGGGACGGGTTCGGGGGGGAAACCGTCTCGGGACCGCACGCGCTCCTCGTCGCGTTCCGCAACAGTGCGCCCTCCGTCCCCCGGAACCTCACACCCGCGGGGACCATCCCGTTCCACGGCCTGGACCCCTTGCTCTCGTTCTTCTGGGAGCCCTCCGTAGACCCGGACGGGGACGCGATGTCCTATTGGGTCGGGTTCGGGACCGACAGCAAGGCGCTGGACCTCACGGGGCCGGCGGAACTGGGCCGGACCGTCCAGGGCCTGTCGGTCGACACGCCCTACTACTACCACATCGTGGCGCGGGACGCCTACGGCGCCGAGTCCCCGTCTCCCGTCTTGTGGGTATTCTTCGAGTTCGCCAACGAGCCGCCGGGCCGGTTCGAGGCTGTGAGCGGCACCGGCACCTACACGACGCGCGACGCGTCGCGGACCCTCTCCTGGACGCCGGCCGTGGACCCGGACGGCGACCCGGTGGCCTATCGCGTGCTTGTGGGGACCTCGTCCGTCTCCCTCGCGCTCGCCGCGCAGGTCGAGGGGACTTCCTTCGTCTTGGACGGGCTCGACTTCGCCGCGACCTACTACTGGACCGTGGAGGCGCGGGATACGCTCGGCGGAGTCGGCAGGCCTGCGGACGGGCCTTTCTTCCTTCGACACGTCTTCAAGAACGCCCCTATGGGCGCCCCCCATTATAGGGAAGGCTTCGGGACGCAGTCCCAGCGGACGCTTACCCCGGGGGCGACCGTGGCCTGGGAGCCGGTTTCAGACCCTGACGGCGACCCGGTCCGCTACGAGCTCTATTGTGGGACCGAGCCCGCAGCGCTTGCGCTCGCCGCCGACACCGCTGTTGTTTCCATGTATTTCGGGGGCTTGTCGTTCGGCACGACTTACTACTGGCGGGTCGTGGCCTACGACCCCTACAGCCGGAGCGAGGGGCCTGTTGTCTCGCTTCTGATCGCCCTCGACAACAGGGCTCCCAACCCGATCCGGTATCTCTCGCCGGTTTCTATTTCCACCCGGGCCGCGAACTACACGCTGGCCTGGGAGAACACGGGAGACCCCGACGGCGAGGTGGTCGCCTACGCCTTTGAGCTCGGCGCGGAGCCGGCGGCGCTCGTCCCCGTCGTCCTCGCGACGCCCACGGCATACGACCTGCGCTTCGAGTACGGCGCCACCTATTACTATCGCGTCTCGGCGGTGGACGGCTTCGCGGCGAGGACGCGGGGAGAGGTCCGCGCCTTCATCGCCTCGTTCCTCAACGACCCGCCCGACCGGGTGGCGCTGGAGGCCCCTTTCGCTTCGGCTCCCGTGGTCCGCTCCATGCGGGACGGCGTGGAGCTGGCCTGGGACCTCGTCAGCAGCCCGCAAGGGGACCCGATCACCTATACGGTCTACCTCGGCGAGGCCCCGGAGCGGCTGGAGCCGATAGCGCACTTCGGCCAAGCGGGGGAGGGGAACCAGGCCGCGGCGCCCTCGGGCGCTTCCGGAGGCGCCCGCGTTTCGACGGCCTTCGAGCGGGGGCGCGTCCGGCTGATCATCTCGGGCCTGGCTCATTACCAGGTCTACTACCTCAAAGTCGCGGCCGAGACGCCCTACGGAGCGCGCAGCGAGACGGCGCTTCAGACCTTCAGTCTGGCTCCTGCAAACGGTTTCCCGGCGGCCTACAACTACCCCAACCCGTTTAGCCCGCTTCGCGGCGGGACGCGCATCGTGTTCAACGCGCCTTCCTCCGGCTTCGCCAGGGCGGTCGTGCGCGTCTACTCCGAGATGCAGGACCTTATCTTCGAGCAGGAGTACCCAAGCGTGCCTCCAGGTGTGAGCGAGGTGGCCTTCGAGGGCCGGGACCGCTTCGGCCGTCCCCTCTTCAACGGAAGCTACATCTGCCGGGTGCGCTTCGAGGGGCCGGACCACGAGGAAACCTTCTACATGCTGGTGGTGAAATGACCCGGATACTGCTCCAGTTGCTGGCGTTGTATATCGGCGGGATTCCCGCCTGCGCGAAACCCGTGGAAGTGCCGCACTTTCTGAGCCGCGGGCCCGGGGCGGGCGCCGCGGCGCTCGGCAACGCCGTGCTGCCCGTGGTCTCGGACCCCACGGCCCTCTACTGGAACCCGGCCGGGCTCGCCCGGGCGGGCGGAGCGGTGGCCGGCGAGCACCTGTTCCTCTTCGGCGGAGCGCGCTACAACTTCATCGGCCTCTCGTTCCCGTCGAGGCTCGGGACCTTCGGGCTCGGCGCAATCCAGCTGCAGAGGGGACGGATCGTGGCCCGCCGGGCGATAGACGATCCCGGGACGGAGGTCGCGGCCACCCAGGCGGACTACCTGTTGGGCTACGCCCGCAGCCTGCCGTCCGGCTGGTCCGCGGGCACGGCCCTCAACGTGCTGGACTACAACCTCGCCGGCCGCCGCGCCCTCGGCTTCGGACTGGACCTGGGCGTTTCGGGGCGCTACCCAGCCGCCGGCTGGCGAGGCCGCAGGCGCGGTCTCTGGCGATTCGGGGCGGTAATCAAGAATCTCATGGAGCCCTCGCTCACCCTCGACCTGGACCGTGAGAGACTGCCGCGCGAGCTGCGCTGGGGTCTGGGCTACGCCTTCGACGCGGTCTCCCGGGCCGTGACCGGCGCCGGCGAGATCCGCCGCGATAGGGCCACCTTGCTCGCGTCTTTCGCTAAGACCGCCGGCGTGCCGGGCGCGCGGGGCGGAGGCGGGCTGAGCTACGTGCTCCACAATATGTTCATCCTCCGCCTGGGCTACAACCGCGGCGTGACCGCGGGCGTCGGGTTTCGCACCTCGGACGACCGGTTCCTTTTGGATTACGCCCTGGAGGACAAGCCCCTTACGAGGAACCACCGCTTCACCGTTACCTACCGGTTCTCGGCTCCGGCGGCCGAGGTACCGCTCGTAGAGCGCGACGACGGGTACCGGACCGTGCGCGCGCGGGCCCGGTCGCTCTCCGACGAGCGCTTGGCGGCGGGCAAACAGCTCTTCGCCGACCGGCGTTTCGTCCAGGCTGCGCAGCAGCTGGAGGAGGCGGCGATCCTCTTCCCAGACGACCCGGATCGTGAGGAACTGCGCCTCCGGGCGCTGGAGGCGTATCGCAGGGAGCTTCTCAAAGAACTCAGGGACAAAGCCGGCGCCGCCATGGAGGCGGAGCGCTGGGACGCGACGTCTCGCGCGCTATGGGGCATGGCCCGCCTTGGGGAAGACGTGGCGGAGCCGGCGCTCTTGGCTGCTATGGCCCGCGAGGGTGCCCCGAAGCAAGCATCCAGCAAATCCTTGGACTCGCTCGTTGCGGAGGGCAAGCAGGAGGTGCTGGCGCTCTTCACTGCGGGGAGGGCGCAGGAGGCTGCGCGGCTCGCCGCGGCGCTGGCTGTCGTCATCGGGGGCCAGGGCGAGCCCGCCAGGCTCGCGGCCTGGTCCGAGGAGGAGGCCTCGCGCAGGAAGGCTTTCATGCAGGGCCGCGTGAGCAAGGCGACGGAGTCCGGCGATATGGCGCGCGCCGCGGCCTTGGCGCACGAGTTGACGATGGCCTTCCCGGACGATGAGGAGGTCCGTCGGGCGGCAACGCATGTCCTGCGGCGCTACGAGCCTCGGCCGCCACTCTCGGGCCGGGAGCGGCTCTACCTGCGCAAGCTCTATTACCTAGCGGCGATACGCTGCGCCAAGCGGGAGTACGTCGCGGCGGCGGACCTGCTCGCCGAGATTCTGAGGAGAAACGCGGCCGATCCGGACGCGAGGGCCCTTAGGGAGCGACTGCTCCTCAAGGGGCTGGTTCCGGCGGTGGCCGCTGACGGGAGGGAGGGCAAATGAGAAGAACGCGAACGAAGTCGGCCGCGACGGTGGGGCTCATGCTGCTGGCCGCGGCGCGGGCACACGCGCAGTACGGCGGGAACGAGGGTCAGCTCGGGAGCTTCCTCGCCCAGTCCGCCAACTGGCTGGTGACGATCCTCGGGCCCGGCGTCATCGCGATCGGCGTCATCATGGTGGGCCTGAGTCTGGCCATCGGCAACGTGGACGCGATGCGCCGCGGTGGCTACGTGATCGGCGGAGGGGCGCTGATATTCCTGTCCCAGGCGCTGGTCGCGGTTCTGCAGCGGCTCGCGAGCGGCTTCTAGCATGCTGGTCCCGGCGAGGCATCTTGTCGAGCCGGTCATGAACGAGATCAAAAGGAGGATGGAGTCTATGGAGACTAAGCAGACAGACGGCAGGCCCGCGGTACCGTTCCGCCT
>JBDREN010000184.1:0-14144 GCA_043819795.1 Elusimicrobiota bacterium
GACGCGCCGGAACGGATACTGCTGGACGTGAACACGATGGCCGAGGGGCACGCCTATTTCGAGGTGAAGAGCATCGCCGTCAGCCCCGATCACGACATGATCGCCTTCGCGGTGGACGCCGCCGGAGACCTGCTCCACACGATCCGCTTCAAGGATCTCGGAAGCGGCGAGGTCCTCCCGGACTCGATCGTCAACGCCGAGGGGAGCATGGATTGGGCGAACGACAACAAGACGCTCTTCTACGCCCGGCAGGACACCACGACCATGCGCTCCGACGCGATACTCAGGCATGTCCTCGGGTCCGGCGAGGACGCGCTGGTCTATTTCGAGCCGGACGACACGTTCGCCGCGTACGTCCACAAGAGCAGGTCCCGGGAGTTCATGGTCATAGGCTCCTTCAGCACGCTCACCTCCGAGTATCGCCTGTTGCGCGCGGACGACCCGGAGGGGACCCCCCGGGTGTTCCATCCCCGGCGGACTGGGCACGAGTACTACATCAGCCATGGGGGCGACAGGTTCTACATCCGGACCAACGACCGGGCCAGGAACTTCAGCCTGATGGAGACCCCCGAGGATCGGACCGGCATGGAGAACTGGACGGAGGCGGTCCCGCACAGCAAGGACATCCTCCTGGAGGGGGTGGAGGCCTTCGAGGGGCACGTGGTCCTCCAGGAGAAGGAGGGGGGGCTGACGCGGTTCGGCGTGATCGACCGGGAGACGCGCCGGGAACACCATCTGGAGTTCTACGAGCCGGCTTACTCCGCCCGCCTCGGGGACAATCCCGAGTACGAGACGCGGCGGCTGAGGTTCGTCTACGAGTCCATGACCACACCGGACTCCACCTACGACTACGACATGGACACCAAGCGCAAGGAGCTCAGGAAGCGCAAGGAGGTCCCCGGCGGCTTCAAGCCGGAGGACTACAAGTCGGAGAGGATCTTCGCGCGGGCCCCCGACGGCGCGAGGGTCCCGATCTCCCTGGTCTACCGGCGGGGGATGCGGCGCGACGGCGAGAACCCCGCGGTCCTCAACGGCTACGGGGCCTACGGCGACAACAACGACCCCGCGTTCGACTCGGACATCCTGAGCCTGCTGGACAGGGGCTTCATCTACGCCCTCGCCCACATCCGGGGCGGCTCGGAGATGGGCCGCTACTGGTACGAGGACGGGAGGCAGATGAAGAAGCGCAACACCTTCACGGACTTCATCGCCTGCAGCGAGCACCTGATCAAGGAGGGATACACATCGAGCGGGCACCTCTACGCCGCGGGAGCAAGCGCCGGCGGGCTTCTGATGGGGGCCGTCCTCAACATGCGGCCCGACCTCTACAACGGGGCCTTGGTGGACGTGCCTTTCGTGGACGCCCTCACCGCCATGCTCGACGCATCCATCCCGCTGACCACCAGCGAGTACGACGAGTGGGGGAACCCCAACGAAAAGGCCGCCTACGACTACATCAAGTCCTATTCGCCCTACGACAACGTCAAGGCCCAGGCGTATCCCAATATCTTGGTGACGACGGGGCTAAACGACTCGCAGGTCCAGTACTGGGAGCCGGCCAAGTGGGTGGCCAAGCTGCGCCGGCTCAAGACCGGCCGCAACCGCCTGCTCCTGAAGACCGAGATGGGCTCGGGGCACGCGGGGGCCTCCGGCCGCTTCGAGAGGCTCAAGCTCTTCGCCTTCCAGTACGCCTTCCTCCTGGACCTGGAAGGGATCACGCAATAGGCCCCGGCCCCGTACCGGGCTTCCGGCAGGTCTCCGCCCCGATCCCCGCGGGCGGACTTAAATCACGCCGGGTCGAAACAAAAATCACCTTGAAAAAACAGGATATCCCGGGTATATCTCTAACGAGCGATCCGCTCCAAGAGGTGGTCCTATGAACCCCCGTGAAAAGACGGTCCTTATCGTGGACGACGACGAGGCGATGCTCAATCTGCTCGAGATCCTCGTTCACCGGGACGGGTTCAACGTCCTTCGCGCGGATTCCGTGGACGCGGCGGTCTTCAAGCTTCGGCGCAATCCGGACGTGGTGCTCTTGGATCTCATATTCCCCGGAACGGAGACCGGCCTGGACGTGCTGGAGCTCATCCGCGGATCCGAGGGGCCGAAGCCTTTCGTGATCGTCATCACCGCGCACGAGAGCGAGCATCCGGTGGTCGAGGCGGCGCGTAAGGACCCGAACGTGTCCTATTTCCTCAGCAAGCCGATCAAGCAGGATCAGCTTTTGGAGCTGATGCACCGGATGCTGCGGACTTGGCCCCCGGAGGGCGCGATCAGGGGGCACGACGAGGACGCGCCCGAGGAAGCCGTTGCGCAGACTCAGTCAGGACGGAACCCGGGATGAACGAGGGAACGCCGTTTCCGTCGGAGAGAGCGTCCGCCAAGGATAAGCTGGTCATGGTTGTCGACGACGACGAGAGCTTCCTGGACATCCTCGAGGTCATCGTCAAGAGGGAGGGCTTCCGCGCCGCGCGCGCCGTAGACGGGCGGGAGGCGCTGCGCATGATCGACGCTCAGGCTCCCGACCTGATCCTGCTCGACTTCATGATGCCGGGGCTGTGCGGCTTCGAGGTCCTCAAGGAGCTCCAGTCGGGCGACGCGAGCAAGACTCCCGTGGTCGTGATCACGGGACGGAATAACGATCCGGGGATGGTCGAGATGGTCCGGAAGGAGCCGAACGTATACGAGTACCTGAAGAAGCCCATCAAGCAGGCCTCGTTCGGGATGCTCCTGCACCAGATCCTCGGGACCCGGCCGCCGGACACGCGCCCCGCCCCCGCGCGGGGCCCGCTATCCAGCGCCTGGTAATACGCCCGCCGAGCGGTTACTCAACACCCGGTGCCTGGCACCGCTTCTTTGAGTAACTCGCGTCCGCCGATTCAGCGGGTGAGGGCCTTCTTTCGGGAGGGATCGGGCTCGCGCTCGAGCGCCGAGAGGATGAGGTCGCAGACTTCGCGGACGCAGCCCGCGCCGCCCGCCTTCCTGCAGACGTAGTGCGCGATCCGCTTGGCCTCGATGCAGCCATTGGAGGGCGTTGCCGCGAACCCGACCTCCTTGAGCACCGAGAGGTCATTCACGTCGTCCCCCACGTAGGCGACCTGGTCCAGGGATATCCTCATCTTTCTGGCGATCCCGCGCAAGACCGGCAGCTTGTCCTTGACGCCCTGGTGGAGAAAGTCGACTAGCAGCTTCTGGGCGCGCCGCTCCACGATCCCGGTCTCCTCGGCGGTGATGAAGGCCGTTTTGAACCCCCGCTTGCGGAGGAGCTCCAGGCCCTTCCCGTCGCGCGTGTTGAACTTCTTCATCGCCTCCCCGGCGTCCGTGTAGTACATCCCGGCGTCGGTGAGGACCCCGTCCACGTCGAGGGCCAGCAGGCGTACGGGCTTTGGGGCGTTCTTGAGGCCGTCCACCAGGCGTTTCTCCATGAGCTTCTCCACGATGAAGAGGTCGAGCTCGGTGTCGATCTCGAAGTTGTAATCGCCGTCCAGCAGGTAGCGCTCGACGACGTCCCCGGTCCAGCGGCCGGCGAGAACGGTCCCGGCGTCCACCACGTAGACGTTCCCGTCGTCGTAGAAGAAGCCCTTGTAGTCCTGGCGCCTGAGGTTGTTGTGGCTCCCGTACTCCAGGAACTTGCAGTAATACCCCGTGGCCAGGCTGTTGGCCTTCTTCTTCCGGAAGCGCTTGAGGCAGGCGTCGACGAGCTCCCCGTCCCGGATGGGGGAGGTGGGCTGGAGCACGGCCAGGGTGTCGGCCCGGAAATGCTCCAGAACGTGCCGCAGGACCGAGAGCGTCGTGGTCTCGTCGCTGGCGAGGCGTTGGGGCCTCTTCAGCACCTTGGCGCCGAAGCTCCGCGCGACGCGGGCGATCTCGGCGTCCTCAGTGGAGACCACGAAGTCGTCGAGGAGGGCGGATTCGGCAGCCGCCTTGATTGACCAGTAAATGAGGGGCTTGCCGAGCACCTCCCGCAGGTTCTTCCTGGGGACGCCCTTGCTGCCCCCGCGCGCCGGAATCACTCCCAGAGTCATGGTGCTCAGGTGAGCTGCTCCAGGACGGCGACGGCGTTCTCCTTGGTGAACTCCACGGGGTTGTTGCCGAGCGCCGGCGTGAGGTCCAGGCCGCGTTCGGCCAGGAACGCGACGTCCTTTTTTTGGATGCCCCGCTTGCTGAGCCCTCCGTTGATGAGCGGCAGGGCGGGGAAGTCCTTGAACAGCGAGATGAACCGTGCGGCCTTCGTCTTGGCGTCGCCGCCTCGGTCCGCGCCCTCGATCACGTCGAGAAGCTCCGCGTACTGCGTGCAGCCCTTCTTGATGTTGATCTCGACTACCTTGGGGATGATCAGTCCGACGGCCACGCCGTGGGGCACCTCATGGTAGATGCCGAGCGGGTACGCCATGGAGTGGCAGGCGCCCGTATTGGAGTTGAAGATGGCGAAACCGGCGAGGCAGCTGCCGAGCAGCATGTTGCGCCGGGCCTCTAGGTCGCCGCCGTCGCGGAGGGCCTTGGGCAGGTTGTTGTAGGCCAGGGCGAACGCCTCCCGGGAGTACATCCGGGTGACGCGGTTCGCGCACCTCGCCGTGTAGGACTCGATGGCGTGGGCCAGCGCGTCCATGCCCGTGGACGCGGTGACATGGTCCGGCATGGAGAGGGTGAGCGGGGCGTGCAAGATAGCGTAGTCGGGGCACACCTGCGGCCCGCCCAAGGCTCTCTTAAACGAGGTCTCCTTGTTGACCAGCACGGCCCCCGGCGTGACCTCGCTTCCGGTCCCGGCCGTGGACGGGACCATGATCTTCGTGATGCCCGGGGGGAGCGGCTCGCCCGTGCCGTGGTACTTGGTCACGGAATCTTCGGTCTGGGCCATGACGGAAACCGCCTTGGCCAAATCCAGCGTGCTGCCGCCGCCGACCGCGACCAGGAGATCGACGTCCTTGCCCCGGAATATCCGGGCGACCTCGTCGACCCGGTCGGTGGTGGGCTCGATGGCCTCCGGCATCGTCAGAACGATGGGGTACTTCGCCCGGAGGGCCTCGGCGAGGCCCTCCATCCTTTTGTCGCGGGACAGGGCCTTGTCGCAGATGACGCCGACTTTAGTGGAGCGCTCGGACTCGGCCACCTTCAGGACGGAGGCGATGAGGTCGTCCGAGACGATCACCTCCGTCTTCGCCTGGAACTTGAATATCTCGTTATTCGCCACGGAGCTTCTCGAGCGTCTTGAGCGTCGCGTCGGTCATGTGCCGGAACTGCTCCTCGCTCATCCACAAGTGGAAGGGGAACGAGAGCATGTTGTCGAAGAATGCGTCGGTTTCCGGGCAGTCGTGTCCGCCGAAGCCCATCTTCTTGAACAGCGGGTAGCGGTACAGGGGATAGTACTGGACGACGGTCTTGACCCGGTGCTCCCGGGCCATGACGCGCATGAAGTCGTCGCGGGTCTTGCCCCGCCCCCCGCCGTCGTACCGCGCGGGCAGGAGGTGGTAGGCGTGCCCGCAATGCTCCGGGACCTTCTGGAACCGGAGCTCGGGATACTCCGCGAAGGCCTTCTTGAAGCGTTTCGCGCGCTCGACCCGGGCCGCGTTCATGCCGTCGAGGCGTTCCAGGAGCTTGGAGGCCAGCGCGCACTGGGCCTCCCCGAGGGAGAAGTTGTGGGGCCAGACGCCCGGGATGTCCAGGTCCACGTTCGCCATGGCCGGAAGCCAGTATTCCTCCCGGGGGCCTTCGAATCCGCGGATGCCGTTGTGCCTGAGTCCCGGCACGAGCTTCGCGTGCTCGGCCGAACGGACCGTCAGGATGCCGCCCTCGCCCAGGGTCGTCAGGCTTTTCTGGCAGTGAAAGCTGAAAGCCCCGAAGTCCGCGATGGAGCCGGCTTTCTTGCCCTTGTACTCGGCCCCGATGGCCTGGGCGCAGTCCTCCACGACGAGGCAGCCGTGGGCGCGAGCGAGCTCCATGATGGGGTCCATGTCCGCCATGAGGCCGTAGAGGTGGACGACGACGATGACCTTGGTCCGGGGGCCGATGTTTTTCCCGATCGACGCCGGGGAGACCACCAGGGTGTCGGGGTCGATGTCGGCCCAGACGATCTTGGCTCCGGTGCGGGCGAAGGGGATGGCCGTCGCGCAGAAAGTATGCGCGGGGATGATGACCTCGTCGCCGGGCCCCAGGCGGGTCAGGATCGCGGCGAGGTCCAGGGCGTTGGTGCAGTTGGCGACCGCGAAGGCGTGCTCGACGCCGTTGTAGCGGCAGAAGTCCTCCTCGAGCTTTTTGAGGCGGGGGCCTTGGGTGAGGGGGTCGCCCGTGCGCATGACTTCGGCCACGGTCGCGATCTCCTCCTCCGTGTAGTCGAAGGCCCTGCCGCTCCACGGGACGATGAACTCGTCCACGGCTACGTGCCTTTCTTTCCTGCCAGAGGGGCGCCTATTGACGGTCTGTTCCATTTGAGTTTGTTCCGCTGGGGGATTTCGATGTCCAGGATGTCCTTGGGCTTTTCCTGCGCGGCGGCGGCCACGCACTTGATGTCGCGGATCAGGCGGCGCAGGCCGTCGGGCTCCAGCGAGGCGGCGTGGTCGGTCCCCTTCCAGGTCCGGTTGAGGGTGTAGTGCCGCTCGATCCAAGCGGCGCCCAAGGTGAAGGCCGCCATGTCGATGGCGATCCCGTTGTGATGCCCGGAGAAGCCCACGGCCTTGATCATGCCGCCGTAGGTTTTCCGCAGGCGCGGGATCTCGAGCAGATAGCTGTCCTCGTCGGGCACGGGATAGCCCGAGGTGCAGGCGTAGAGGACCGCGTCCTTGGCGCGGCCCTTCCCGGCGAGGAAGGAGACGAGCTCCTCTTCCTCCTTGCGGGTGGTCATCCCGAGGGAGACGTGGATCTCGCCGCCGAACTCTCCGCAGACGTAGCCGAGCATCTCGGGGTTCGTGTTGCACGCGGAGGGGAACTTGATCAGCTCCGGCTTGAGCGAAACGATCTCCCGGGTGGAGGTCATGTCCCAGACGGAGCAGGAATAGACGACGCCCATGGACTCGCAGTACTCCTTGAGATCCCGGTGCTGGTCGAGGGTGAGCTCCAGGGTCTCCCGGTGCTCGCCGTAGGTGCTCCCGTAGGAATGGAACGGCTCCGGGTGGCAGGTGCCGTACTCCTCCGGGCTGAGGCTTTCGCGGGGGTTGCGCTTCTGGAACTTCACGTGCCCGGCTTTGCAGAAGATCTTGGCGACCTCGATCATCTCCCGGGCGATGCTCATCTCGCCTTTGTGGTTGCACCCTATCTCGGCGATCACGTTTGCCGGCTGCATGCTAGCTCCTCCCGCCTCCCTTGCGAAGTACGGCCCATAGAGTGTCCGCGTGGCCGGCCCGGACGAGGGCCTCGGCGTAGGCCTTGTTGAGTGACCCGGGGAACACGCGGCCGTAGAACCCCGTCCCGCCCGGCTTGCCCGTCAGCAGCCACCGGATGTGGTTCGACAAGTCGTAGCGCTGGACCCCGGCGATGTCCGCCTCGGCTCCCGCGGCGCGGGCCGCGCGCTCCAGGGTGCTCTTGGAGAAGTACCAAAGATGCGCGTTCTGGTAATAGAACGCCGCATAGGCGGGGAGGCGGTACAGCGTCAGGAGGGCGTCCTCGACGTCGGGCACCTCCACGGCGATCCGGCCGCCGGGCTTCAGGCGCGCCAGGAGCGACTCGATGAACTCGACCGGGCGCAGCACGTGCTCGAGCACATGAAAAAGGACGATGAGGTCGAAGCCGCGGTCCTCGACGTCCTCCAGCTTCTCGCGGATCTCCAGCCCCAGCTTCTCATTGGCCCAACGACGGTAGGCGACGGTCGGCTCGATCCCCGTGACGCGCCCGACCAGGGGGCGCACCGAGTGAAGGAACGCCCCCGAGCCCGAGCCCAGCTCGAGCAGGGAGGTCCCGGGGTTCAAAAGTCCCCCGAGCCGGCCCACGCGCTCCCGCGCCTCCGGCAGATCCTCATTGTGCTTCCGCTCGGGGCTCACGCCGGGGTCGTACTCGGTGCGGTAGGTCTCGGCGTAGAACTTCTTGAGGTCCTCCTCGGTCGGCAGGGGATCGAGGCGGACAAGCCCGCAGTCCTGACAGCGGCGGACCTCCAGGCGGGGTTCGTGACGGACTCCTTTCCGCACCGGGATGGAAGACTCCTCGCCGCAGAGGACGCAGCGGATGCTCGTGGACACGTTGTTCACGGTATCAGCATTATAGGCATTTGGCGAGATCAGGGTCAACGCGGACCCGACGGGCTATGCCGGTTTCCGCGCCCTTTTCTTCTGCTTGAATCCTTGATAATTCGAAGGGATAAGCGCCACAAGACGAGCTTGCGGCTCTGGATTAACGGGACGAAGGAACCGGGAGCCGCGACATTCGTACGTGTGGGTATGGCCAAGCCCGAGCAGCTGTGGTTGGACTTGGCGCGCCCGGGCCCTTCCCCGCATCGCGCTCGCGCGCGGGAACGGAACGGCCGGGTCGCGATCGAGGCCGACTATTCGGAGGACGTGTCGGGCATCCCCGCCATGCTCGGCCGCGCCGGAGCCTGGGTGCGCCGCTGCCGCCTGCCGGCGGGGGACTATCTTGTGGGGCACCGGTTCCTGGTGGAGCGCAAGGCCGCCGGGGACTTCGCGCGGTCGCTTTTCGACGGCAGGCTGCTTGCGCAGCTCCGCTACTTGAAGCGGTCGGTGGTCCCCTGCCTGCTCGTGGTCGAGGGCTGCCCGGGATACTACGAGCGGTTCTGGCCGCCCAAGCTCCGTCCCGTCCTTCTCTCCGCCGCGCTGGACTTCCGGGTGCCCGTGCTGTTCACCCGGCGCCCCGAGGGCACCGTCGAGCTCCTGCTCGCGCTGGGCAGGCGCTGCCTGACGTTCCCGGCCGCGGAGTTCTTCGTCCCCGCTCCCCGCAGGAAGCGGCCGGACAAGCGGGAGCGCGCGTTCGTGGAGTTCTGGCGCGCCCTGGAGTCCATCCCGCTGGTGGGTCCGGCGGCGGCCATGCGTCTGGCGGGCCGCTTCGGAAGCCTGGAGTCGCTGCGCCGGGCCTCGGTCGCGGAGTTGAGCCGGGTGCGCGGCGTCGGTCCTTTGCGGGCGGGGAACATCCGCGCCGCCCTGCGGGAGAAGTCTTGAATTTCCCGAAAAACCGCGGAATGGTTTTTCGGGAAATCCGCTTCGTTAGGAATCCGGCGTCAGGCTGAAACTTATGAGACTTTTAGAATGGGCAGGCGTGGCATGAGGCGGTCATGCGTTCGTATCGAAAGCCCTCCGGCCCTGCCGCCGGCACGATGCGGATCGGCCCGCGGCGCCATAAGTTTCATAAGTTTCAGCCTGACGCCAAAAGCCTCTCTTGTTCCCTTCTCTACTGCGGCGCCGAGACACAGCCCCCATCAATACATACGAGGTTTCCCGGACATCCGTAGGGGCCGTCGACACCACAAGTGCCGTCGCCATAGCAACGGACATTAAAGTATCTGAATTGATACCCGACGCCCCCGATATAACGGGTAGCCGAACCGAGGCATGTGTCGGACATGGTGGTGCCGTCCCAGGCAGTGCAGGTTTGCTTCACAATATCGTAACCACCGGTGGTAGGGGTTACCGTGCAGTTGTCCGACCCTTCCGATGTGTCCAGCGGATCGGTACAGCCTGGGTCCGCCGGGTGGTCGGTCTGGCCGTCTCCGTCGTTGTCCTCCCCGTCCTCGCACTGGCTCTTCTCGATCGGGGCGCACAGGCTCAAAACCGGATCCCCTTCCGCCCCCGTAACGGCCCAATTGGCGCAAATAGCATCAATCAGGAGATTCAAGGTGGCGTCGTCAAGCAGGCCAGTCGGTCCCATGGGGCCCTGGATACCGGGGTCGCCCTTATCGCCTTGGATCCCCTGGTCGCCCTGCGGACCTTGGGGTCCTGGCGTCAATTCTATGTTCTCGATCATCCCGCGGAGTTCATCGGCAGTTGCCTGAGCAGAATCGGCAGCGGCCTGGGCGGCAGCAGCATCACCCACAGCACCGTTGGCAGTGGCCTGAGCGGCATCGGCAGCTGCCTGAGCATCGGCAGCATCACTCACAACATCGGATGTCTGTCCTTGGAGTTGCTGGAAGGGCCGGCCTTGCGCGGATTGGGCTTGGGCTATTCCGACCAAAGCGAAAGCAAAAAAGCCGGCGGCAATGATCGTCAGGTATTCTTTTTTCATCTCATCTCCTTGTTCCGACCCTTCTGCGTTTCGAGTGGGTCCCGTCGGGGAAATGGCTGGCTCCTCCTGTCGACTCAGCCATCCATGCCTAACATCTTGCCACCACGCCGTAAAGGGGTTCGTGTCAAGACGCACGCCCCGACTACTATGTTTAGCAGTAGTATAACCCCCGTTCGCTGACAATTCAATGACAGCGCCTGACTTTGATGCAGAAAACGGGCTGCTAGCGGGGAGAGTAGACCGGTTTCAGGCGGACAGTTCTGCTGTCCGGCCTCCCTGCCTTGCTTAGGCCCCCCGGATGGGGGCTATACCCCCGAAATCACGGACCCGATATGCTTACCGCCTTGTAAGCGGAGGCCCGCCAGGTACCACAGGTACTCGACGTTGCCCTTGGGGCCTTTGATCGGGCATGCCATGAGTCCCTTTTCCTCGATTTCGAGCGTCCGCGCCGCCAGCCTGAGGAGGCCGATCGCCTCCTGGCGGTGCGCCTCTTGGCGGACCACGCCCTTGGGGGCTTTCTTGGGCCCAAGCTCGAACTGAGGCTTGATGAGGGCGATCACCTCGAAGGGGCGCCTCAGACAGGCCAGGACCGGGGCCAAGACCTTGGCCAGCGAGATGAACGAGACGTCTATGACGGCCAGGTCCAGGGAGCCGGCGTCCTCCCCGAACAGGGCGGGCGCTAGGTCCCTGGCGTGGGTCCGCTCCATGCCGACGACGCGGGGGTCGGCGCGCAGGCTCGCGTCGAGCTGGCCGCGGCCCACGTCCACGGCGTAGACCTTCCTCGCGCCTCGCTGGAGCAGACAGTCGGTGAAGCCCCCGGTGGAAGCCCCGACATCGAGGGCGGTCCGGCCTTCCACGAGCACCGGGAACTCGTCGAGAGCGGCGGCCAGCTTGAGGCCCCCGCGGGAGACGTAGGGAACGGCGTCCGGGACCACCTCCACCCCGATGTCCGGAGCTACCCGCATGCCCGCCTTGGGACGGGGATGGCCCTCCACCCGCACCTTCCCGGCCATCAGGGCGGCCTGGGCCTTCGCGCGCGTCGGGAAAAGACCGCGGTCCACGAGCAGCACGTCGAGCCTTTGCCTCTCCATCGGGAGCGTATCCAGGGGCATTATGGCCGCAAACGCGGCGGCTTGTCAACGAAGCCGTCCGGTCCCCTGTCCGGTCCCCTTGACACTGGAAGCGCCGCCCCTTAAACTAATCATGCTTGAGAGGGCTGCCTGATCGCCGCCGCGGGCAGCCGGGAAAAGGTGTTGAACTTCAAAGCTTTCCGGTATATGGGCCTCGGGCCTGGCCGTCTGCATCGCGGCGGCCGCCGCGCACGGCCAGCACGGCCGCGAAGGTTCGGCGGAAGGCCGCTTCCCTCAGGCCGCCGGCCCGGATGCGGACCGCTCCCCATCCGCCACGAACCGGGAGTTTCTGAAAGAGCTGGGGAGGCTTGAACGAAGATCGAGGGGCGTTCTTCCAGCCGAGCGGGCGGGGCTCGAAAAAACGCGACGGAGCCTGAGCAAGCTTGGCCCGCGTCGGCGTTACGAGTTCCAGCGCCGTTATCTGGACGCGCTATCCGCGGCCGGACGGATGCGCGAAGCGCGGCGGCAAGGCGACGGCGAGCGCGCGGCGCGGCACGCCCGGGAGCTGGGGAGCCACTTCGGCTTCCTCGGGGAGAACTACGGCCTCGTGGGGGGCGGTCTGGTCGCGCTCGAGGTGCGGGAAAGATACGAGGGCCCGGGAGGAGCGGGCGAGGTGGAGCAGGCCGACGTGGACTACGGCTTCGCGGCCGTCCAGGCTTTCCCGAAGCACGCGGGGGTCTGGCGCGCTCTGGGCGGGATGCTCCGCCGAGCGGGGAGGCATGAGACGGCGCTGGAGGTGTACCAGGTCGCCGCCGAGCTGGATCCGGCGAGCCTCGAGGCCTACGCGGGCATGGCCGACTCGCGCTATAAGCTGGGGGACTACGACGGCGCGGTGGAGGACGCCAAGCGGGCGCTCGAGATAGACCCGCGCGACGCCGCGGCCAAGACCCTGCTCAAGCTGGCCGCCAGGCACGGCGGGACGCCGGGACAGTCCGCCGGCACTCCCGGACAGGCGGCGGCCCGAAGACCGGCGCGGACCGCCGTTCCCGCCGGCCAGGCGCCGGCCGAAGACGCGACCCCGGAGCGCGGCCTCCATGTGGGCGCGCCGCCGCCGCCCGGGACTGTCGGGGAGCAGTCGTCGCAGCAGAAACCTGAAGAGGAAAAGCAGGGGATTTTGAGCCGGACTTTTTATTGGCTGAGGGGCAAGATCAACAGCGCCGAAGAGTTCGGGCTGAAGAAAGTGGATGGACATCTGGACATAGAGCCAGGGGAGCGACAAACGGCTTTGCGGGGTGCCGCTCTTGGTGCGAAATACGGCGTGGGCGCGGGGGCTGTGGGGGGCGCCTTCCTCGTCGGGACTTCGTTTTGCGCTCCCTCGGTCGTCAATCCGGCTCTCTATGTGCCGTGCATCGGTGGAGGGGCGGCCGGAGGCGCGGCCGTGGGCGCACCTCTTGGAGCATATGTGGGAGCCTTTGCGGGCGTGAGTCTCAAGCGGATTCGGATGTGGCTCGAAGAGGTGCGTGAGGATGTCTTCGGGGGACGGCAAGTCGAAGGAGACTGATATGGAGCAGCGTCATGAAGCCGCTATCGCGGCGCCACTTAAGATGCATTCCCTCATCCTGCTCGCGGGGGGAGCTTTGACGCTTGTTCCATTCATGGAATTGTCCATGGGCTGGTTGTTGGTCCAGGTATTCGGCGTTAAGCTCGGGTGGGGCATTACTTTGGCGTATTATACGTTCGTCACCGGGCAGTTGCTCATCTTCTTGCCGCTCCTGACGATACCGCTGTGTTCGCTGTGGGTATATTACCGTGGCGGGGACATTCGGGCCGGACGGAGGTTCTTGGGTCGGGGTTTCCTCCGTTATTTCCCAGCGTTATTCGGGTTGGGACTACAGATGTATATTGTGGGCATCCATGGGATATACGTTGCCCCCGCCATATTCGGCTCGCTGCTGGTGGGCTACGCGATTTGGCTATTGCGTCGAGACCGTGCCGCGATAGACGCCGTCATCGGGGAAGAGAAACCCCATGAGGCATAAGATCGTCGTTCTTCTCCCTCTTGCGGTCTTGGCTAAATTCCTCGGAGACTGAAATGGATGCCAAGGGCGAGATTTGCGTTCGCAAGACGATGGTTCTTCTTTCATGCATCATCGCCGCTGTCGGAATCCTGACTCTCAATGCTTATGTTGACCTCATATTGAAGGCGATTTTCAAAGCGGATGTTGAGTGGGCCGCGGCGTGGTCCGCGAGAGCATGGTTCATATCACAGATCATCATCTTCCTGCCGATCATGACGGTGCCCGTCTCTGCCTTGTGGGCTTATCGCCGCACTGGTAGTCGCGGCGCGGGCTGGCAGGTCGTTATTCGTGGATTCTTGCGCTACACACCGGTCCTGGCGGGAGACCTTCTGCAATTGTTTGCCATGCGTTCAAAGCATTCTCTCTTTTCGCCCGGCGTTTTCGGGATCCTGACGATTATCTACGCGGGGTGGCTTATCAGAAAGGATCGTGCCGCAGCGGGGGGACATGCAAATCCCTGAGCAGACGGATCAAGGCAGAGTCACGAGGCTTCACTCCATCCTGTTCTTGTCGGCGGGCATAGGATTGGCGATGCCGTTCGTCTTGATGGTGGCCTTGGGCCTGCTGGGGCGCGTGGTTGCCTTCGACCTCGGGCCGGCGATGACCTTGCTTGCCGGCGTGTGGCTGGTGGGCGAAGGGCTCTTGGGGCTTCCGTTGCTGACGATACCGGTGTGCGCCTTGTGGGTCTCGCATCGCAGTCAAAGCCGGGAATCTAGCCCCCAAATCGTATGGCGACTTTCTAAGAGGTATGCGCCCGTGTTGGTGGGTTTTGTCGTCCAGTTTCCCTTTCTTGCCCGAAAGGCGCCCATGTTTATGGCCTGCGCGGTCTTGGGCGTTCTGG
>JBDREN010000185.1:0-2702 GCA_043819795.1 Elusimicrobiota bacterium
TCCGAGTCGTTGCTCAGATCAGCGTCCGCCCACGCCGTCCCCGTCCACGTCACCATCAGCCCCATCAGGGCTACCATCGCCAGCGTCTTCTTCATGGCCTTGCCTCCTTTCCCGGCTGCGCCGGGGTTCCTTTGGGTTAAGCCGGCTCCCGCCGGCTTTGTCTCGCTGCCGTCATATCCGTCCTTCCCGTCCGCCGTCGCCTTCTGTCCCCGTATCGTCATGACTGGCTCCTCCTAACCGTTCTCTATTGGATCGTCACGAGCACCCGATGCGTGGCGCTGATCGGCGTCCCGATCGGGAGGCTCAGCTGCACGACGAACACGACCTTCTTGCCCTTGAGCTCCTCGGGCGGCGTCAGGATGAGACGGATGTCCTTGACGCGGTTGCCCTTCACCTTGAGCTTCTCGGGCTTGAAGCCGACCCAGCTCAGGTCCTTGATGATCTCGTAGCCGGTGGGGGGCAGCGACGACGGCCACGGGATGGCCTTGACCACCAGCTCCAGCGTCTCGTCGTTGCGATTGGTCAGCTTAAGGGTCTTCTTCTCCTTGCGCTTGACGTCGTAGCGCTTGCCCGCCTCGGCCTTCATGACGTACAGGGCGGTGGGCCAGAGGTCGAAGTTCAGCGTAACCATCGCCTTGCGCGCCCTCTCCCTCTCGAGCGTCTCGGGGCCCGGCCCGATGGAGAAGCGCAGGCGGCTCTTGACGCCGGCCGCCAAGAACCCCGTGCCCACCGTATGCGCCCAGAGCATCGCCTGGAAGTGGCGCCCCACGAGCTCGGGGTCGTCCGGGATCGAGATGATGATGTCGGAGAAACCCATGGAGGCCTCGTCGATCCGCATCCGGTCCGGGCTGAGGGATATCCAGGACGGATCGGGGATGGCCTCGTAGGGCTCCACGATCTTCGTCGGTTCCGGGAGGACCGCCTCCACGATCACGTCGGCCGGCGCGTTCCCGCGGTTCTTGACCGTGTACGGGACTCCCTTGATCTCCCGGATGTTGTAGCTCCTGCCCGGCTTGAGGTTCTCGAAGACGACGTCCACGAACTGGGAGGAGAGCCCCACCGATCCCCAGGCTTCCTCGATCCCCAGAAGTCCCGCAAGCCCTACCGCCATCAGCAGCCTCAACGTTCGCATGGATACCTCCCCTCGGTTTCGCCTATCGGCTGATTTCAAGTCCATCGTGTTCTCCATC
The DNA here is from genome assembly GCA_043819795.1 of Elusimicrobiota bacterium. Classification (GTDB taxonomy): domain Bacteria; phylum Elusimicrobiota; class Elusimicrobia; order UBA1565; family UBA1565; genus JBDREN01. The sequence continues at coordinate 1,191 of JBDREN010000185.1, forward strand.
GCAAATCACATGTTCGACCGGGTGGCCGTGACCGTCACCCGCATCTGCTGCGCCTCGGTCGTGCTGGTCACCGGAGGCGCGTCGATCCGGAGCCAGAGCTGGCGCTGGTCGCCGACGTTCAGGCCGTCCATGTCGGCGCCGCCGAGCATCTGGTTGTTCTCGAAATTCTGGTCGGGGCCGGAGCCGCCTTCCTGTCCGGCGCGCTTGGCCGCGGGCGTGACGAGGTTCTTGGCGCCCGCGAACTCCGACTCCAGCGGGCGCGTGGAGCGGCCTACGCTGAACAGGCCGTAGACCTGCAGCTCATCCTGGCCCGGCGTCTCGTCGGCGTCGAGCGTCCAGACCGGGGACCCGGAGACGTTCGTCCCCTGCACGTCGAGCTCAATCGGGTTGACGTTCCCGAGGATGGTGAGGGTGGCGGGGACGACGGTGAAGTCCGTCGCGCCCATGGCCATCGTGAAGTTGAGGTTGACGGCGGAAGTGTCGATCTCCACGCCGAGGTCCACGGTCGGCGTGATGATGATCGTTATCGAGTCGGAGTTGTCAGAAGGATCGTCGGCACGGACGGCGGAAGGGGCGAGCCACAGCAGCGCGGCCAGAGCGAAGAAGGCGCCCCGAAGCAGGGCCCCGGGGCGCCGCGGGCGGACATGCGTGAGGGCCGTCTTTCCCGCGAGCCCTTCGCGCAATGTTTGGAGGACCGTTCTTATCATCTCGCCTATGCCCGCGCGCCGTGTGTGTGCCCGCGCGCGCGTACGATAGTGTGCTCGATGTCGAGGCCCGGCTCCCGATTTTTTGGAGCATAGATTGTGAATTAAACTTCGCAAACATTTCGCATACAAGCCGCGCAAATAAAGCTAATAAGTACTAACGAAGAATAATAAACAGCACTGAATAGCAGGATGCAAAAACGTCCCTTGATGCGTATCTTTTATTCTTAAGAGCCTTCTAGTCATCGGCAGCCTGAAGCGGGGGGGGCCGGCATCCGCTCCGGACCGAACGTTCCGGGAAACCGCGCGCGCGGACTCGCGGCGAAATGCAAACGCCAAGCCGCGGTCCGCGCCAGCGCCCGCATCCGCAGGACTGAATCTGGTGACTAAAGTATAGAACAAGATAATGAATAGCACATATTTGGACTGGTGTTTGGCGTTGTCTTTCATCATGTTCTAGCATCTACTGCCATTCTCCATCCATGGCGAGATAATGGTATAATCCCTCGTGACGTCGCGGGGATCTCCGACAGGGAGCGCCTCAGGCCGGGAAACGCCGCCCACGAACGGCCGTCCGGCCGCCTTGGGGAGCGGCATTCTTCCCTGGCTGCTCATCGGAGCCGGCGTCTGGCTGGCGGTCTCCACCTACCACAGCGTCGCGGGCGTGCGTTGGCTCAACTTCCTCCACCCCCCGGTCCCGGCCGCCTTGCGAGTCGCGCCTTCCGTCATCGGAATGCATCTGCTGCGTATCGCCGCCTGTATCTGGATCTGCCTCGTCCTCGCCGGGACCGGCCGCATGCTGTCGCGC
>JBDREN010000186.1:0-9157 GCA_043819795.1 Elusimicrobiota bacterium
ATCCGAGCGAGAATCTCGTCCGAAAATGTCCGGCCGCCAATCGTGAACATGCGGGCAGTTTAAGAAAATGAAGCGCTTGTGTCCAGTGAAATCTATGGGACATCCTCAGCCCTTCGGGGGAGAGGGGAATCCGTCCCTCAGGCCGCGTACGAACCGCGCTGACGCGACTCTCCTACGACACGACGCCGCGACGGCGGAGCCTCAGAGAGTCAACCGACGGGAACGGTGGCTTACCATACGGCTTTGCCTGGGTGTCCCATCGCGGAAGTCAGGGGCGGCGGCTTTTCGAGCTCGGGCGGAGGCGGCAACAGCTACATCTACGGCGCGCTGTACGTCGTGGGCTCGGTCACGACGACCGCCAACTCCGGCGTGACCGTCTTCTACAACCAGGACGCGGGCGACAACATCGCGACCACGAAGATCATCCTGGCCCGCGAGTCCTGGCGCGGCATATTGGACCATTGGCCGTCCGGATTGTAGGGCGGCGACAAGCGCCTGCCCGCCTTCGGCGGGCGACCCTTGATAACCCAGCGGTGCAAGCGACCGGAAGGTCCCTCCGGGACTTCCGGCGCTGGATCAGGCCCACACGACCAGTGACAGGAAGTAGCAGGCCATGAGGATCGCGCCGGTGGGAAGGCCCACCCTGGCCCAGGCGCGGCTCCCGATCTTGAGCTTCTGGGCGGCCACGACGTTGTGGGCGCTGCCCGGGATCAAGGCGCCCCCGGCGATCAAGAGCCCCATGAGGATGTAGCGCAGCTGGTCCTGCGTCATGCGCGGGCTGATCTCGACCGAAACCAGAGTCGCCCCGTCGATCACGGCCGATATCGTGTTCATCCAGTAGAGCACCCACGGCGACATCCCGAGCAGGAAACGATCGATGAGCGGGACGAGCCCCGCTCCGAGCAGCACCAGCCCGGCGATGAACACGTACATGCGCCCCGTGAGCATCAGGATGTTCCAGAGGCTCAGCGGGTCCTCCGGGACCGGCTTGTCCCGGTCGGCGCCCGGCTTGCCGAAGAGTATCCCCGCCACCACACCCAGCGTGACGATCGCCGGCACGACCCACGAGCCCAGGAGGCCCATCAGGTAATACGCTCCGGTCTCGTAGGGCGCCTCGGCCAGCCTGGCCATGGCGACCGCGGGAACCGGACCGCCGATCGGGCTGAGCCCCCCTCCCAGCCCCACGGCGAAGCTCCCGATCACGGCCACGTGCGCCTCCGCCTCGGGCTCGAGGCGCATCGCGTAGAGGATCTCGACCAAAGCGAGTACCGCGATCACCGAGGTGATGAGAGGCGCGACAAGCCCGAGCGCGATCACGGCCCCCCCGACCGCGGCGCGCGGGCCGATCCGGTCCATCGCCCGCCGCACGGCCCGACGGATGTTGTCGTGGGAGAACGAGAAGATCAAGGAGCCCAGGAGCACCGCGCCGCAGACCTTCATGGGCCGAATGACGGCCTCCAACACGACGGCCTCGCTCCACGACCAGCTGACCGTGGCCGCGGCGATGCCCATCGCGAACATGAACCACTCGATCTTCTCCTCGATCCGGGGAGAGACCAACGGGCCGAGCAGCGCCCACACGACGCAGAAGAACAGGAGCACGCCCAGCGCGAACGACATGGGCGGATTCTATCAATTTGCTAAACTCGAAACGGCTGGATGATCTTGGTTTTTCCTGAAAATTCCTTAAGGAATTTTCAGGAAAACCCGCTCCGCGGAAAGCCGGACGGATCGGACATGCCGTCCCAAAAGGACCCGGCGAAACACTTGAGGCCACCGGACTCTTCATCGCGATGGAAAGACGTCCTGGTATGGGCCGCGGTCCTGCCGGTGCTGCTCGTCCCGGTCGCGAACCCGGACCTGTTCTGGCACCTGAAGGCCGCGGAGCAGCTTCTCGCTCTCGGCGCGGTCCCGCGCGCGGATTTCCTCTCGTTCACGCGGTTCGGCGAGGCGTGGGTCGACTTCGAGTGGCTGGTCCAGCTGCTCTATTACGGCGTTCACCGTTGGACCGGCTTCGCGGGCCTGCTGGCTCTCAAAGCCGCGCTCCTGGCGATGGCCGGAGCGCTCATATGGGCCCTGGCCGATCTCCATCGAGTCTCCGGCGGCACGCGCCGGGCCATGCTGCTCTTCTGGGCCGCGCTCTCTCTGGGCCGCTCCGAACTCAAGCCGGAGCTCTTCTCGGTGATCCTCTTCACCGTCGAGCTCTGGATACTCGAAGGCCACCGCCTCGGGCACATCGCGATGAGCCGTCCCGGGGCCTGGGCGGCCGCGTCCTTCGCCTTCTTCGCCCTCTGGGCCAACCTCCATGCCGGATTCCCCGCCGGCTGGGCGCTTCTGGCCGCGTATCTACTCGGGGCCCAGCGCAAAGGCCTCGCCCCGCTGGCCTTTGCGCTGGCCGCGGGCGTCGCCGGCACTCTAATCAACCCCTACGGCTGGGGGATCCACGGCGTATTCCTCGAGCATGCGCGCTGGGTGGGAGTCTTCTCCCAGTACATCCTGGAATGGAAGCCGCCGCTATTGACCAACCCCTACCACTGGCCGCAATGCCTGCTGCTCGCGGCGGTCCCCGCGGCTCTGGGCGCGCGGGCCTGGTTCGCGGGCCGCCCGCCGGCCGCCTATCTCGCCTCGGCGGCGATGTTCGGGATCCCGGCTTTGCTCCACTCGCGCCAGACGGCATTCCTCATCCCGGTCGGGCTCCTGATCCTGGTGGAGTCGGCCGGCAAGCTGCGGGAAGTGCTCCCCGGACGCCGCGCGCTCCGGCGTTCGCTCGCGGCGCTCTGGACGGCGGCATGCCTGGCCTACGTGGGATGGCTGGCGCTCCCGGAGTTCCGCGAGCCGCGGGCCTTCGACGAAGCGACCTTCCCCACGGCCGCCTGCGATTTCGTCGACCGCGAGATGGAGGTCTTCCGCAGGCGGCGCCTCTACAACGAGTGGGGCTGGGGCGGCTATCTCGCGCACCGTTTCGCCCCCGAGCTGCGCGTCTTCATGGACGGGCGCTATATCTTTCATCCGCTGCTGGCCGAGGTGGCCGCGGCGAACGCGAGCCCCCGCGGCTGGCAGGCGCTCCTCGACCGCCACGGCATCGAGTGGGCCCTGATGGCGAACCGGCCCCAGCCGCTGCGCCTGGTGGCGCCCGGTCCCGAGGGCCGGCCGCGCGCGGTCGAGCTTCCGCATCTGCGGCTCTACATGCCGGACAGCCGGTGGGTACTCGTGCACCGCGATCCGGTGGCGCTATTGTACGTCCGCCGCGGCGCCTTCCCGCGGGAGTGGACGCATCGGCACGAGCTCCGCTGGCTCCGCTGACTCTACCGCTCCCTTGGACCGATTATGGTAGAATTCTTGGCGGCTCCCGATACCGGCCGAAACGCGGGGAGGGCCGCATAGGATCGCGTCATGACGAAGAAGGCTAAACGGAGCAAGGGCGTCTTCATCGCGCTGGAGGGGCCCGACAAGTCGGGCAAATCCACGCAGGCGGGGCTCCTCGTACGAGCGCTCATCGATCACGGGCGCAGCGTCGTCCACACGCGCGAGCCCGGCGGGACCATCTTCGCCGAGGCGATCCGCAAGCTCCTGCTCGATCCCGAGCACCGGGTCGTGCCGTTGGCGGAGCTCTTCCTCTACGAGGCCGCGAGGGCCCAGCACACCGAGGAGCTCATCCGGCCCGCGCTCAAGCGCGGGGCCGTCGTCGTGTCCGAGCGCTTCACGCTCGCCACGCTGGCGTACCAGGGCCACGCCCGCGGGCTGCAGCTGTCCATGGTCCGGCAGCTCAACAAGATCGCCACCGGCGGGCTCGCCCCGGACCTCACCATCGTGCTCGACATCCCGGACTCGCAGTTCGAGGCGCGCGACCCGGACCGCAAGTACGACCGCCTGGAACTGGAGTCGGCCGCCTTCCGCCACAAGGTCCGCGCGGCCTACCGCCGCCTCTCCCGCTCCGAGCCCCGCGTGGTCCTCGTGGACGCGACCAACGACCGCTCGGTGATCCATACGGAGATCGTCGCCCACGTCGACCCCTTCCTCAAGCGGACCCTCAATCCGGTACCCTTCCGGACCTAATTTTGTAGAATCCCCGTCGTGAGCCTCTCAGCGATCGCCGGCCAAGAGCGGCCCCTGCGCCGTCTGAAATCCCTTCTCGCGAGCCGCCGCCTGCCTCCGGCGCTCCTCTTCCAGGGACCCCGCGGGGTCGGGAAGGCGGCGACGGCCCTCCAGCTCGCCAAGGCGCTCAATTGCTCCAAGAGGAAGACGGACTGCTGCGACACCGGGGCCGGGGCCTGCCGCGGCTGCCAGGCGGCCGAGAAAGGCATCGATCCCGACATCCACCGGGTGGACGCCGCCTACCAGGCCGCCCTGCTCGAAGAGGACGCGGCCAAGCAGCGCTCGATCCGGATCGACACGGTCCGCCACCTGATCGCGGACCTCGAGATGCGCTCGCTGGAGGGTCGCTGGAAGGCGGCCATCCTCGACGACGCGCACACCCTCGTCCCGGCCGCGGCGAACGCCATGCTCAAGGCGCTCGAGGAGCCGCCCTTGCGGACCCTGTGGATCCTCGTCACGCACCGTCCCGGGGAGCTTCTGAGCACCATCCGTTCGCGCTGCCAGCAGATCCCCTTCGGCCCCCTGCCGGTCGAGCGCGTCGCCGAGCTGCTGGCCGCACGAGGCGTGGCGGCCGATGAGGCCCAGGCGGCGGCCCGCCTGGCCGAGGGATCGCTGGGGCGCGCGATCGAGCTCATCGAGGATCCGCAGCCGGAGCCCGCCGCATGGCTCTCGGACCCCCTCGCTCCGTTCAAGTTGGCCGATGAGCTCCCGCGCGGGCTGGCCCTGGCGCGCCCGGTCGTCGAGGAGCGCCTCCGCCGCATGGCCTGGCATGTCCGATCGAGCAGGGGCCCGGAAGGATTCGCCTCCTCCGCGGTACGCGCCGTGCTCCGCGAGCTCTCGGAGCTGCGGCGGGCGCTGCGCTCGAACGCCGACCCGCGGCTCGTGCTGGAGCTCGCGGCGCTGCAGCTGCAGCGGCTGAAGGCCGCGGGAGGCCTGCCCTCATGAAGAAGTTCTACGTCACGACCCCGCTCTACTACGTCAACGCGTCCCCCCACATCGGCCACGCCTATACGACAATCGCGGCCGACATCCTCGCCCGCCACAAGCGCCAGAAAGGCCTCCGGGTACACCTGCTCACCGGCACCGACGAGCACGGCTCCAAGGTCGAGGAGGTCGCGCGCGCGGCCGGCGTGGAGCCGAAGGCCTACGCCGACCGGATCGCGGACGAGTTCGCGGATCTGTGGAAGCACCTCGACATCAGCAACGACGACTTCATCCGCACGACCGAGACGCGGCACGCCGAGCGCGTCCGGGGCGTCTTCGAGCATCTGCTCTCGAAGGGGGCCATACGCAAGGGGACCTACAAGGGCTACTACTGCGTCTCCGACGAGACCTACTGGACCGAGACCGAGGCCCCGCCGGACGAGAAGGGCCGGCGCCTGTGCCCGAACCCCGACTGCCGCAAGGAGCTCAAGCTGACCGAGGAGGAGAGCTACTTCTTCAACCTCTCCCGCTATCAAGAGCCCCTGCTCGAGCATTTCCGGGAGCACCCGGAGTTCCTCCAGCCCTCCCGCCGCGCCAAGGAGATCATCCGCTTCGTGGAGGAGGGGCTGCGCGACCTCGCCGTCTCCCGCAGCAAGGTCTCATGGGGCGTGCCGGTCGCCTCGGACGCCAAGCACGTCGTCTACGTCTGGTTCGACGCCCTGCTCAACTACATCACGGCCACCGGCTACACGCCGCCCGGCATGAAGGACGGAGGAAGCTCATACGAGGATCTCTGGCCGGCCGACGTCCACCTGGTGGGCAAGGAGATATACCGCTTCCACACGGTCATCTGGCCGGCCATGCTGATGGCGCTCGGCCTGCCCCTTCCCCGCACCGTATTCGCCCACGGATGGTGGACGGTCGAAGGCGACAAGATGTCGAAGTCGAAGGGGAACTTCATCGACCCGAGGGAGATCACCCGTGAGTTCGGCGTGGATTCCTTCCGCTACTTCCTGTTCCGCGAGATGCCGTTCGGCAACGACGGCGACTTCTCGCGGGAGGCGATGCGGCGGCGCTACAACGCCGAGCTGGCCAACGACCTGGGCAACCTCCTCAGCCGTGTCACGAACATGGTGGACAAGTACCTCGGCGGCGCGCTCCCGGGAAAGCCCCCGATGGAGCGCCTCACCGTCACGAAGGAGGTCCTCGAGAAGGCCGCCGGCATAGACGAGGCCATGGAACGCCTCGCGTTCCAGGAGGCCCTCAACCGGATATGGGCCGTGGTCGGCCTCCTGAACGTCCACGTGGACAGGGAGAAGCCCTGGCACTTGGTCAAGACCGATCCCGAGGGCGTGCGGTGGCTGCTCTTCGATCTGGTCTGCTCGCTCCGGATGGTCGCCGGCTGGCTGACGCCGTTCATGCCCCAGACCTCGGCAAAGATCCAGGCGCTCCTCGGCGTGCGCCGCGTCCCGTCCCCCTTGACCGCCGAGGAAGTGCTGAGCGGCCCCTCGGAAGCGAAGATCGCCAAGGGACCGCCGCTCTTCCCGCGCAAATAGGCGCTTGACACCCCCGCTCCTTTTCCCGGCCCGCCGGCCCCGGCAACCGCGGTTCCATGCCGGGGCCGCGCTCCTCTGGCCGTGGCTCGCCGAGGACCCTCTCGCGCGCCTGGGCGCGCGGGCCGGCTGGCTCTTCTGGCTCAAGGCGCTCTTCTTCCTTTCCGGATCCACGGCCCTCGCCTACGAGGTGCTCTGGACGCGCCTGTTCTCCAACATCGTCGGCTCCACCGCGGCCGCGATGACCTGCGTCTTCACCGTCTTCATCGCCTCGCTGGCGCTGGGAGCGCTGCTCGCGGCCCGCCTCCGCCTCCAAGGCCGGGGCGCGCTCGCGCTCTACGGCGCGCTCGAGGTCCTGGTCGGTCTCTTGGGCCTGGGGCTGACGGTCCTGCTGCTCCGGCGCGGCGACTGGATCGCCTCCTTCCTCGGCGCGGGCCAGGGACCCGGCCGCCTGGCCGCCTCCCTGGGCGCGGCGATGCTGCTCCTCGGCCCGCCGACCATCCTCATGGGGATGACTCTGCCGCTGGTGCTCGGCGCGGTCAAGGGACGCTATCCGCCCCGCAACCAGGTCCATCTGCTCTACGGCCTCAACACGCTCGGCGGCGCCCTGGGGGCGCTCGCGTGCGGCTTCTTCCTGATCTGGCGCTTGGGCGTCACCGGAACGGCCTGCCTCGCGGCCGGGGCGGACGTGGCGATCGGCTTGGCGGCCCTTCTGCTCTCGCTGCGCCTGCGGACCGCCCCCGCGCGCCGCCCCGCCGAGCCGAGCCCGTCCCTCGCCGGGAGCCTGGCCGCCGAGCCGCTTCTGCCGGCGCTCGCCTTCCTCTGCGGCTTGGCGTCTTTGAGCTATGAGCTCCTCTGGGGGCGCCTCGCGAAGCTCTATCTGGGCGACCGGACCCTGGCCACGGCCGCGCTGCTCTTCGTCTATCTGTCCTGCATGGCGCTCGGGAGCTTCCTCGCGAGAGCGCCCCGCCGCCGCGAGCCGGCGCGCGCCGCCAACCGCCTGGCCGTCCTCTTCGCCGCCGCCGCGGTCCTGCACGTTCTCGGGCTGCGGCTGGCGGCGCACGTCATCGACGGAAGCCTGCTGGCCTCATGGCTCTCGAGCGGCCGGGAGACCTGGGCGCGCGTCGCAGCCACGTTCCTCGCGGCCGGGCCCGGAGCGACCGCGCTGGGCGTATGCTTCCCCTACATGCTGCGCGCCTGTCCGGAGACCGACCGGACGCCGGGGAGGGCCGTTGGCCTGCTCTACGGAGTGAACACGCTCGGCGCGGCGCTCGGCGCGGTCCTCGGCGGCATCATCCTGCCCAGGTCGGTCGGAACGGTCGCCGGCTTCCTCTTGACCTCGGCGCTGCTGCTGGCCGCGGCCGCGGCCTGCTGGCTGCGCTTCCTGCCGAAGACCCGGCGCGCCGTCGCGGCCTCGGCCGCGGCCGCGTGCCTGGCCCTGGCCTGGGGCCTGCGCCCCCCGGGCCTCTTCTTCCCCGCCGCCGACGAGGCCCTGCTCGCCGCGCACGAGGACGAGTACGGCATCCAGGTCGTCACCCGCGACGTCCGGGGAAACCTGAAGGTGAAGAACAACCGCACCGGGATCGCCAACAAGCTCGGCGAATACGCGACCAGCTACGCCCAGGAGTCGATCGCCTACTTCTCCTGCCTGCTGAGCCGCGATTGCCGCGCGGTGCTCAACATCGGGACGGGCTACGGGATCACGGCCGGGGCGTTCACGCGCTTCGCGGGCATCGAGAGCATCCGGACCGTCGAGATCCTTCCGTTCCTCCTCGAGTCGCGGACGCTCTTCAAGGCCTACAACTTCTCGTATTTCGACGATCCGCGGGTCGAACTCGTCCACGGCGACGGCCGCCATCTGCTCGCGGCCGAGGCGCGGACCTACGACGTGATCTCGGTCAACGTCCTCGACCCGTACCTGCCGGGCTCATCCTCCCTCTATACGGTGGACTTCTGGAGGCTGGCGAAGCGGCGCCTGAACCCGGGCGGCGTCTACTCCCAGCTCCTTTGGGGGCCCGACCTCCCCCTGCTCCTGCGCGGGCTGCGGTCCGTGTTCCCGACGGTCCTTTACTTCCCGGCCTACGGGAACTCCTACAACGTGGTGGCGCTCGCCGAGCCCGCCGGGGAGCCGCCGGTCCGCTGGGAACGGCTGGCGGGGCCGGTCGCCCAGGCCCTGCGGCGGCTCGGCGCGCACGACCCGCGGCCCTTCGTGGAGGCCGCGGTCGGGTACGGCCGGACGTTGCCCGAGCGTTTCGACACCGCCGACGCCGCCCCGGCGAGCGGCGACCCGCGCCGGGGCCGCGCTCCGGCGGCCCCGGCGGACGGCCTGCACACCGACGACCGGCCGGTCCTGGAATACCGGTGGTCGCACGGCGAGGGGAGGATCTCGATCTTCGATTCGCTGCAGCTGACCGAATGAGGCTCGTGTGTTGAACAGAAACCGGAGCATCCTGCTGGCCCTGGCGGCGCTCTCGGGCGTGGGCGGCGTGGCCTACGAGGTCCTCTACCTGCGCCAGCTCACCACCGTCCTGGGCGACATGTTCTACGTCCACGCCGCGCTCCTCGCCGCCTTCCTCGCCGGGCTC
>JBDREN010000187.1:0-7541 GCA_043819795.1 Elusimicrobiota bacterium
CTCCCGAAGGAGGCTTTTGACGCCCCGCTGTGGTCCCGGGAATCTCTTCCCGAAACTGGGGCCTGCTACCGGGGGCTCCGATGCCTCCCCGGGCGGGACTTGCACCCGCTGGTTCGATACAGCTTTCACGGCGCGACATGCCCCCATTTTATCATCTCTTGCCGAACGACGCCTTCTCTGTTACCATAGCATCAATCGTGCGCGCCCTCGTGATCCCTTTGGGATCGGAGGCTCCCCGGAGAAGAAGAGAGGATAAGTCCCGCGCCATGCTCGACGTACGCAACCAGAGCTTCGTCATCGCTCGCCTGGCGGACTACTGCGACTACCGCGGGCGCTACCGCTCCGACATCGACGATCCCATCGTCTACATGTGGGAGAAGCTGCGCGAGCTCGAGAACCCGATGTACGACCTCAAGCAGCAGCTGCTCATGGAGGCGGCCTGCGGCTTCTTCTGGAAGGTGCACGACGGCCAGGCGACCGAGGGGCGCCTGGCCGACTTCAAGCAGCTGCTCGACGGATACCTCTCGCCGGGGGACTTCGCGGACGCGGCGTTCCACTTGGCCGACCTGGGGCATCTGGCCGACAAGGAGCGCATGAAGACCGCCGTGGAGTTCTTCAAGCGCCTGAAAGCTCACCGCCTGCTCGACGAGGAGGACAAGCCGGAGGAGGATCGGAGCAAGAACTGGAGGCGCCTCGTCGACGACATCTACAAGCGCCTGCAGTTCGACCTGCTGGAGCGCGTGCGGCGGCGCAGGCCCCTGACGGCCCGCCGCCTGAACGTCCTCATCCGCCGCTGCCGCTACAATACGGCCGAATACTGCACGGTATTTCACTTCCCGATCCATCCCGGGGACACGTTCACGCCCTTCATAGTCCCCCGCGTCGAGGCTCTCATCGCCGCGAACCAGCGCTTCCTGCGGCAGCTGAGATATTCCTGAGGATAGACGGCGGACGATCCCGAAAGGGATTTTTCACCGGGTGCTGGCAACGGCGATCTTGCGACGGAGTCCCTGATAACTCAGGGGTGTGGGCGCCGCAAGGCGGGCTTGCGGCGCCGGCCCGACCGGCTTACGGGGCGGGGACGTCGAGGGCCTTGCAGATCTTCCTGATGGCGAAATCGGCGATCTCGGGATGGCGCGTGACCGGGGTCTCCCTCTCGGTCGTGGGGTTCTGGAATATCGAATACTTCCCTCCCTCCCGAATAAGAACGCAGCCCTTTTTCATAAGGTGCTTGATAAGATCTCTTCTCTTCATGGTGTCCCCTCCTGTTGTCAGAACCCGAGCTCGACGGCGATAGGGCAATGGTCGGAGCCCATGACGTCGGGGTGGATCGCCGCGTTCTTGACGTGTGGCTTCAAGCTCTCCGAGACGAAGAAATAGTCTATCCTCCAGCCGACGTTGCGCTGGCGGGCGCGGCTCTGGAGGTCCCACCACGTATAATGCCCGGGGCCCCGCTCGAAGCTGCGGAACGTGTCGCTGAAACCGGAGCCGAGAAGCTCGTCGATCCAGGCCCGCTCCTGGGGCAGGAAGCCCGAGGTCCCGCGGTTCTCCCGCGGGTGCGCCAGGTCGATCTCCCTGTGGGCCGTATTGACGTCCCCGCAGACGACCATGTTCTTCCGGCCGCGCCGGTGATAACGCCTGAGCGTCCCGAGGAAATCCCGGTAGAAGCGCATCTTGTAGTCGAACCGCTCCGGCCGCGCCTTACCGTTCGGGAAGTATACGTTGAAAAGCGTGAACTCGGGGAAGTGGTGGATGAGCACGCGGCCCTCCCGGTCGTGCTCGCTGATGCCGAGCCCGCGTTCGGCTACGCCCGCCGGCCGCCCGCTGTAGGTCGCGACGCCGCTGTAGCCTTTCTTCTCCCCCCAGCAGAAGTCCACCTGGTAGCCCCGGACGTCCAGCAGTTCGGCCCCCAGCTGGGAGGGCATCGCCTTCGTTTCCTGGAGGCAGAGCACGTCGGGCGCCTCCCGGGCCATCCAATCCAGAAGGCCCTTTCGCGCGGCGGCGCGGATACCGTTGACGTTCCAGGAGAAAAGGCGGTAGGTTTTCGGCATGGGCTCCGGTCCTATTTTACCTTATTGGCGGAAAGGGCGTCAGCCCTGTTCGGCGACCCCCCCACGGGGGGTTGCCTATGTCGGGGGGCAATGGCTTTAACTTCCCATCCAGGCAGCCCCCCCACGGGGGGTTGCCAATGTCGGGGGACGATGCCTTTACCTGAAGCCGAAGGCCTCGACCTCGGTGCAGACGCGTCCGTAGATGCCGAGGATGCTGATCCTATGCAAGTCCACCTTGACATCGTACACGCCCCGGAGACCGGGATGCGCCCCGCGGATGCGCTCGAGGGCCTTGCGATAGCCCCCCTTGCCGGCCGCCGCGGAAAGCTCCGTCGCTTCCAGCGACGCCGACAGCGGAACGGAAAGCCCGTGCTGGCAGGCGCGGCCCTTGACCGTGCCGACCGGGACCGCGTCGGCGGGCAGCTCCCGGCGGGTCATCGAGACGAACGACAGGGGGCCCTGGACGTCGTAGAAAAGGACGATGCCCCCCAGCGGGATAAGCGCCGGCCGCGCACGGTGGGCTCCCTCCTCCGCCCGGGCCGCCGGGACCGCCGCGGCCAGGCAGAGCGCGCCGACAAGGGCCCTCACGGAGCGCCCGCCCGCCCGGACACGACGGTGCAGACCCGCGTGTAGATCCCCATCAGATACGACTTCGCCTCGATATCGGCCTTGACGTCGTAAAGGACGGCCTCCGGCCACTCCTTCATCGCGTCGCGGACCGCGGCCGCGTAGCCGCCGTCGCCCCAAGCCACGAGGAAGAGCGCCGACCGGTAGCAGGCCCGGCCGCTGACGCGCTCGTCGGACGCGTCGGCCTTCACGTCGGCGGGCGTCGCCGACCGGTAGGCCCGCGGCGTGTGGATGTTCGTGTACAAGCAACCGGACGTCAGTCCGGCGGAAAACAGAAACAGGGGGACCGCCATCCATCGCATCGATGTTCTCATACCGCCAAGCCTACCAAATTTGACCTCGGGGTCGATCCAGCGCCGCAGGCTTGCCCTGCGGCGCTGAGTCCCCCGCGTCATCGGGAACTCCGTCGCAAGAACGCCGTTGTCCGCCACCGCTCGGGGCATGCGACATCCAGTCAAAGCCAGCGTCTCGCGGCCGTATGGGGCCGGGCCCGATTCGACTTATTTACGGGGTCAACAAACCCCGCCATAAGTGATAAAGTAGTCACTCAAAGATCGGGGCCGGGCCCCGACTTAAACTTATCGGCCATGATCGACGTTCCGCAACCGGTTCCGCCGCCGCCCGCTCCGCGCTCCGCCTTCGTCACCGGGCTCGCCTGGTGCGCGATCGTATTCGCCGTGCTCGGCGTGGTCTCGGCCGTGTCCCAGAGCCTTATGCTTTCGGCGATGTTCCCGGGTGACGACCTGGACCGGCTCCTGGGCCGGGGCGGGGCCGTCGGGGAGCTCCCCGCCCTGTTCCGTTTCATATTCCCCCGCCTGCGCCTCATTGCCGGCTTTTCGCTGATCCTGGCCGTCGCCACGCTGGTCTCGGGGATCGGGCTCCTCATGAGGAGGAACTGGGCGCGGATCGCGTTCATCGTCCTGCTCGCGCTGAGCATCGTGATGAACGTCGGCGCGTTCGTGATGGTGCAGACGACCTTCTCGGCGATCCCGCCCATTCCGGCGGAAGCCGGCATGCCGTCCTTTCAGGCTTTCTTGGGCATCGTCAGGCTGGTCGCCTCGGCGGCGGTCGTGGCGGGTACGGCCATGATCGGATGGATCGTATTCAAGCTGGCGACCAAGCCGATCGTTTCCGAGTTTACTTGACGACCCGCGCCAGGCGCCTGAGCCCCTCGAGGTAGCTCTCGGCGCCTTTCCCCATGACCTGGGCCGCGCACGCGGGCGCGGTCACCGACACCCGCCGCCACTTCTCGCGCTTGCGGATATCGCTCAGGTGGACCTCGACGGCGGGGAGGGCCACGGCCGCCAGGCCGTCGCGCAGGGCGTAGGAGTAGTGCGTATACGCGCCGGGGTTGATGAGCACGCCGTCGGCCCATCGCCTGTGGCGGTGCAGGAGGTCCAGGAGCTCCCCCTCCCCGTTGCGCTGGAAGACGCGCACGGCGAGGCCCAGGCGCTTGGCCTCGGCCCGGATGCGGCGGTCGAGCCGGGCCAGCGTCTCGCGGCCGTATACGGAGGGCTCCCGCTCGCCGAGCAGGTTCAGGTTCGGCCCGTGCAGAACGAGGATGTTCCGGCGTCTTCTCATGAACGCACCCCCATGGAGCTCAGCGCCGCCCGGATCTCGTCCGGCGTCACGTCGCCGACGCGCACGGGCGTTCCGATATCCTTGAGCAGCACGAAGACGTTCTTCGCGCCCCGGACCTTCTTGTCGTGCGCCAGCGGCGCGAGCAGCCTCCGGAGCGTCAGGCCCTTGGGCCACGCCGGGGCCGGCAGGCTCTCCAAGAGCGCCCACGCCAGGGCGCGGTCCGCCGGACGCCGCATCCAGCCGCGCCCCTCGGAGAGCCGGAGCGCGGCGCGCATGCCCCAGGACACCCCCTCCCCGTGCAGGAAGCGCCTGTAGCCGGTCGCGGACTCGAGCGCGTGCCCGACCGTGTGCCCGAAGTTCAGGAGCTCCCGGCGCCCGGAAAGATCTCGCTCGTCGGCGGCCACGACGGAGGCCTTGAGCTCCACGCACCGGCGCACGGTGCGGACAAGGTCCTCGCGGACGCCCCGGATCAAAGAACCCCACCCGCGGCGGAGCCGGCCGGCGAACGGCCGGTCGAAGACCAGCGCGTATTTGACGACCTCCGCGAGGCCGGCCCGGACCTCCCGCTCCGGCAGCGTCTTGAGGACGTCGACGTCCGCCGCAACGAGCGCCGGCTGGTAGAAGGCTCCGACCGCGTTCTTCGCGAGCGGATGGTTGACGGCCGTCTTGCCGCCGATCGCGCTGTCCACCTGCGCCAGAAGGGTCGTGGGGACGTGGACCAGGGGGACGCCGCGGTAGAAAGTCGCGGCCGCGAAGCCCGCCGCGTCGCCCACCGTCCCGCCCCCGACGGCGATGAGCGGCGTGCGCCGCTCCACGCGCCGCCGGAGCAGGAAGCCGTACAAGTCCGTGAGCGCGGCGAAGGACTTGGCCTTCTCGCCGCGCGGCAGCGCCTTGAGGGCGACCTCCCATCCGGAGCGCCGTAAAGACCACGCGACCTGGGCGGCGAGGCCGCGCTCCAGATAGCGGTCGGTCACCAGCACGCACCGGCGCCCGGATACGTGGCGCGCGAGCAGGCGGGGGAGCGATCCCAGCAGCCGGCTCCCGACATAGACCGGATACGGCCGGGGGCGGACCCGGACCACGACGCGGGAGACCTTCATGCGAACTCGCTCCCTATGCGACGCGCGATGCGCTCCGCGACCCGCTCGGGGGAGCCGAGCCCGGCGCGGACCTTGAGGTCCGCGACGCGGCGGTAGACGGGACGCCGGCGAGGGAGCAGACGCTTCGCCTCCCTCCAGACCGGCCGCTTTCGGGCGCCGTCGCGCTCGGCCCGCGCCCGAAGGACGGCGAACGAGGCCTCCAGATAGACGACCCGGCCGCTGCGCCGCATGGCCGCCACGTTGCGCGGCCGCGTCACCGCGCCTCCGCCCACGGCGACGACCAGACCCCCTCCGCGTGACGCGCGCGAGATCGCGCGCTCCTCCATGCGGCGGAAGGCCGCCTCGCCGTCCTCGGCGAAGATGCGCGGGATGCCCCGGCCTTCGGCGCGCGCGATCTCGGCGTCGGTGTCCACGAACGCGCGGCCCAGCCGCCGGGCCAGGGCGCGGCCGACGCTGGTCTTGCCGCTGGCCATGAAGCCCACTAGGAAGATCGCATCCCTCCCCTGCGGGGAGGGATGCGCCCGCGGTGGGGGCTTGGTTCCCCCTCTCCCGACGGGAGAGGGCCGGGGAGAGGGACTCTTACGCCTTCCTGGACGCTTCATAATGGGCGCGGATCTCGGCGATCGAGTCGCCGCCGTTCTTGAGCAGGAAGGCGTCCGCGAGCTCGAGCGCCGCCAGAGACTCGGCGACCACGGCGGCCGCCGGGACGGCGCAGACGTCGGAGCGCTCCACGTGCGCCTTGGCCTCCTTCTTGTTCTCGAGGTCGACCGAGGGTATCGGCTCCATCAACGTCGCGATCGGCTTCATCGCCGCGCGCAGGACGAGCGTCTGCCCGGTGGTGAGCCCGCCGTCGATGCCGCCCGAGCGGTTCGTGCGCCGGACGGCGTGGGCCCTGTCCTCGCTCCAATAGAGCGGGTCGTGGACGGCCGAGCCGCGGCGGCGCGCGGCCTCGAAGCCGAGGCCGATTTCAACGCCCTTGATGGCGTTGAGGCTCATGAAGGCCTTGGCGAGGTCCCCCTCGAGGCGGCGGTCCCAGTGGGCGTAGCTGCCGAGCCCCACCGGCAGTCCCGAGACGCGCACCTCGAACACGCCGCCCAGCGTGTCGCCGGCCTTGCGCGCGGCGTCGATGGCTTTGACCATGCGCTCGGCGGCCTCCTCCCCGAGGCAGCGGACCGGCGAGGCGTCCGCGCGGGCGTTGAGATCGGCGACCGCGACCGACTCGGCGTCCGCCTTGTCGGACTCTTCGCCGATCGAGACCACGCGGCTGGCCACGCGGATGTCGAACTCCTCGAGCAGGCGCCGGGCGACGCTGGCCAGAGCGACGCGAGCCGCCGTCTCGCGGGCGCTGGCGCGCTCGAGCACGTTGCGGATGTCGGAGTGCCCGTATTTAACGGCGCCCTGATAGTCCGCGTGGCCCGGCCGGGGCACGCGCACGGCCTTGAGGCTCTCGTCGCCGCCGGGCTCGACGCGCATGGCCCGCCGCCAGTTCTTCCAATCGCGGTTGCGAACGAGCATGGCGACCGGCGAGCCGAGGGTCCTGCCGTGCCGCACGCCTCCCAGTATCTCGACTGTGTCCCGCTCGATCTTCATCCGTCCGCCGCGGCCGTGCCCTTTCTGACGGCGCGCGAGCTGCGCGTCGACGTAAGACGCCTCGATCGGCAGGCAGGCGGGCATGCCTTCGAGGATTCCGGTCAGGGCCGGCCCGTGGGACTCGCCGGCGGTCAACAGGCGCAGGATTCTCATAAAAGCTTCCCCTCCAATTCCTTCTCCACCAGGTCCGCGGTCACGGCGGGCACGATCTCGCCGAACCAGATGCGCCAGGTCGCGGCCGCCTGGGCGACGAGCATCCCCATGCCGCCGAGCGCTCCGGCTCCGCCTTCTCGCGCGGCCCTCAAGAACGGGGTCTCGGCCGGGCGGTAGACCAGGTCGTACGCCCAGGCCCCCGCCTTGAAGCGCTGGCCCGGAGGCAGCGGGGAACCCGTCCCGTCCAGGCCCACCGACGTGGCGTTCACCACCAGATCCGCCGCCGAGACAAGGGCGGCCGCCGCTTCCAAGCTCCCCGCTCGGGCGCCGAACCGGGCGGCCAGGGCCTCGGCCTTGGCCGGCGTCCGGTTCAGGACGTCTACCTCGCCGGCGCCGGCGCGCGCCAGCGCCGCGCACACGGCCCGGGCCGCTCCGCCGG
>JBDREN010000188.1:0-14359 GCA_043819795.1 Elusimicrobiota bacterium
AGCCAGTACGATCTGGCGAAGGAACTCGGCGGCCAGCCCGTTGTGTCGGACGTCCTGCGGGGGAGGAGGAAGCTCACGCGGGACCACATCGAGAGGCTCGGCAGGCGCTTCCACGTGAGCCCCGCGACCTTCTATCCGAATCCCTGAAGAATCGTCCTCCCCGGCTTTTCCGCCCTTGGCTGTGTCGGGGGCCGTGGTGGTGTCTCTGCTTTCCCACCATCTGGCCCTCCCCAAAATAGGGCAAGAAACCCAGGGGGAATATCATTGACCCGGGGGCGCATACAAGTGATAATGAATACGGTGTATCGGGCGGCGTGAGCCCCCCCTCGTCGCGTTTCATGCGCCCGGCATGTTCGGGCGCAATGCCCTTGGGGCTCTGACCACGACTGCCCTCCCGCGGACCATCCAATAACAATTTGAACCTCCGCCACTGAGATGCTTCCGCACCTCTGTCCTATCGCACTGTCCCTGATGATCCTCGCCGCGGGGATCGTGCGCGCGGAAAGCCCGGCGCCGCCCGAGGAAGGCCTGGAGCCCGAGCTCCGGTCCGTCTTCGACCGCTACCGCCAGGAGGTGCTGGGCCTGCCTGCCGAAGACATCCTGGTCCCCGGAACGGACAGCCAGCTAAAGACCCTCCTGGACGCGGCACGGCGAGAGAACCCGGACCTGCGTGCCTCCGCGAGCGGGCTGCGCTCGGACCGGGAGCTGGCGCGCGCGGCCGCGGCCGACCTCGCGCCCCGGCTCGGCCTGGAAGGGGACTACGACCTGTTCGCCGATAGGGGCGTCCAGGCCAAGACTTACGCTTCCAGGCTCCAGCTCACCCAAGCCCTGTGGGACGGAGGACTGTGGAGCCGGTCCCGGCTCGCCGAGGCCTTGGCGCAGTCCTCCGGCTTCTCCCACGAGCTGGCCGGCCTCGTCCTGGATTATGAGGTGGCCCGGACCTATTTCGACCTCATGAAGCACGACGCCATCGCCCGGGAGCACCTGGGCAACGTGGAGCGGCTCGGCGAGGCGGGCCGCGTCATCGAGGGCATGTTCTCCGCGGGCCTCAAGACCAAGGCCGACCACCTGCACGCCCGGATCAGCCTGGCGACGGCCAAGAGCATGCTGCTGCGGAGCGTGCAGGGCGCGCGCGATCGGCTCGTGGAGCTCAACCGCCTGCTGCGCCGGTCTCCGCAAAGCCAGGTCGGCGTCCAAGCGATGGGCAAGGTCCGGCTGTTCGTGCCGGAAGCCGGCGCCTGCCTGGCGGCGGCCCGGGCGAACCGGCCCGACATCAAGATGCAGGGGGCGCGGGTGCGCGCGGCCCGGGCCGCGCTGTCGGGCGCGAGGCAGAGTTTCTGGCCGACCCTGTCTTTGGTCGGGGCCGTCGGCCACGCCGATACGGACGCGTTCGCCTTCACGCGCAACGAGAGCCGCGCCATGCTGCGGCTCAGCCTGCCCCTGTTCCAGGGCCGGAACCTGGGCTATCTGGCGAGCGCGGGCCACATCGAGCGGAGCGAGCTGGCCCGGCTCGACGGGGTCGCCGACCGCGCCGCGGCCGAAGTGGCCGGCACCCTGCACTCCCTGCGCACCGACGTGGCGCAGATCCGGCTGCTCAAGGACAAGAGCGAGGCCGCGGCCGAGCGGCTGCGGGCCGAGAAGTACCTGTACCGGAACGGGCGCCTGCTGACCACGGACCTGATGGACTCGTACCGCAGCTTCGTGGAGGCCCGGCAGGAGATCATCGAGGCGGTCTGCGACTACCGGATCCGCATGAGCCGCCTGCGCCTGGAGATGGGAGGCGCGGAGTTCCCGGCTCCGGCCGCGGAGCAGGGGCGCGCGCCCGAGGAGACGCTGGACCTGGGGGCCCTGCTCGGCCAGGGCGCCGAGCCCGCGGACGGACGCGAATCCGGGGAGGACGAGGAATAAATGGGCAAGGAAGCGGGACGGGAGACCAAGACGGCGGCGGGCGGCAACGGCGGCGGACAGGCCTTCGGCGGGCTGTTCCGCAAGGCCGCCCTGACGCGGCTGAGCGCGGGAGAGCGCATCGACGAGCCGCTCAAGGTCTCCAGGCCGTCCGACTGGATTCTCACCGGCACGCTGCTCGTCCTGGCCGCGGCCGCGGCGGTCTGGAGCTTCCTGGGGGACATCCCGGTCATCACCACCGGGCGGGGGCTCGTCCAGCCCGCGGGCGGGATCGCGGAGGTGCTCACCCAGGTGGGCGGCACCGTCTGGTCCGAGGTCCCGGCCGACGAGACGCCCGTCCGCGAGGGAGACCTGCTCATCAAGATCAACACCCAGGCCGACCTGCAGCAGCTGACCAACGCGCTGGAGAAGGAGAAGCTGGCCAAAGAGGACTACGAGACCCAGAAGAGGATCCACTCCGTGACGGTCGATATGAGCCGCGAGACCGGCGACCGGGTGAAGAAGCTGATGAAGGAGAACATCGGCAAGCTGGAGGCTCTGTACGCGGAAAGGGAGGAGGACCGCGAGCTGACGGTGAAGCTCTTCAAGAAAGGCTACGCCACCAAGTCCGACCTGCTGGCCGCGGACGAGGCCCTGACCGCGTCGCTCCAGAACCGGCACGCGGCGCAGATCGGCCTGGCCCGGGAGGAAGAGTCCGAAGAGGCGGCCCTGATCCAGAAGGAGCAGAACCTGCGCCACGCCGAGGAGGAATATCTTCTCGCGGTCGAGGAGCGCAAGCGGCTGGAGTCCGCCATGAGGCAGCATGAGATCCGGGCGCCCATCGCCGGCAAGGTGAGCGAATTCACGCTCAAGCGCGGGGATTCCGTGCCCGCCAACACCCGCATCTGCCTGATCGTGGGGGAGGGGCTGCCGGCGCTCGTATACGCGTTCTTCCCGGCCGAGGACGCCGAGCGCATGAAGCCCGGCGCCGAGGCCCGGATCGAGCTGGACGCCTTCCCGGCCGACACCTACGGGAAGCTCCTGGGCCGCATCACCGCGCTCGACTCCCTGCCGGCCAACGCGGACCAGGTGGCGCGAAGCGTGGGCTACTCGGAAGCCCTGACCAAGGAGCTGGCGTCCGGACCGCCGGTAACCCGGGTGACCATCGCGCTCCGGACCGAAGACCAGGGCGGGCGGGCGCTCTACGAGAAGGCGGGCGGCGGCAGGCCGCTCACCGTCGCGTCCGGCATGATCTGCCGGGGATCGGTGGTGCTCGAGGACCGGGTACCGGTCACCCTGATCGTGCCGGCGCTCAAGAGGTGGTTCGGAATCACGACCCGATGAGACTGCTTCCGTTCTTCTCCGGGCGGACCAGCGTGCCGCTGGTGCTGCAGATGGAGGCCGTGGAATGCGGGGCCGCGTGCGTGGCCATGATCCTGGCCCATCACGGCAGGCGGCTGCCGCTGGAGGAGGTGCGCCACGTCTGCGGCGTGACCCGGGACGGCTCCAACGCGGGCAGCATGCTCAAGGCGGCGCGCCGCTACGGGCTCGCGGCCAAGGGGTACCGGCTGGACGGCAAGGACCTGGAGAGAGCGCGCCTGCCCGCCGTCATCCACTGGGAGTTCAACCATTTCGTGGTGGCGGAGCGGTTCACGAAAGACCACGTGCTCCTGGCCGACCCGGCCGTGGGCAAGCGCCGGGTGACGCGGAAGGAATTCGACGGCGCGTTCACCGGCATCGCGCTGATCCTGGAGCCCGGGCCGGATTTCGCGCGCGAGGACAGGCGGCCGCCCCGCATTCCCCAGCTTCTGGCCATGCTGCGCGGGGCCAAGGGCGGGCTCCTGCTGGTCGGGGCGCTGTCGCTTCTGCTCACGCTCGTCGGGTTCGGCGTGCCGGTATTCACGCAGATATTCGTGGACAACGTGATCGTCAAGGGCCAGGCCGACTGGCGCACCCTCCTGCTCTGGGGCCTGGCCCTGATGGTGTCTCTGCAGCTGCTCACGAGCTTCCTGCGCCAGCGCATCATGGTCAACATCCGCCTGAAGCTCGGCTTCTCCATGATTGATCGCTTCGTCGAGCACATCATGGCCCTGCCCATCCATTTCTACACCCAGCGCGGCACCGGCGACCTGATCACCCGGGTGCGGCTCAACGAGGACGTGCGCATGCTGCTCAGCGACCTGGCGGTCACCGCCCTGCTGGACATCGTGTTCGTCTTCATCTACCTGATCCTCATGATGCTCTACGACCTGCCCCTGACCGGGCTGGTGCTGCTGGCCGCGGCCGTGAACGTGGCGGCCGTGCTGCTCGTGAACCGGGCCCGGATCAACAAGAGCGCGGTGCTGCTCTCCGAGACGTCCAAGCAGAGGGCGACGGAGATCCGCAGCTTGGCCATGATGGAGACCATCAAGTCCTCGGGCTCGGAGGGCCAGGCGTTCGCCCGCTGGCGGGGGCTCTACGTGAACGCCGCCAACTGTGGCCAGGAGCTGGGCCGGCTCAGCATGGCGCTGGACCTGGCCCCGGCGTTCACCTGCTCCGCGGTCACCGGCCTGGTGCTCTGGTTCGGAGGGCTGGAGGTGATCGCGGGCACGATGACCGTGGGGATGGTCATGGCGTTCCAGTCGCTGCAGGCCGCGTTCCTCGCCCCCATCACGAGGCTCGTCGGGTTCTGCGGCGACCTGCAGCAGGCGCAGGGCAACGTGGAACGGATCAACGACGTGTTCCGAGCCGAGCGGGAAAGCGCGCCGGCCGATCCCGCGGACGTCGGCATGCTCTCCGGCAGGATCGAGCTGGGCGGCATCTCGTTCGGGTACAGCCCCACGGCCAAGCCCTTGATCGACGGCCTTTCGATCGCCGTGACGCCGGGCGCGCGGATCGCGCTGGTGGGCCCGTCGGGCTCGGGCAAGACCACCGTCGCCAAGCTCATGGTGGGCATCCTCTCCCCGCAGCGGGGCACGGTGCGTTTCGACGGCGTCGACATCCGGGACATGGACCTGGACATCCTCCGGCGCCAGATCGGCATCGTGAACCAGGACTCCTTCCTGTTCCGCGGCACGGTGGCCGAGAACCTGAGCCTGTGGGACGAGGAGGTGTCCCTCGCGGACATCACCCGCGCGGCCAAAGACGCCTGCGTCCACGAGGAGCTCTGCGCCCTGCCGGGCGGCTACGACGCCATGCTGGACGAAGGCGCGGCCAACCTGAGCGGCGGGCAGAGGCAGCGCCTGTGCATCGCGCGGGCGCTGGCGCACGACCCGGCCATCCTCCTGCTCGATGAGGCCACCAGCGCCCTGGACGCGGTGACCGAGCGGCGCGTGGACCGCAACCTGCAAAGGCGGGGCTGCACCGCCGTGATCATCGCCCATCGGCTGAGCACCATCCGCAACGCGGACGAGATCCTGGTGCTGGACAAGGGCGCGGTCGCCGAGCGCGGCCGCCATGAGGAGCTGATGAAGCTGGGCGGGATCTACGCGTCGCTGATCCGGACGGGCTGAGCCATGGCCGAGATTGAGAAGAAACTGCGTCCCGACCGCCTGGCGGAGATCATCAGCCGGTGCCTGCCCGAGCCGCTGCCCGCGGCCGCGCTGTCGCGCGTGGCCGGAGGCCTGCGCCAGGAGGAATACTTCCATCCCGGCGACTTTCCGGCCTCGGGAGGCCTGTTCTTCACCCAGGGGGGCGAGTTGGACGTATCCGTGCGCGCCAGCACGGCTCAGGGCGCGCAGCAGCCCAACTTCCTGGGCGGCCTTCCCGAGACGCACCCCGTTGTGCTCTGCCCCGAGGAGGACGAGTCCCCGCGCGTTCTGACCTACACGCCCGCTGGCGCCACGCGCGTCTGTGCGCTCGCGTGGGACGACCTTCTGGCCCTTCTGAAGGCGGACGGGCCGGAGCGGCGGGCGGCCGCGGCCCTGATGGCCAAGGCCGGCGAGCGCCTCGCGCAGGCCCTGGCCGCCGGCGCGTTGCGCCTACCCGAGGGCCGGGAGCTCCCCCTGCCCGAGCTGGCCGAGCGGCCCGGACGCCCGCGCCCGTCCGAGGCCGACTTTTCGGGCGTCCCCCCCGTGGAGCTGGCCGCGGGAGGCACGTGGCGCGACCCCGCCGCCGCCGGCGCGTTCATCGCCCGGGGACAGGTGAGCGTCGGCGAGGGCGGGCAAGGCCGGATGTTCTGCCGGCGCGGAGCGGGCCTGCAGGCCACCTGGGGACACCTGGTCCTCCGGGCCGAATCCCCCGCCGTGATCTATCCCGTGGCCAGAGAGCGCGTTCCGGACGGCGGCGCCTTGGCCGTGGAGTTGGCGCGCTCGCTGGAAGCCCTGGCCGGTCCCCTGGCCCGCGCGCTGGACCGGTCCCGGGATCTGCATTTCCGCGAATACCTGCGGCGGACCAAGCGCATGGAGAAGGGGGCCGAGCGGGAAGCCGCGGCCCGGCTGGGCGGGATCCAGCGCTGGCACAGGAGGATGCCGCTCATCCGGGCGCACGACGCGGCCGGAGCCTGGAGCGCCGCGGTGCAGATGGTGGCCGGCTACTACGGCCGGAGCCGCTCCCCGCGGCCGGCGCGCGCCCGCGCCTCCGAGGACCCGGTGTCGGACGCGGCCGCCCGGTTCGGCATGCGGTCGCGCGCCGTGACCGTGCGGCCCGGCGACCTGCTCCGGCTGGGCGTGCCGCTCATCGCCGCGCAGAAGGACGAGACCCCCCTCGCGCTCGAGCCCGCGCCCGGCGGGCTCTGGGCGCACGACCCGCTCAAGGGCAGCCACCTGGCGCGCCCCAAGGAGCTCGAGGACAGCCTGCCCGGGCTGGCCTACGAGCTCACGCCCGGGCTCGGCTCCGAGCCCGCCTGCCCCCGGAGCATGCTCCGCCTGGCGTTCCGGGGCGAGAGCGGCGCGCTGCGGCGGCTCGCTTGCGCCTCCGCGCTGGTCGGGCTCCTGGGCCTGCTCACTCCCGTGGCCACGGACTGGGTGTTCGGCTTCGCCGTGCCCGCGGCGCAGAAGAACGTGCTGAACTCGATCGGCCTGGCCCTCCTTTCCAGCGCCGCGGCCGTGGGCCTGTTCAGCATGTTCCGGGCCATGCTGCTCCTCAACCTCGAGACCCTGTCCTCGAGCCGCGTGAGCGCCGCGCTCTGGAGCCATCTCTTCCGGCTGCCGGTACGCTTCTTCCGCAAGTACCGGGTGGGCGGGCTGTCCTTGCGCATGCAGGCCGTGGACATGATCCAGCAGATGCTCTCCTACACCACCGTGGAGATCGGGGTCAACGCCCTGTTCTCTCTGGCGTATGTGGGGGTCATGTTCTGGTTCTCGTCCAAGCTCACTTTCATCGGCCTGGGCATGGCCCTGCTGGCCCTGCTCACGCTCGCGCTCGGCGGCAGGCCCGTGATTCGGGCGGAGCGCGAGCTTCTGGACCGCCGCTCCGACGAGCAGTCTTTGCTCTACGAGATGGTCCGCGGGGTCCTCACGGTGCGGACCTCGGCCGCGGTACGGCGGCTCTACGGCCGCTGGCTACGCCTGCTGGCCCCCGAGATGGAGATGGACTACAAAAGCGAGACGGCGCGCATGTGGATCGCCAACCTGTACGTGGGCATCCCGGCTTTGGGCACCCTGCTCATGTACTGGATCGGCGGCGACGATATCATGGCCGGCCGGCTGACCCTAAGCCAGTTCCTGGGCTTCAACGTGGCGTTCGGCGTGTTCATCGCCGCGCTCATCGGCGCCTGCCAGACGGGCATCCAGCTCACGAGCGTGGGTCCGCTCTGGGAGCTTGTCCGCCCCATCCTGGAGGCGGCGGAGGAGCGCCCGGACGGCGGCGCGGATCCCGGGGAGCTCAAAGGCGGCATCGAGGTCAGCAGCTGCTCCTTCCGCTACGCGGAGGGATCCCCCGAGGTCATCCGCGGCGTGTCCTTCGCTGTGCGCCCCGGCGAGTTCGTGGCCCTGACCGGGCCCTCGGGCTCGGGCAAGACTACGCTGATCCGGCTCCTGCTCGGCTTCGACGAGCCCACCGCCGGCCACATCTTCTACGACCGCCACGATCTGCGGGAGCTCGATCCCCGGGCGGTGCGCCGGCAGGTGGGAGTGGTGCTGCAGCAGGGCGAGCTGCTGCCGGGGAGCATCAAGGAGAACCTGCGCGTGAACGCCCCGCTGGCCGGCCAGGAGGAATTGGAGGCCGGGGCCAAGAGCGCGGACATCCATGAGGAGATCATGGCCATGCCCATGGGCTACGAGACCCTCGTGTCCGAAGGCGGGGCGGCGTTCTCCGGGGGCCAGCGCCAGCGCCTGGCCATCGCGCGCGCTTTGGTGCCCAAGCCCCGGATCCTCTTCTTCGACGAGGCCACCAGCGCCCTGGACAACAGGAGCCAAAGCCGGGTGGAGCGGAGCCTCGACAAGCTCAGCGCCACCCGCGTCGTGGTGGCGCACCGCCTGAGCACCATCGAGAACGCGGACCGCATCATCGTTTTGGTCCGAGGCAGGATCGCGCAGGAGGGCAGCTTCAAGGAGCTCATGGCGCAGAAGGGCGTCTTCAAGGAGATGGTGGAGCGCCAGCAGTTGTAGCGCGGCGAAGGAGGCCTTCGGCGGGAAGGCCCGGGCCGGGGAGAAGCCGCCCCGGGATGCCGTTCTCAAGACCGGCGCGCCGGTCGCGCCGCGCGTACGGATAGGGACAGGAAGACAGGAGGGACTCGAAATGGCGGACCTCAAGCAGGAGTACGGGAAGATCGTGACGGAATGCTGGCGAGACGAGGCGTTCAAGAAGCGCTTCGTCTCGGACCCGGCCGCGGTGCTCAAAGAGCGCGGCGTGCGGATCGAGGAGGGCGTCGCCGTTAAGGTGGTGCAGGACACGGACAAGACCGTGCACCTGGTCCTGCCCCCCAAGCCCGCGGGAGAGCTCTCCGAAGAGCAGCTCGAGAAGGTCGCCGGAGGCAAAAACCTGTACGACCAGCTGCTGAAAACGTGGCAATAAAGACTCGGCGGGCTAATGCCTCGGCAATCAGCCCGCGGATAGGGACAGGAAAACGGGAGGGACTCGAAATGGCGGACTTCAAGCAGGAGTACGGGAAGATCGTGACGGAATGCTGGCGAGACGAGGCGTTCAAGAAGCGCTTCGTCTCGGACCCGGCCGCGGTGCTCAAAGAGCGCGGCGTGCGGATTAAGGAGGGCATCGTCGTGAAGGTGGTCCAGGACACGGACAAGACCGTGCACTTGGTGCTGCCGCCGAAGCCCGCGGGCGAGCTCTCGGAAGAGCAGCTCGAGAAGGTCGCGGGAGGGCGAGGGGGCCACTTGCATTGGGAGGGCGACCATTTGGTCCCGGACTAATAGTGGCGGGTTGGACGGCTCTTCCCGCCCCCCTGGGGCGCCGTTCTCAAGACCGGCGCGCCGGCCGCGCCGCGGACAAACATCCGCGGCCGGCCGGGGAGCGGATCCCTCTGGGCGGAGGGCCCCGGGGGAAGGGAGTGGGGCGTTGATCAGGGAGGCGCCGGCCTCGGTCCGCGCCTGAATCGATGTGGCGGGAGGGAGTGGAACAATGAAGAAGTTCGAGAAGAAATTGGATATCGAGCGGACCGTCGTCGAGAAGGCGACGTCCGACGAGACGTTCCGGAAAGAGCTGATGAAGGACCCAAAGGCGGCCATGGCGCGTCTCTTCAATGCCAAGCTGCCGCCGAAGCTGAAGGTGGTCGTGCACGAGGACGAGGCCGACACCATGCATCTCGTCATCCCGAGCGAAAGCCTGGCGCAGGGGGAGCTGGACAACGACGACCTCGACGCGGTGACGGGCGGCGTGGTCTCCGTCTTCTGACGCCCGCATAGTATCCGGGATGCCGGACATCCGCAGGCTCTGCTTCGTCATCACAGATCGCTGCCCGGTCGAGTGCGACTCGTGCTGCTTCGCCTGCTCGCCGCGCAAGAGGGCGCGGCTGCCTCTGCCGGTCATGCTCGACTATATCGGCCAGGCGAAGGAGACGGGGAGGATCCGAGCCGTCGCCGTCTCGGGCGGCGAGCCGTTTTTGCATTATGGCGACGTCCTGAAGCTGGCCCGCGCGGCCCGCAAGAACGGCCTCGCGTTCAGGACGATCACCAACGGCTACTGGGCCCGCTCCGACGCTCTGGTGAGGCGGAGGCTTCGCGAGCTGCGGGATGCCGGCGTCCCGACCCTGCGGGTGAGCGCGGACTGCTTCCACGCCGACCACATACCCCTGGACAGGATCAGGCGCCTCCTATCGATCGCCTACGCGGAAGGGTATCCCCTGAGCCTCGGCGTGAGCTCGACGAGGAGCCGCCCGGGGCTGAAGATGCTCGTCGACCGGCTGGGCAGCGATCTTCACGGCGTATCCATCCTGGAATTCGCCTGCCTCCCGGCGGGCCGCGCGAGGACGGCCGTCCCTCCGGAGGATTTCATCGGGGACAGGGCCATCCCCCGGATGCCCTGCAGCAACAGGATGATCATCGGCATCATGCCGGACGGCGCCGTCTATTCCTGCTGCTCGGTCGTCGACCGCAACGACATGCTCCGGCTCGGCCGGGCGCCTCGGGATTCCCTCCGGACCCTCGTCGAAAACTTCTGGAGGAGCCCGATGCGCCGGATCCTCCACGAACACGGCGTGTGCTGGTTCACGGACCGCATCCGGGGAAAGCGCATCCCCATCGCTCTCGACCGGGCCTTCGTCAACGACTGTCATGTCTGTTCCGAAATCCTGGCCGCGCCGGAGAACCGCCCTCTCCTGGAGCCGCTCGTCGAGGAGTTCAAACGCGAGGAGACGAAGGCTTTCTTCCGGGACTGGGGAATGTGAACGGCCTCATGGGGAGGACCGGCACGCGCCCGCAGCCGCCATCCGCATCACGCCGCATCACCCCGACGGGCCCGGGCCTGATCCGCTATGCCACAATTGGAGCCATGGGCCTCTACGACCGCGACTACATGCGCGAGGACCGTCCCCATGAGGAGGATCCCTTTCCGCGCCGGCGGGCCCATGTGGGTGATCGTCGTGGCGGTGGTGATCGCCCTGTCCTTCCTCCTGTCCGCAATCCTATAAAGCAAGACCGGCACGCGCCTGTAGTTCGCTCCGGGTACCAGTGGCGCGCACCAAGCCTATAACGCGGAGGCACCGTCAGCGACGTCTTTGGTCCACTGCTTGAGGTCTTCCTTGAAGCCCTCAAGGAACTCCTGGCCGTCTTCCCGGGCCTCACTTTTTGTTCCATTTTTTCTGTGTTTCCGGGGGGAAAAAAGCTCCGGGCGGGATTTTTTCCCGCCCGGAGCTGTTGTCCGGGACCGCCGCGCCCGCCGGCCCGCCTACCGGATCACGGCGAACTTGCCGGCCTTGCGGATGGCCGCCTCCCCGGACTTCTCCGCCACGATCGTGTACAGGTACACGCCGCTCGGGATGTGGCCGTCCCACGGGTACTCGTAGGCGTACTTCGGCCCGCTGCCGTCGTTGATCACCGGCGGCGCGGAATCCATCGTCGCCTGGTGCACCTGCTGGCCCGCGATGTTGTAGATGCGGATGGTCACCTTGTCCGCGATCCCCACCGCGAGGTGTATGGTCGGTTTCGCGCCGCCCACCGCCGGGTTCGGGAACACGTAGAGGTCGCGCAGGGTGAAGGCCTGGTCCGCGCCCTCGGGCGAGAGCGACGGCCCGGAGGCCGAAGCCGGCTTAATCTCCCCGAGCGGCTCCGGAGCCGTGTTCGCGAGCATTATGGACGAGCCGTTCATGGTCAGATGGCCCGTGAACAGACGCCCGCCGAACTGCGCGCCGCCTCCGAACGTGGTCACCGCGTCCGGAGCGTACACGATCGCGGCCAGGCGCATGTTGCCGCCGAATTCGATGTCGGCCTCCTGGTTATTGAAGATCATCAAGTTCTGCGGGATTTCCGCGCCCGCGTTGATGTTGCCCCCGCTAATCTTGATGTCGCCCTCGACCAAGATGCCCACCTCGCCCTCGATGATCAGGTTCCCGCCGGTCATCCTTATGCCCTTGAGCAGATAGTCCCCGGCCGGAAGGATCAGGGTCGCCTCGGTGATCGAAAGCACCCCCTTCTTGTCGATATGCTCCACGATCGGGTTGTTCGGGTCCTGCGTCAGGTCGTGGGCCACCACGTGCTCCCGGACCGCCACCAGATCGAAGGGCTCCGGATGCAGCGGGTTCTCCATGATGGTGGTCGAGCCCGTGATCACGCTGTTGTCGTTGATCGCGAAGGAAGGCCCCCAGGCGTCGCCGTCCACGACCACGTTCCCCTGCAGGGACACCGGGCCGTTGGACATCAGCCGGCCCGCGAAGTCGATCGTGCCGCCCAGGTCCACCGACTTCTTCTTGCCGGCCCCTCCGGTCGCCTTCTTGCCCATCACCGCGGCGCAGTTGACCAGCATCGTCTCCTCTTCCTCGGTGTTGTTCACCTGGTCCACGCTCCAGTAGGTGACAGTGTGCGTGCCCTCGGCGATGAAGAAGGGCGCGAGATACTGGATCGTGGCCCCGCCGTCGATATGGTACTGGATCTCCTTGACGCCCGAGGACACCCCGTTGACCTCCAGATCGAAGGCCGACAGAGACAGCGGCGTCTCCGGGGCGATGAACATCTGCCCGAACTCGTAGCGCACCGGCTCGCCGATGTGCAGGCTCACGCTCGACGCGGTATGGTCCACGCCGATGGTGATGAACTTGTGTCCCTCCTGCACCGGGCCGAGCCTGTAGCCCTCCTCGTTGCCGCGGTTGTCCACGCTGAAGTACTCCAGCCGGTGGATTCCTTCCTGCGTCAGGTTGAAGGGCAGGACGTCGTGCGCGATGTTCTGCCGGATGAACGGCGCCTCCGCTCCGTCGATCGTCACGTCCCGGTAGAAGGTCCACTGGACGTCGAAGGCGATATCCTCGATCGCCTCATCCACGGCGCTCAGGGAGTTCATCGCTCCCTGATCCAGGAACACCTCGACCTCCATGGGCACCCCGGCGATGGTGCTCGAGCTGCCCGTGTGCGCGATCGAAGTCACCGGCGGCTCCACGTCCACGGTCACCAGGAGGCTGTCCGAGCCCGAGGCGCCTTCGTCGTCGGTCAACGTGGCGAGCAGCACATAGACCTTGTTGGCCGTGTACTGGTGGATGCCCGCCACCGTGGCGGACGAACCGGCCGTCGAGCCGGGCGGTCCGAACGGGGTCTGGTCGATATCCTCGGGGGCCACCGGCTCGATGCTCCCGTCGCCCCAGTCGATCGTGGCGGTGTGCGTGTCCGCCGTGCCCATGTCGTGGAACCGGATGAAGTCCGCGATCACTTGAGGTGATTCGCTGGACCCGTCCGGTCCGATCGGGATGGGGAAGGTCCCGGGCTGGTCGGGGTAGCGCACCACCATCGTCCGCAGGTCGATGGCGCCGCCGATCCTCAGCCAGCCGTCCCCGGCCGCCGTGTTGTCCGCCCCGGCGGAGACCGTGGGCGCCACGTTCTCGACCGTCACCGTCAGCGTGTCCGGCGTGGCCGCGCCTTCGTCGTCGGTCACCGTGACCGTCACCGTGTAGACGCCGTTGTCCGCGTACACGTGACTGCCGTCGACCGTCCCGTCGGCGCCCGCCGTGGAGCCCGGAGGACCGAACGGAGTCTCCGTCACCGCGCCCGCCTCGGTGGCCGTGCCGTCTCCCCAATTGATGGTGGCCGTATGCGTGTCGGACGTGCCCAGGTCGTTGAACGTGGACGGCGGCAGGCTGACCACGTAACCCTCGGAGACCGTCTGGTCCACGCCGGCGTCCACCGTGGGGGCGACGTTCTCCACCGTCACCGCGAACGTCTCGGTGTCCGTGCCGCCGTCGTCGTCGGTCACCGTCAAGGTCACCGTATACACGCCGTTGTCGGCGTAGGTGTGGCTCCCGTCGAACGAGCCGGCCGTCGCCGAGCCCCGCGCGCCCAGCGTGTCCACCGTCGCCGCGCCGCCGTCGGTGGGCGTCACGTCGCCCCAATCGATGACGTAGGTGAAGGTCTCGACCGTACCCATCGCCGGATTGTCGAAGCCGGGATCCGTGAACGTCCCGATGTCGGTCAAGGACAGCTCCACGCCCTCCTCGATCGTTTTAGGCGCCGTCGCCGTCAGCGTCGGGTTCACGTTCGTCACCGTCACGCTGAACGCCTTGGTGTCCGCGCCCGCGTCGTCGTCGGTCACCATCAAGGTCACCGTGTAGGTCCCGTTGTCGGCGTAGATGTGGCTGCCGTCGAACGAGCCCGCCGTCGCCAGACCGCGGTCGCCCGCGATGTCCACCGTCGCGTCGCCGGCGTCGGCGGACGTCCCGTCGCCCCAGTCGATCCGGTAGGTGAAGGTCTCGACGGACGCGCCCAGCGGATTGATCGGGTTGTCGAAGCCCGGGTCGCTGAAGGTGCCGATGTCCGCGATGTTGAGCGTCGCGCCCTCCGCGATCGTCTTGGGCGCCGTCGCCGTCAGCGCCGGGTTCACGTTCGTCACCGTCACGCTGAACGTCTTCGTGTCCGCGCCCGCGTCGTCGTCGGTCACCGTC
Source organism: Elusimicrobiota bacterium (assembly GCA_043819795.1). Classification (GTDB taxonomy): domain Bacteria; phylum Elusimicrobiota; class Elusimicrobia; order UBA1565; family UBA1565; genus JBDREN01. The sequence continues at coordinate 14,336 of JBDREN010000188.1, forward strand.
AAGGTCACCGTGTAGGTCCCGTTG
>JBDREN010000189.1:0-2211 GCA_043819795.1 Elusimicrobiota bacterium
GGAGAAGTATTCCAGCGTGTGCAGCCCGTCCGCGTCGGTCAGCGTGAACGACGAGGAGAAGGCCTGACCCACCCCGGGCGCCGCGTTGTCGAAGTGGAAGCGCAGCTGCCCGTCCACCCACAGCTCCTGGAACGCCACCCCGGAGCCCAGCGCGTCGTCCAGCTGCGACGCGTCGTCCATGCTCGTCAGGTTCAGAAGCGTCTGGCCGCTAAGGAACAGCGCTCCGGCCGGCGCGCCCCCGGGGCCCGTGGCTTGCGGCGTGCCGATCGCCAGCGTCGTGCGGGGGGACAGAAAGTCCCAGGGCACGGTGTGCACGAATCCGAAGCCCCGGAATCCGCCCACCGCACCGTGCACCGCCGGCTCGCCCACCGTCAGCACGTCGAACGGCGACGCCGGGGCTCTGCCCCCGGCCGGGATCACGTGCTGCGTGATCTGCGCGCAGAGGCTCGCGCCCAAGAACAGGCTCGCCGCCCACCCCACGATCGTTCCTTTAATAACCCGCATGGCCCACCTTCCTGAAAATGCCTGGAGCCGGCATGAGCAACTCTGGGTGTTGGAAGGCTCCGGAAATTCCAATCTATAATCCCTCTATAATGTATAGCCCCGGCTCGATGACTAATCAAGGACAGGTTCCTGACAATGAATAAGAAAAAGAGCTGATTATGAAGCGTAAAAAAATATTTGTCAGCGAGAAGCAGGCCCAAAAAGGCTGCCTTCGGACGCCACTGCCCGGGATTTTTCAGGGGGATTCGCGGAGTGGCGGGCTTCACAAGCGGGCAGGAGTCCATGGGGAGGACAAAAAGGGGCCGGGAGCCGCCGCGGTCCCCGCGACGACTCCCGGTCTTTCTCCCCGCGAGCCGGCTGCCAGGCAAGGCCGCGCGCGCGTTCGGTGTCCGCGAAAGGCGCTGCCAGTCGGCCGGAGTCCTCCCTTAACTCTTCTGTATCTCCACGACGACGACGATGTCCTCCGGGTCGCCCTCATCCACCGCGTCGATGTCGCAGGTGAGGATGTCTCCCGCCGTGACCGACGCGTCGTCTATGGCCGCCGCCGCCGTCTTCTGTCCGGCGTCGTAGGCCAGGGCCGGCCGATTGGCCTGCGTGGTGAAGACCGTCGTGCCGTTCTTGTTGATGTCGGCCACGGTGCTTGCGCCCGTGCCCGCGACCTCGCGGTAGACGCTGACGCTCATGATCGTGCCGTTGAACGGGATCACGATCCCGCCGTCGATGTGCGGCAGCGGCACGGCGACCCCGGTCAGGCGGTAGGTGATGAGCGCGTGGCTTTCGCCGCCCGCGATCCCGGTCAGGGCCGAGCCGTCGCCGACGAAGGCCGCCGCCTTGACCGTGCCGACGACCTCCAGCTTCTCCGACGGGCTGGGCGTTCCGATGCCGACGTTGCCCGCGAAGTAATTGTCATCATCGGCCTCTGATTGATACATGCCGTATGAACTATTTGATCCTCGCACAGTACCGATGTAGACACCGTATGCATTCGTAACGACTCCTGCGCCCTCAGCCATTACTCGCGCATAAACACCTTTTGCATTGGTAATGGTGCCATTGTTTGTATACGCTTCGAAGTGACCTCCAATTGCATTACTTAATGTGGAACCGGCCTGAAAGTTTTTTGAAGCATGAGCTTTGACTCCTACAACACCTACCGTGGAGGTATTATCCCCCGAGCCGAAATATTGCGATCGTATTTCCGCCCCGTAGATCCTAAGGAAGTTGGACACGGAGGGAGATGCATTCTCGTTGATGAGCATCCCATGTCCCCAGTTGCCGTCATCCGAGGAATTATTGATGAACATCCCTTTTCCACCGGCGCCGTCGATCTTGAGTTGTCCATTGCTGATGTGGAGTTTTTCCGCCGGACTCGTCGTCCCGATCCCGACGTTGCCGCTCGTCCTGTAGACGTTCCCGCCGCCCTCCTCCCAGTCCGTGTCACCGGCGGAGATCCCGATCAGGGCCGAGCCGTCGACGGCGGGCAGCGCGCCCGAGCCGTCGAGCTGAACGAGCCCGTCGGCGGCGTTGACGACGTTGCCCAGCAGAGAGACTGTGGGGTCGAGCCGTGCGTTGGCCAAGAGGCCGGTGGCGAGCTCGCTGGCGTCCGTGGTCTTGGCGTGGTGCGCGGAGGCGTCTCCTTTGTGCGCGAGGATCGCGTTGCCGAGCTCGGAGTCCGTCGCGACGCCCGCCAGGGCCGACCCGTCGCCA
>JBDREN010000190.1:0-62375 GCA_043819795.1 Elusimicrobiota bacterium
GTTGACGTCCCCGTCTTGTACACTGATGGTGCCTTCCAGGCGGACTTGTATTTCCATTTGGGCTCACTCTCTCTTGCCGGAGTTAGTGAGCCCTATTCTATTCAAAGACCCTGGTCATGTACGACTATGGGACGCTATTAACGGATTGCGTGCTGGGGGCGATTCTAGAGGCCTTGCCCGACCGACCCTCACCCGCGCTTCGCTGCGCTCAGCGCGACCTCTCCCGCAAGCGGGAGAGGTGATCCCCCCCCGCAAGCGGGAGAGGTGATTCCCCCCCCGCAAGCGGGAGAGGTAATCCCCCCCTCCTCCCCCACGAAGCGGGGCAGAGGGGACATAACGGTTGTTGATGGGACACCCGATCTCCAATGCCTCTGCGTCGGAGAGGCGGAGGATTCAGGAAGCCTTGCGGAAGTCAGGAAGAGCGCCGCTGGCGCAAGGCCGTCGGATGAGACCGCAGGCCCGGCGGGGTTATCGGGAAGGCTGCTCGGCGGGCAGGAGCTCGATCTCCATCGCCGGATGGATCTCCCACTTGGTGTAGCGGTTCGCTCCGAGCACGGGATCCTCGGGGTCGTATTCAGGCTCTTGCTTGTGGAAGGAGTCGAAGTAGCTCCAGCCGCGCACGCGGACCCGGTCGCCGGTCTTGGGCCGGGGGATGCCGCGGTGCATCAGCCGCCATTCGGGAGTGATCTCGACGTGCAGGTCGCCGACGTCGAAGGCGTAGTCGCCGTCGATCGAGAAGCGGATGTGGCGCGTGACGGTCCCCTCGACCTCCACGCCGGCCTGGACGGGATGCTCTCCGGCGACGATATCGGCCGCGGTCGTCTTCACGTACGTCTTCGGGAGCTCGAGCCGGTGCTTGGCCAAGAATACCTTGATCGGGCCCTGGGCGATGAAATCCTCCACCGAGACCCCCTTCTTGAGGAACCCGGGCTCGTCGACCGCCTCCGGCAGGCGGAGGTGGTCGCCCAGCGCGCCGAACAGACGCCCCTCGTCCGCCGCGTTCTCGCTGATCCAGCGCAGCTCGTGGGCGATCGCCATGACCAGGCTCTGCGCGTAGGGCTCGGCGTAGCGCTTCCCGGGAAGCTCCCGGTATAGGCGCTCGATCCGGTCGAGGGTGGGAAGCAGCTTGGGCTCGATGTTGCCCCGGCGCCGCATCGCCTCGATGCGCGCCAGCCCCCCTCGCGCGTAGGCCTCCAGGTCCTTCCGGCTCTCTTCCAGGGTATCGCGGTCGAGGACCTCCGCGTTATAGCGCAGGTCCTTCTTCAGGCGCTGGAGGGTCCGGTAACGCTCGCGGCCGCTCTCCCGGAAATCCGCGGTCGCCTGGCGCGCCTTCAGCTCGGCTTCGCGAAGAGCTTCGGCCGCGGCCAGACATCCAAACGGCACCAGGATCAGCGCCGCGAGGAGCCCCGGCCGGCTCACCGCTGCCCCTCATTCAGGAGCTCGATGTCCATCACGGGATGGATCTCCCACATATTGATACGGCTGATCCCCAGCACGGGATGCTCGGGGTCGTACTCCGCCTCGTTCTCGTGGAAAGAGTCGTAGTAGGTCCATCCGCGCACGCGGACCCGGTCGCCGGTCTTCGGCCGCGGGATGCGGGGGTGCAACAGGCGCCATTCGGGCGTCAGCTCGACGTGCAGCCCTTCGATGTCGAAGGTATAGTCCCCGTCGATCGACCACGGGTAATGGGCCTCGAGCGTCCCCTCGATCTCGACGCCGACCTGCACCAGATGCTTGGCGGCCACGATGTCGGTGGCGGTCGTCTTCGCGTACGTCATGGGGCGCTTGAGCCGGTGCTTGGCCAAAAATACCGTGATCGGGCCCTGGGCGACGAACTCCTTGATCGTGACCCCGTCCTTGAAGTACCCCTTGGCCTCGATCTCGGCCGGCAGCGCGAGGTGCTCATCGAGGTACCTGAGGACCTGCTCCTGGTCCTTGCCGTTCTCGGCGATCCAGCGCAGCTCGTGGGCGAGAGCCTTGACGAGGCTCAACGCGTAGGGCTCGGCGTAGCGCCTCCCGGGCAGCTCGCGGTAGAGGCTCTCCAGCCGGTCGACGGTGAGAGCCAGCGCGGGATCTATGTTGCCGTGCTCGCGAAGCTCCGCGATGCGAGCCATCCCCCCCTCGGAGAAGCCCGTCAGGTCCTTGTCCGGCTCCCCCACGGTCTCCCGGTCCAGGACCTCGCCGATGTAGCGCAGGTCCTTCTTGAGGCGCTGCAGGGTCCTGTAGCGCTCGCGGCCGCTCTCCCGGTAGTCTTCGGTCGCCTGGAGCGCCGTCCGCTCGGCCTCGCTGAGCGCCTCGGCGGCGGCCGGCCGCCCCGACGGCAGAAGAATCAAGACTGCGAGAAACAGTATGGGTCTCATGCTCCCTCCCGGGACATTTCGAGTATCCTATCCCCTCGCGACGGTTTCGGCGCGTTCGGGCTCCTTGAGGGACGCCGCGCGGCCTTGATGGGCGCCGGACCGCGCGGAGCCGCCGCCACGGCGGCCCCGATGCAGGTCCCGCTGAGCATGCCGCCCACCGTCGCGCCCAGCGGGGGCAGCCACCCGGTCGGGATCGTCGGCTGAAGAGCCGGGATGAGCCGCCTGAGCCCCATGCCCAGGAGATAGCCCAGCACGACTCCCCCGAGAGCGCGAAGCCCCCCCCATCCGTCGAACGAGCCCTGCCCGCGGCATCTCCCCCCGATCGCGATCGCGGCCGCCGCCGACGCGGCGCAATAAACGCCCAGGACCAGATAGAGCCACGCCAGCGTCGGCTCGGCCTCGGGACCTTCTCCCCACGTAAAGACCCGCGTCCCGATCGCCAAGGGCGCGTATATGAGAGCGAAAGCCGTGCCGAAGCCGAGCGCGGCTCCCGCCAGCCGCTCGCGGCCGCGGAAGAGCCCCGCGCCTATCCCGCCGTAGAAGAAAGCCGTGCTGACCAGGAGGCTGAAGAACGGCGGGCCGTGCGGACCCTTGAGCCATACCCCCGCGTCGCCCGTCAGGCGAAACGCCGCCACGACAGCCGCGTGCCCGGCGAGAGCGCCCGCGAGCCCGCCGATCAGCCCACCGAGCGCCAGCGCGGGCGATCCCCGCTCCGGACCGGGTCTACTCCACAAGGTCGAACGCCTCCTCGTCGTGGCGCATCAGCGCGAAGGATATCTCGAGAAGCCGGCTCTCCGTCGACAGGGCGGCGATGTCGTCCTCCATCCGCTTCGTCCGCGCCTCGATCCTCCGGGCCGCCTCCCCGAAGCCGTCGCGCTCCTTGCGCTTCACCCAAAGCTTCTTGCCCATCTCCTTGAGCACGAGATGCGCGTTCGTGAACTCGCCCAAAAACGACTGCGAGGCGGAGGCCACGGCGATCTGCTCCTCATCGAGCTGGACGGATCCGGTCTTCTTTCTGGCCTTCTTGAGATACAGACGCGCGCGGCGAAGGTCGCGCTCGCGGTCGCGATCCCGGTAGCCGGCGCGCAATCCCATGAGCGCCTCGGGGTCGGCTGTGGGAAGGCGCAGAGAGGCCGTGGAGGCCCTCTGACGGAAGTCCCGAGCCTTCGCCTCCAGCATCTGCGCGCTGAGCAGGAGGTCGTCGGCGGCCTCCTCCAGAGACCCGGGCTCGGGCTCCGCCGTCTCGGGGACCGCTGCGCGCAGCTCCACGAGCGCCTCGCGGATCCCGGCCTCGGCGGCGGCCATAAGGGTCGCGAGGTGCCCCGCGCTCTGTTCGGCGTCCTTCCGGCCTCTCGACAAGGCGTTGTCGAGGTTGTCCTCCTGGACCTTCTGCACCTCCGAGAGCATGTCCGGGTCGGAGATCTGATCCTGAACGCCCAGGTCCACGGCCCGCGCCGCCGGGACGGCGGCGGCGACGATCAGGGTCATGGAAAGCGCGAGCGAGGTCCGGTTCACGGGACGCGACCCCCTATCTCTTGATCTGCGCGTTCAATTGGTCGAGACGGTCGTTCACCGAGGGGATGCCGAGCATCTCCTTCTCGAACGATAAAAGGACCGCCTCCTGGATGGGTAGCTTCAGCTGGTACCGCTTGTCCGTCGGATTGAACTCGAACTGGGTCCCGTAGACCTGCGCCTGCTCGATGCTCATCAGGAAGCGGTCGAGCGCCGCCGCCAGCAGCCAGCGCCCGGTCCGGTGGCCGAGGACCGCGGCCAGCGTGGCCAGCCGGTGCGCGGTCAGGAAGTCCGCGGAGCTCTCCCCGTGCTGGAAGATCACCGCCGCGTGGTAGAGGTCGGCCTTCGTCTTGACCTCGCCGAGCTCCATCATGATCGTGATGCGCTGGCGGCGAGCCGCGTCGCGGTCATTGAGCACTGTGACCTCGCTCTGGGTGTCGTAGACCCGCGCGCGGTCCCTTTGGTCCTCTTGGAAGAGCTCCTCGAGCTTGAGATTATCGGTCTCAGGAGGCATGGCTTATCATGTGATTATATCAAATTTATCTATTCTTTTCGGCCTTCGCGGGAGGAGCTTTTGCGGGAGGAGCGTACGGGACCTCCGCATATCCGGACGGGAGCCGGAAGTCGCTCGGCGAGACGTCGGCGCGCCCCTCGAGACCGTGCAGCTCGGTATAGATCTCATAAAACGGCGCCTCCTGGTCCTTGAGCCGCCGCTTTTTTTCGGCCTCGGCGAGCGTCTGGGCGGCGACCCGCTCCGCGTCGAGGAGCTCCGCCAATATACTGTTTAGCTCATCCTCGAAGCGGGGGTACACCCGGGACACGACCGGCCGGCGCCTCCCCATCCCCTGCCAAGACCGCCGCCGGGACCGGGGCGGGGAGGCCAGCCGCCCGAGCGGGAACTCCCCGAACTCGCTGCGAGTCCGGTCGTACATGCGGTTGATCTTCCTCTCGGTGGCCCGCCAGTCGATGATCCTGAAGCGCGGGGCGGGCGGACGCCGCGTCCGCGAGGGGACCGAAGCCGCTTCCGGCGCCGCAGGGGTCCCAGGTCCCTCCGGCTCACGAGGCCCGCCTGAGCGGCGCCCGGCCGACGGGCCGGGTGGATGGGGGCGAACATCCCCGAGACTCACGGGTTCTCCGCGACCGGGATCCGGCGGCGGGGCCCCGTCCCGCGCGGGCCGGTCGACGGGGCCGCCGCGCCACCACGAGACGGAGGACGCGACCGGATAGCTGGGAAGCTCCCGGAAGCGCTGCCGGACCCGCTCGACGACGTCCCGAAGCTCCGACTCCGGGACACGGAGATAGGCGGCGGCCTCGCGGACCTGGTAGCGCTCGTGGTCCAGCGGGGAGAGGCTGCCCCCGGTGGCCTTGCGGTAGGCGTTCTCGAACCCGATCAGGTCAAGAAGCGCGGTCGAGAGGTCGCCCGCTATGGGCGCCACCCAGACGTTCTGCTCCATGCGCGCGGTCCGCCCGCGCCCCCCCGGAGCCGTCAGGGAGAGCGTCGCGGCGATGTGGTAATGCGCGCATTCGGCGCCGAGCAGCTCCCGGGTCTGGGGCATCTTGCTCAGCCTGATTTCGGCCCGCGCGATGCGCCATTCGGACGCGCCGCGGTCCAGCACCCCGGCCATGCGGTTGCCGTAGTCGACGTCCACGAGCGGGGCGCGGGCGTAGGCCTTCCGCCCGGGGTAGAGGAGGATGCGGCTGTCGGCTCCCAGGTCCAGGATCTGGACGACCCGGCGGGGACCGACGGCGCTCGCGTCCCGGCGCAGCTTGCGCGCGTAGCCCGAGACGACGCGCATCTTGTCCCCGCGGACCTCGAACCAGGACTTCCCGAACAGGCCCTCCCGCCCGCGGCTCGTCTGGGCCTGGAGGACCTGGACGAAGTCGAGATCGGCATGGGCCCCCGGGGGCGCCGACAGCGCGAAAAAGCCCGCCAGCGCCGGGAGAACGCCGCGCCCGCGAAGGAAAGACCTCACGTTCTCAGAATAGCAGGATTCCCCGCGTGAGGCAAGCAGCCAGCGCCGTCAATAGCGCCGGTTGCGCGCAGCGCCAACCGGTCGCTTATACCGCTGAGTTATCAAGGGGTCGCCCGCCGCAGGCGGGCAGGGCCTCTCACGAATCGAGGGGTGTAAGCGCCCCAAGCGCTTCGAGCTTCAGACGCCGGATCAGAAGCCCGCGGAGACCTGCGGAAAGAACTCCGCCGAGAGCTTCACGGCCTCCAGGAACGGCTCGGGATAGACGCCCACCACGAAGACCCCCACGGCGGCGACGGCCAGCGTCGAGTAGAGCAGCGCCCCCACCGGAGCCGGCTCGGCCGCGCGCGGACTATGGAAGAACATATGGCGGACGACCCCCATGTAGTAGTAGATGGATACGACGCTGTTGAGGACGGCGACGACGGCCAGCCAATAGAAGCCTCCCTTGACGGCGGCCGCGAAGAGGTAGAACTTGCCGATGAAGCCGGCCATGGGCGGGATGCCCGCCAACGACAGCAGGAAGAACCCCATGAGCAGCGCCAGGCCCAGGTTGCGCTTAGCCAGGCCGTCGTAGGACTCCAGCTCGTAGCCGTCATCGTTGCCGACCACGATGGCCACGGCGAAGGCGCCGACGTTCATGAACAGGTAGGCGAAGCAGTAGATGAGGACTCCCTCGCGGCCGAGCAGGTCCGCCGTCACGAAGCCGATCAGCATGTAGCCGGCCTGGGCGATCGAGGAGTAGGCCAGGAGCCGCTTGATGTTCGTCTGGAAGAGCGCCGTGAGGTTCCCCACCGTCATCGTGAGCATCGCCAGGACCGAGAAGAGCGTGGTGAGGTCCAGAGCCGTGTGCGGGACAAGGAACGTGAAGACGCGGAGCATGACGGCGAGCGCGGCGATCTTCGGCGCGACGGAGAGGAAGGCCGTCACGGGCGTGGGGGCCCCTTCGTAGGCGTCGGGCACCCACAGGTGGAAGGGGACCATGGACACCTTGAAACCCAATCCCACGGTGATCAGGAGGCAGGCCATGACGAACATGATCGAGGAGCGATCGGCGAAGAGCGGGTGGATCGCCAGGAGCTTCGTGCTGCCGATGGCTCCGTAGAACAGGGAGATCCCGAAGACGAGGATCGCGGAGGAGAACGCGCCGATCAGGAAATACTTGATCGCCGCCTCCGAGGACTTCAGGTCCTTGCGCTCGAATCCCACGAGGATGAACGACGAGATCGAGACGAGCTCCAGCGCCAGGAAGATGAGCAGGAAGTCGACGGCCGAGACGAGAAGCATCATCCCCACGGCCGAAAGCAGCAGCAGGGCCGTGAAGGTGCCCAGGTGCTCGTGCGCCCGGGGAGCCCGGTAGTCCGCGGCCAGCAGCAGCGCCATGATCGTCGTCCCCAGGATCAGGACCTTGAAGAACAAGCTCAGCGGGTCCACCGCCCAGAGCGAGCCGATCCCCTGGTAATGGGACGGAGCCCAGTACGCCAGGCACAGGATGCCGAGAGCCGCCGCCGCCGAAAGGATGCCGAGGTGATAGAGCAGGACGCCCCGGCGCCCGCGGAGGAACAGGTCGGCCACCAACAGGGCCAGCGCGAAGGCGGTCAGCCCCATCTCGGGATAGAGCAGGTGCAGGTTCTGCATGTCAGCGGACCATTTGGAACATGTCCGGGAACATCTTGGCCAGATACGTGATCGTCGGGTTCATCAGGTCGAGGACGAGCCTCGGCCACACGCCGAAGACCACCATGAGCACCGCCAGCGGCGCCACGGCGATGAGCTCCCGCGCCGTCATGTCCGGCAGGGAGGCCCACTTCTCGTTGAGCGGGCCCAGGAATACCTTCTGGATCATCCGGAGGTAGAAGGCGGCCGTCACGAGGATGCCGGAGACCGAGAGGATGGTCCAGAGCTTCCAGGCCGGGAAGGCGCCCAGGAAGCACAAAAACTCCGAGATGAAGCCGGCCAGGCCGGGCAGGCCCAGCGACGCGAAGCAGGTGAGCGACATCAGGCCCGCGTAGACCGGCACCCTCGCGCCCAGGCCGCCGAAGGCCTCGATGTCCCGGGTATGGGCCCGGTCGTAGATGACTCCCACCAGGAGGAACAGGGCCCCGGTGATGATGCCGTGGCTGATCATTTGGAACACCGCGCCGTTGAAGCCGATCGACGATACGGCGGCCATCCCCAGCATGCAGTAGCCCATGTGATTGATCGATGAGTAGGCCACCATCTTTTTCATGTCCTTTTGAGCCATCGCGCAGAGGGCCCCGTAGATGATGTTGATGAACGCGATGACGACGAAGTAAGGCAGGAACCACTCGAAGCCCGCCGGCAGGATCGGATACGAGACCCTCAGCAGGCCGTAGACGCCCATCTTCAGCAGGATGCCGGCCAGGATCGCGCTGATCGGCGTGGGCGCCTCGACGTGGGCCAGAGGCAGCCAGGTATGGAAGGGGAAGGCCGGGATCTTCACGGCGAAACCCAGATAGAAGGCCAGGAAGACGATGATCTGGAACTCGCGGGACCAGGCCCCGTTGGCCTTCATGAGCTCGAGGATGTTCAAAGTATGCGGCTCCGAGGCGAAGTAGACGGCGAGTATGCCCAGCAGCATGAACACGCTGCCGACCAGGGTGAAGAGGAAAAACTTGATCGCGGCGTACTCTTTCTTCGGGCCGCCCCATATGCCGATGAGGAAGTACATCGGCACCAGCGTGATCTCCCAGAACATGTAGAACAGGAACATGTCCAGGGAGCAAAAGACCCCGAGCATGCCGACCTCGAGGACCAGGTACCAGAACCAGTACTCCTTTATCCGCTCGACGATGTTCAGCGAGTAGATCGCGGCCAGAAGGCACAGCAGCGTGGTCAGCAGGACGATGGGCAGCGAGAGGCCGTCGACGCCCAGGTGGTATTGGATGTTGAAGGTCGGTATCCACGAGACCTTCTCGACGAGCTGCAGCCGGAGCGTGTCCATCTGCAGCGTGCCGGGATCGAAGCGCGCCAGCGCGGCCAGCGACGCGAGGAAGGTCGCCGCCGTCGCCCCGACCGCCGTCGCGCGGATGGCCACGACCTTCTCCTTCGGTATGCATAGGATCGCGATGGCCGCGAAAAACGGAAGGAAGATGATGAGCGTCAGAATGCCCATATGGGGATCACCTCGTCATCAGAAAGATGGCAAATATGCTCACGGCCAGACCGATGTACAGCAGGTACTCCTGGACATAGCCGCGAACGAGCCGGCGCAGACCCCAGCCGGCGTCCTCCGTGAGCGTGCCGAGCCCGTCGACGGCGCCGTCGATGAAGAAATCGTCGAAGAAGGCATGGATCTCCGCGACGGTGCGCGTGAGCAGGGCCCATCCGTCGATGAAGATGGCGTCGATGATGCGGTCATCGACCCAGGCGCACGCGGCGGCGAGCTTGTCCGCCAGGGAGACCAGCCAGAGGAAGAAATCGTCGAAATAGTAGCGCTTCTCCAGGGTCTCGACGGCCCAGGAGAAGCGCTCCCGCAAGGAGCGCGCCAGCGAGAACTCGCCCGAACCGTACAGCTTGTAGGCCAGGCCCCCGCCGATCAGGAAGACGGCGACCGCCGCCGCGCCCAGCCAGCCGGGCGCGTGGTGCTCTTCAGCCATCCCGTGCGGCACATCGAACTGCACCAGCCCCTCGAAAACGCCGTTATAGTTGAGCAGGAAGCCCGCCCCGACCGACAGGACGGCCAATATCCAGAGCGGGACGGTCATGACGGCGGGCGACTCCTGGGCATGCTCCCACCTGTGGTGGTCGCGCGAGTTGCCCAGAAAGGTCATGAAGACGAGCCGGAACATGTAGAACGTCGTGATGCCGGCCGTCACCAGGCCGACGAACCACATGCCCTTGTTGTGCACGTAGGCGGCGTGGAGGATGGCCTCCTTCGAGTACCAGCCCGACAGGAACGGACACCCGGCGATCGCGAGCGTCGCGGCGGTCATCGTCAGGAAGGTCGTCGGCATCTTCTGCGAGAGCCCGCCCATCTCGCGCATGTCGTTGGTGTGCACGGCGTGGATGACCGAGCCCGCGCCGAGGAAGAGCAGGCCCTTGAAGAAAGCGTGTGTCGTCAGGTGGAACAGCCCGGTCGTGTAGCCGAGCACTCCCATCCCCATCATCATGTAGCCGAGCTGGCTGATCGTCGAGAAGGCCAGAACCCGCTTGATGTCGTAGGCCGTGATCGCCATGGTCGCCGCCAGGAAGGCCGTGCAGAGGCCCATCCAGGCCACCGCCGCCATCGCGAGCGGCGCGGCCGCGTAGATGAAGTAGACGCGGGCGATCAGGTAGATGCCGGCCACCACCATGGTGGCGGCGTGGATGAGGCACGAGACCGGGGTCGGGCCCTCCATCGCGTCCGGCAGCCAGATGAAGAGCGGGACCTGGGCCGACTTGCCGGCCGCGCCGCACAAAAACAGCAGCCCCGTGATCGTCGCGACCTCCAAAGAGAGGTACTCCTGCCCCAGCTCCGCGCGGTAGGCCAGCATGCTCAGGTCAAAGGTGCCGGTATGGGCGAAGAGGAGAAGAAGCCCCGCCATGAATCCCAGGTCGCCCAGCTTCGTCGTGATGAAGGCCTTTTTCCCCGCGTAGGCCGGGCCCGGCTTCTCGAACCAGAAGCCGATCAGCAGGTAGGACGAGACCCCGACGAGCTCCCAGCAGGCGAAGACCACCAGCAGGTTGGAGGAGACCACCAAGCCGAGCATCGAGGCCGTGAAAAAGGACATGTAGGCGAAGTAGCGCTTGAAGCGCTTGTCTCCGTGCATGTAGCCCAAGGAGTATACCTGGGCCAGGAAGCTGACCAGCGTGACGACGAAAAGGAGCGTCACGGCGGGACCGTCGATGAGTACCCCGAGGGACATCTCGTACTCGCCGAAGCTGAACCACGGGATCGCCTTGGAGTAGGGAAGGACCAGCCGGTGCGTGAGCGCGGCGTAGAACAGATAGGCCGAGTGGAGCATGCACCAGCCCATGGCCGTGATCCCGACCAGCGGCATCTTGGAGTCGGGGGACTCCTTTCCCCCGAAAAGGATGATCACCGAGGCGAGCAGCGGGATCAGCGGTATCCAGTAGACGTGTTCCAGCATATCAGCCCTTGAGCAGATTGATGTCCTCGGCGTAGACGGTGTTCATGTTGCGGTAGATCGCGACGACGAGCGCCAGGCCCACCACGATCTCGGCGGCGGCCACGGCGATCGTGAACAGGGCCACCGCGTTGCCTAGCATGTGCTCGGGATGCAAAAAGCGGTTGAAGGCGACGAGGTTGAGATTGGATGCGTTGAACATCAGCTCGATGCCCATCAGTATCCCGATGATGTTGCGCCGGGTCAGGGCGCCGAAGAGGCCGATCAAAAAGAGCAGCGCGCCGACGAACATGTAGTAAGAGAGGGTCATCGGGGCTCCCCCTCGCCCGGGCCCCCGCCCGGCTCCGGGATCGTGAAGACGACCGCGCCGACGAGCGCGGCCACGAGGATCAACGACGCCAGCTCGAAGGGAACGGAGAACTCGCCCATCAGGATGCGCCCCAGGGAAGCCGTCGTCGGCTCCGGCGGGGCCCCCGCCCGGACCTCGCCGAAGGCCGCGATGTAGCGCCACATCCCCCACAGCGTGACGCCGCAGATCAGCAGCGCCGCGAGCCACTGGTCGTTGGTCTGGCGCAGGCTCAGCTCCGAGGCGCGTCCGGAGAGCATGACGACGAAGAGCACCAGGACGGCGACGCCGCTGACGTAGATGAGGATCTGCGCGGCGAACAGGAAGTCGGCTCCCAGCGTGGCGAAGAGCCCGCCCACCCCCGCCAGGGCCAGGCCGAGCATCAGCGCGGAATGCAGCACGTTCCGGAGCAGGACGACGCAGACGGCCGCCACCAGCGTCACGGCCGCAAACACGTAGAAAGCCACATGTTCCATAATCGCGGGTCCCCTCAGTATTTGCAGCGTCCCGGAACGCTCTGGATCCGGACCTGCCCCTCGGGCTCCTTGAATTCGCCGGCCTCAGCCGCGGCGACCTTGCCTAGATAATCGAACCCCTGCTTCCAGTAGCGGACCATCTCCTCGCGGCGAAAGAAGACGAGCTCGTAATCGAGCGAGTGCCAAAGCGCCCTGGGTTTCGACGCGCAGGCCTCCTCGCAGAGACGGCAGAAGTTGCACTTGCCGAAGTCGATCGAGTACCAGGCCGCCTTCGCGATCCGGCGCCCCTGCTCGTTCTTGGCGGGCTCGACCTGGATGCAGGCGGAGGGACACGCCTTCGCGCACAAGTTGCACGCGATGCAGGCTTCGGCGTCGTAGAGCAGCACGCCGCGGAAGCCCTCGTAGGGGACCAGCTTCTCGGTCGGGTACTGGACGGTGATCGCGGGCTTCAGCATCGTGAGAAAGGTCACGCGCAGCCCCTTGAGCAGGCCGACGAAGGCGGAAAAGATCTCCCCGAAGTAGGCCCGCATCAGAACACCATGTAGGCGCCGGCGAAAGCGATATTGGCGAACGACCACGGCAGCAGGAACTTCCAGTTGAAGTCCATGAGCCGGTCGACCCGGAACCGCGGGAAGGTCCAGCGGAACCAGAGGAAGCAGAAGACGAGCGCCACGACCTTGGCGAGGAACCACCCCCAGCTCGGGATGAAGGCGAGCACCGGCAACGGCGCGGCGCCCCCGCCGAGGAAGAAGGCCGCCGCCAGACAGCACGACAGCAGGACGTAGGCGTACTCGCCCATGAAGAACAAGGCGAACTTCATGCCCGAGTACTCCGTGTGGAAGCCGGCCACCAGCTCCGACTCCGCCTCGGGGAGGTCGAACGGGATGCGGTTCGTCTCCGCCACCGAGGCTATGAGGAAGATGAGGAAGGCCAGCTGGCCGACCACGGGGTAGAAGATGAACCACTTGGGAAAGAAGCCCAGCCAGTAGCCGTGCTGCGCCTCGGCGATCCGCGTGAGATTGAGCGTGCCGGCCAGCATCAGGACCGGGACGACCGAGAAGGTCCTCGGCAGCTCGTAGCTCACGAGCTGGGCCACCGAGCGCAGCCCGCCCAGAAGCGCGTACTTGTTGCCCGACCCCCAGCCGGCCATCATGATGCCCACCACGGAGACGCCCGCCATCGCGAACACGTAGACGACCCCCACGTCGATATCGGCGGCCGCCAGGTCATTGCCGAACGACACCGGAGCGAAGGCGAGCAGCGCCGGGGCCACCACCACCGCCGGCGCCAGGCGGTGCACCCATTTGTCGGCGACCAGGGGAGTGATGTTCTCCTTCAAAAACAGCTTGATGCCGTCGGCGATCGTCTGCAGCCAGCCGTGGAAGCCTCCCGTGTACATGGGGCCGAAGCGCGACTGCATGTGCGCGGAGATCTTGCGCTCCCACCAGACGATGAGGATCGGGCTGGCGGCCACGACGCCGAGAACGAGGGCGACCTTGAGCAGAGCCCAGACGCCCTGGGCCACGGCCGGAGGCAGCCCGACATCGTCGGCCGTCCCCTCGATCCAGGCCCACAGCGGCCCGCCGATGCGGCCCAGCTCGCCGATGATCGCGGCCGCGGCGATGCCCGCCAGGACGATCCCGGCCAGGATCAGAGCGCCGTTGCGATAGCGGGGAAGGGCCCAGCGGTCGGGCCAGAGCTCCGTCGGCCAAAGACGCGTGCCGTGCAGCAGGCGGCCCTGAACCTCGTTGAATACCGGGTCGGGGTATTTGCGCGCCGGCGGCTTCGCGGCCGAGGGCTTCTTGATCTCTTGATTGCCCGGTTCGCTCATGCGGGCCTCAGCGGTCCACCTCTCCGAGGACGATGTCGATCGACCCGAGGATCGCGACGACGTCGGCGATCTTCTTGCCGATCAAGATCTCCTGGAGGATGGCCGTGTTCAGAAAGCTCGGGGCTCGGACGTGGACGCGATACGGGTAGAAGTTCCCGTCCGAGACGAGGTAGATCCCGAGATTGCCGCGGGAGGCCTCGATGTGGGCGTAGGCCTCCCCCGGCGGCGGTTTCGGGATCTTCGCGATGCCCTTCCCCATCGTCGGGCCCTCGGGCAGCATGTCCAGGGCCTGCTCGACGATCTTCACAGACTCGCGCATCTCCCGCGCGCGGCAGTAGTAGCGGTCCCAGCAGGAGCCGTCCTTCCCGGTCGGGACCTCGAAATCGTAGCGCCCGTACGTGCAGTAGGGCTCGGACTTCCGGATGTCGTAGCTCACCCCCGAGGCGCGCAGGTTCGGCCCCGAGAGCCCCCACGCCAGAGCCTTCGCGCCGGAGACCAAGCCGACCGTCTTCGTGCGGTCCAGGAAGATCGGGTTGAAGGACAGCAGCTCGTCGTACTCCACGAGCCGGGGCTTGAAGTGATCGAGGAACTCGCGGCACTTGGCCATCCAGTCCTTGGGGAGGTCCTTCATAACGCCCCCCAGACGGATGTAGTTGTAGGTCAGCCGCGCGCCGCACGCCGACTCGAAGAGGTCGAGTATCATCTCGCGCTCGCGGAAGGCGTACAGGAACGGCGTGAAGGCCCCCAGGTCGATCCCGTAGGTGCCGAGAAACAGAAGGTGGCTGGCGATGCGGTTGAGCTCGCACATGACGACGCGCAGATGGCCGGCGCGCTCCGGGACCTCGACGCCCATCAGCCTCTCGGTCGCGAGGCAGAAGACCAGGTTGTTCGTCATCGCGGAGACGTAGTCCCAGCGGTCCGACAGGACGACGCACTGAGGGTAACCCCGGATCTCGCAGAGCTTCTCGGTCCCCCGGTGCAGATAGCCCACTTCGGGCTCGGCCTTGACGATGACCTCTCCCTCCAGGGTCAGCCCGATCCGGAGGACCCCGTGGGTGCTCGGGTGCTGCGGACCCAGGTTGACGAACATCTGGTCCGACTTCAGCGTCGACTTGGTCGCGGGCTTTGTTTTCTCCATCGTCACAGTGCGCTAGGGTCAGTCGAAGCGGTCAGCCTCGTGCACGTAGTCCTTGCGGAGCGGATGGCCCCGCATGAAGTCGGGCGTCAGGATCTTCTTGAGGTTCGGGTGGCCCTCGAAGGCGACCCCCAGCAGGTCGAATACCTCGCGCTCCTGCCAGTCGGCCGAGTCGAAGAGCCGCGCCAGGCTCGGGGCCCGCCCGCCGTCGCGCGGGACGTCGACCTTGAGGAAGACCTTGAGCCTCGCGTCCAGGTTCGTCAGGCAGTAGACGAGCTCGATGGCGTCCCGGTAGGCGACGTTCGCGCCCTTGCGCGGAGGCAGGACCGCGGGGACCTCTCCGTCCGGCCGGAACACGTTCGGATTGGGCTCCCGGATATACCCCTTCAGGTCGACCGGGCCGTGCCAATCGACCGCGGTCACCATGTCCAGATAGCCGAAGCCCATCTCGCCCTTCAGCCACTCGACCACGGGCGCCAGTTCCTCGGCGGAGGCCAGGCGCATGGTGAGATAGTCCTTCACCTCCGGATCGGCCTTCCCCGCATCGGGGAACTTGGCGGCGAACTTGGCTTCCAGATGCTCTCGCGTCAAAACTTCGGTCATGGTCGCTCTCCAACGACCTCGGATGCGACCATTTCCTGCGCTATGCTCGGTCATGGCTGGCGGCGGGGGCCGATCTCCTGACGGGAGGTCGCCCCGCGGGTCTCCTTGAGCTTCATCCCCTCAATCTTCTTCTGCAGCTGCAGCAGGCCGTAGACCAAGGCCTCCGGCCGGGGCGGACAGCCGGCCACGTACACGTCGATGGGGATGATCTTGTCGACGCCCTTTACCACCGCGTAGGAGTCGTAATACGGCCCTCCGCAGTTCGAGCAGCTGCCCAGCGATATCGCGAAGCGCGGCTCCGGCATCTGGTGATAGATCTGGATGATCGGGTCGGCCATCTTCTTGACGACCGTCCCGGCGATGATGATGAGGTCCGCCTGACGCGGGCTCGGCCGCGGAAATATGCCCATCCGGTCGAGGTCGAAACGCGCGGCGTAGGCGCCCATCATCTCGATCGCGCAGCAGGCGAGGCCGAACGTCACCGGCCACATGGACGATTTGCGGCTCCAGTTGATCAGGTCGTCGACGCGCGCGAGGAGCCCCGCCCCGCCGGGCAAGACCCCGCAGACGCCGGGAACCTTATCGAGTACGACGCCCATCGGCGGCCTCCGGGATACCCTTTTGCATCGGCATGTCCCACTCCAGCGCTCCCTTGCCCCAGGCGTAGACGAGCCCGACGAAGAGGATGGCGAGGAATATCAGCATCTCCACCAGGGCGATCGGGCCGATCTCGCGCACGGTCACCGCCCAGGGGTAGACGAAGAGGACCTCCACGTCGAAGATCACGAACAGGAGGGCGAAGACGTAGAACCGGATGTTCGTCTTGATCTCCGTCGAGCCGATGGCCTCCATGCCGCATTCGTAGGTGGTCTGCTTGATCGGGTCCGCGACTTTCGGCCGCACCAGCTGCGCGCCGATCATCGACACGGCGGCGAAAAGCATGGCGACGAGCGCGAAAGCGAAGATCGTCACGTAGTCCAGCATCATGGTCGCTCTCCAACAAAATCCGATGCGACCATTCCTGTGACCGAAGCGTTTGCGGCCAAACGCGAGGGAATGGTTGAGGCACTCAGCCGAAACCACGCAATATGCTCGGTCATGGCAGCAGTCCCTTTTCCTGGACCAGCACCTTGAAGACGTCCCCCATCCCTTCCGGATGGAACAGGGTCTTGATCCGCGAGCGCTCGGCGAAGGCGGCGGCGCACATCCCGGACGGCATGCGTTGAAGGATGCCGCGCTCCAGGAGGAATCGTCCGAGGGTCGTGTAGGAGGCTGTCCGCAGCCCGCGACGCTCTCCCTCGGCGATGAGCTGCGAGAAATCGACGGACGCCGTGAGGTCCTGCCGGCCGGGCCGGGCCAGAATGTCGTCGCCGGTCGTGTGGCGGTAGAACGACCGCGGAGGGTTCGGCGCGCGCGGCGCGAAGCGCTTCCCGTAGTCCACCGTGATCACCGAGCCCGCCTTGAGCACGCGCGCGACCGTCCGCATCCAGGTCCGCGCCTCGAGGCTGACGGCGTGCCGGCCGCCCTCCGGCAGGGAGGGGCCGACCCTGCGCGCCGCGTCGGAGAGCTCCCGCCTCGAAGGGATGCCGAGCCGCGCGCCCAGGCAGCGGCCCCGTCCACACCGCCTGTCGACGAACACCTCGCGCATCTCCCGGTCGCGCTTCTCGAGCAGGTGGACCGGCATCGCGTCGACGAGCTCGTTCGAGAAGAGGACCCCGCAGAGGGGCTGGATCTCATCGAGGCGGCTGTAGCCCAAGAGCTGCGCGCCGACATCCTGAAGCGAAAAGATGCTCTCCAGCAGGGCGCTCTCGACGCGCTCGACGAGGACGTAGCGCGCCCGGCAGAACCATCGCCGATGGTTCTCCTTGAGAGCGCCGAGGACCTGCCGGGCCAAGGCGCCGTCGCCCGATCCCATCTCCACGATGAAGAGAGGCGCTGCGGGCCGCGCCTCGGCGACGGCGTGCAGCCGCGCCGCGATCTCGCCGGCGAGGACCTCGGCGAAGGCCGGATGCAGCTCGGGGGCGGTGTAGAAGTCGTCGCGAGAGCGCCGATGGGGATAGAATCCCGTCTCAGGATCGTAGAGGGACGACTCCATGAAATCCCGGAACGTGATCATTGGGAAACGGATTATAACAAAAAGGAACGGCCCTAGGCCATTCCCGCCGGCGAATCAAGAGGCCGGCGACTCACCCGCGGAGGAGGGCTCGCGCTCAGAGGTCCTCGGCTCCGAGGGTCTTCTTCTTGCCTTCGGTCTTGACCTTCTCGACAGCGGCCGAGACGATCTGGTTGACCCGGCTCGACAATCCGTCGATGAAGTCCCCGCCGGTCCGCAGGCCTTCGGCCTTCACCATCGCCTTGATCTTGCTCACGATGACCACCGTTTCGCCCATGTAATCTCTCCTTACGCCCGGTCTCTCGAAAAATCCCGAATGGCGCGGGGAGGAGTTGAACCTCCGACCTAGCGCTTATGAAACGCCCGCTCTAACCCCTGAGCTACCGCGCCAACAGGCGGCTATTGTACCAAATTCCTCCGGATCAGCCGGCCTGGGCCGACACGCCCTCGGGCTGCTTCTCGGACGCGGGGCCGCCCTCGCCGCGGAGGCGCTGGAGCTCGTCCAGGAACGCCGGGACGACCTTGTAAACGTCGCCCTGGACCGCGTACGTGGCCAGCTTCATCATCGGACAGTCCGGATCGGTGTTGACCGCCACGATGATGTCGCTCGAGTTCATCCCCGCGAGGTGCTGGATCTGGCCCGAGATGCCGCACGCCACGTAGAGCTTCGGCCGAACCGAGCGTCCGGTCAAGCCGACCTGGTGCTTGTACGGGATCCAGCCCGCGTCGACGGCCGCTCGGCTCGCGCCGACGGCCGCGCCGAGGGACTTGGCCAGCTTGCGGAGCAGCTCGAAGCCCTCCGCCTTCCCCAGCCCGCGTCCCCCGGCGACGATCCTCTCGGCGCCCCCCATGTCGATCTCGCCGGATTCGTCGGGGCTAGACGAGACGAACTCGCTCTTGAGCGACCAGGACGCCGGATCGACGTCCGCCCCGGCGATCTCGGCCTTCACGCCGGACTTCCCGCTGCGCTCGAAGGCCATGGGGCGCACCGTCGCCATCTCCGGGCCCGAGACCGCCTTGACCAGGACCTTCGCGATCACGTTGCCGGCGTACGATGAACGCGTGAGCACCAGCCGCTTCTGGTCGTCGACCTCGATGCCGATGGCCTCCGCCCCCAGGCCCGACTTGAGCGCCACCGCGAGCCGCGGCGCGAGGGACCGGCCGTAGATCGTGGCCGGAAGCAGGATCGTCCGGGGCTTCTCGGCCTCGGCCGCTTTCGCCAGGGCCGCGGAGTAGGCCTCGTCGAGGAAGTCCGCCAGCGCGTCATGCTCGAGCGTCAGGACCCGATCGGCGCCCCGTTCGGCGACCTCGCTCGCCGACTGAGCGAGCCCCTTCCCGACCAGGACGGCCGTGACCGTCTCCGACCCGCGGGCGCCGGCGATCTTGCGCGCGGCGCTCAGCAGCTCGAATATGGTGGGAGCGATGCTCCCGCGACGGGTCTCCGCGATGCACCAAATCCCCTTCCCTTCGTAGTCACCCATGATGCCCCCCTAAACCAGCTTCGCTTCCTTCAGCTTCTCGGCCAGGTGCTTCGCCTTCTCCTCGGGCGTCTCTCCCGGGATCACGGCGCCTGCGGGCCGCGACGGGACCGGGGAGAGATCGACCACTTCCGTCAGCGAGCCGCTCTTGCCGACCGCCCCGGCCTCGATGCCGAGCTCCGCCGCGCCCCATTTGGGGACCTGGGCCTTCCGGGCCGCCATCTTCCCCCTCAAAGACGGCAACCGAGGCTCGTTGATCTCCTTCGTGACGCCGACGACCGCCGGGAGCTTGAGCTTCAGGGTGTCCACTCCGTCCTCCGTAAGGCGCTCGACGACGATCTCCGAGTCCGAGATCTCGACGATCTTGCGCACGGACGTCACGCTCGGGACGCCCAGCCACGCGGCGACCTCCGCGGTCATGTGGCCGGACTCCCCGTCGCTGGTCTGCTTCCCGAAGAGCACCAGGTGGATGCCCCCCTTGTCCTCCCCGAGCTTCTTGAGAGCCCGCGAGAGGATGTGGGAGCTCGCCCACGTGTCGGAGCCCGCGAACGCCGGATCCGACACCAGGACTCCCTCGTCGCAGCCGACCGAGAGCGCCGCGCGGACGACCTGGTCCGACTCCGGCCCGCCGGCGCTGAGAACGCAGACCTTGGACCCCGCGACCTTCTCCTTGATGCGGAGGGCCTCTTCGACGGCGTACTCGTCGAGGGGGTTTATGGCGTGCGGAAGGCCCTGGGTCTTGACCTGCCCGGTCTGGGAGTCCAGGGCGACGCTCGTGGAGGCGGGCGTCCTCTTGACGCATACGAAGATGTTGAGCGCCATCAGGCCGCCACGGCCTCGCGCTTCGCGCCGGAGGCCGCCTCCTTGATGATCATCATCGCGATCTCATTGCGCTGGATCTGGTTCGTCCCCTCGTAGATCTGGGTGATCTTGGCGTCGCGCATGTACTTCTCGACAGGGAAGTCGCGCATGTAGCCGATGCCTCCGCACATCTGGACGCAGTCGGTGGCCACCTTCATCGCCGTGTCCGAGCAGAACACCTTGACCATCGCCGACTCCTTGGTCCAGCGCCCGGCGCCGAGCTTCTTCATCGCCGCGTTCACGGTGATCCCCTCCTTCACGGCCATCTTCACGGCCGGGACCAGGTCGCCGTCCATGCAGCGTACGGTGTTATAGAGCAGCGAACGGGCCGCCTCGATCTGCGTGGCGCAATCGGCGATCATGTGCCCGATCGCCTGGAAGCTCGAGATCGGGACCCCGAACTGCTTGCGCTGGCGGATGTAGGAAAGCGTCTCGTCGAGCGCCCCCTGGGCGATGCCCAGGGCCTGGGCGCCGACGCCGGGGCGCGACAGGTCGAAGGTCCCCTGGGCCACGAAGAGCCCGTGGCCCTCCTTGGCGAGGAGGTTCTCCTTGGGGACGCGGCAGTCCTGGAAGACGAGCTCGTAGGTCGGGTTGGCCCGGATGCCCATCTTCAACTCCTTCTTGCCGAAGGAGAATCCCGGCGTGCCCTTCTCCACGACGAAGGCGCTGATGCCGCGCGCGCCCCGCTTCGGGTTCGTGCTCGCGAAAATGGTGTAGATCTCGGACACCTCTCCCGAGGAGCAGAAGTTCTTGACCCCGTTGAGGACGTAATGGTCGCCGTCCAGCACGGCCGTCGCCTTCATGGACGTGGCGTCCGACCCGGAGCCGGGCTCCGTGATGCAGAAGGCGCCGATCTTCTCGCCCGAGGCCAGAGGGGTCAAGAAGCGCTTGCGCTGGTCGGGGTTCCCGAACAGGAGGATCGGCAGCGCGCACAGCGACGAGGTCATCGCGGAAAGGGCCACCCCGGAGCAGACCCGCGAGAGCTGCTCGGCGACGAGGATCAGCTCGAAGTTGCCTCCGCCGAGGCCGCCGTACTCCTCGGGCAGATAGACCCCGAAGAGGTCCGCCTTCCGGATCTCCTCGATGGCCTCCCACGCGAACTCTTCGCTCTCGTCGTACTTCGCCCGGACCGGCTTGAGCTTCTTCTCCGCGACCTCCCTTGTTAGGGCGACGATCTCCTTCTGGGTTTCGGTCAGTCCATAGTCCATGGCTTCTCTCCTATTATAAGCGCTTGAATCGCTTCAAAGCGTCGCTGGCCGCCGCCTGCTCCGCCTCCTTCTTGGTCTTGCCGTGCCCGGTGCCATAGATGCGCGACCCCATCCGCACCTTGACCGAGAAGGTCTTGTCGTGCTCGGGTCCGCTGGCCTTCACCAGGACATACTCCGGCGGGACCTTGTGCCGCTTCTGCACCATCTCCTGGAAACGGCTCTTGAAATCCCTCTCGACGAAAGCGTCCCTCTCGTCGAGGAAGCAGGCGTGGATGACCCGGCTGGCCGCCGCGAAACCCCCGTCGACATAGACGGCGCCGATCAGGGCCTCGAGGGCGTTGGCGAGTATGCTCGGGCGCCGGCGCCCGCCGGTCGCCTCCTCGCCCGAGCCCAAAAGAACATACCGGCCCAGGTCGATGCGGTCGGCCCAACCCGCCAGCGTGGGCCGAGAGACGAGCGCCGCCTTCCTCTTGGACAGGCGCCCCTCGTCCTCGCCGGGATACTCGTCGAAGAGGACACGGGCCACCACCACCGCCAGCACGCTGTCGCCGAGGAACTCCAGGCGCTCGTTGTGCTCGCTCGTCCCCTTCTCGTAGGCGCGCGACTTGTGCGTCACGGCCTCTCGAAGGAGCCGATCGTCGCGAAAGCGATAGCCGATCGCGTCCTCTATGGACATCCTGACAGCCCCCGCGGGGGCCGCCGCCCTCCGGGGGGGGCCCTCATCCATAAGGGCTATCCCCCCACCGGCGCAGGCCTCCCATCGGGGAGGCCTGAGGTCACTTCTTCGCGTTGGCCTTGATGTACTCGATCGCCTGGCCGACGGTCTGGATCTTCTCGGCCTGCTCGTCCGGGATCTCGGTGTCGAACTCCTCTTCCAAGGCCATGACCAGCTCGACTGTGTCGAGAGAGTCGGCCCCGAGGTCGTTGACGAAATGGGCGGCCGCGGTCACTTCGGCGGCGTCCACTCCCAGCTGCTCGACGATGATCTTCCTTACTCTGTCCTCGTAGTTGTTCTCAGCCATGCTTGTTTATTCCTCCAGAGTACTGCGCGCTCAAAGCTGCCTGCCTCCGTCGACGACGATCACCTGGCCGGTGATGTAGGAAGATTCGTCGGACGCCAGGAACACCACGACGTTCGCGATCTCTACGGGCTCCCCCATCCGGCCCAGGACGATGCGCTCCTTCAGCATCTTCTTGGGCTCATCCGGAATGACGTCCGTCATCCGCGTATGGATGAAACCCGGGGCGATCGCGTTCACCAAGATCTTTCGCGAGGCGAACTCCTTCGCGCAGGCCTTCGTGAAGCCGATGACCCCGGCCTTGGACGCGGCGTAGTTCGCCTGTCCGGCGTTCCCCTCCAGGCCCACGACCGATGAGATATTGATGATGCGCCCGGCGTGCGCCCGAAGCATCGGGCGGATGGCGGCCTTGGTGAAGAGGAAGGCCCCCTTCAGGTTCACGCCGAGGACGGCGTCCCAGTCCTCCTCGGACATGCGCATGAGGAGGTTGTCCTTCGTGATCCCCGCGTTGTTCACCAGCACGTCGATCTTCCCGAACTTCTCGACGGCGGCCTTGACCACGGCGTCGCACGCCGCCTTATCGGTCACGTTCGCGGCGACCCCGAGGGTCTCGGCGTTGTACTTGGAGGCGATCTCATCGGCGACCCGCTTCACGTCCTCCTCGCCCAAGTCCACGACGACGACTTTCGCGCCCTCCTGAGCCATGCGCTCCGCGGTCGCGCGTCCGATACCCAAAGCGCTGCCGGTGATGATGGCGACTTTATCCTTGAGTCGCTTGCCCGTTGATTCCAGTGTCGCGGTCTTCTCTTCGACGGTCATAATAGCCCTCGCTTATTCGATTGTTCTCGCAAACTCCATGCTCGACTTGATGTCATCGAGACGCTCTTGCAGCCTCTCGTGCACGTCCGAACCCGCGAGCCGCGCCGCGGTGCGGATCGCCGAGGCGACCGCCTCGTGGCCTCCCGGGTCCCGGCAAAGGACCGCCGGCCCTCCGACTCCCAAGAGCGGCTCTCCGCCCGCTCCTATGGCGCCTTGAGCCGTTTCGACCCGGCGTAAGGCGCCCCGCGCCAGCGTGCCGCCCATCCTGGCGGCCAGGCCCGATCCGATTTCCGATTTTAGCATTTCGGAATACGCGTCCGACAACCCCCGCATGAGTCTCACGATGATGTCGCCGGTGGCCCCGTCGGTGACGATCACGTCCGCGGCCCCCGTGGGGATCTCGTCCGCCCGCATCGTTCCCCGGAAATCTATCCCGGAGTATTTGAGCAGGGGCAGCGCCTCGCGGACAAGCTCTCCCCCGCCCCCCTCCACCGTCCCGGCGACCAGCATCCGCACCGACGGACGGGCGATCCCTCCCGCGCGATGGGCGTAGACGGCGCCCATGAGCGCGAACTGCAGCAGGTGCCAGGGCTTGCACTCGATACACGCGCCGGCGTCCACCAGCAGGCTGCTTCCGCCGCGCGACGGCAACGGACACGCCAAGGCGGGCTTCAGGACGCCGCGCACGCGCTTCATGTGCCACAACGACGCCGCCACGACGACGGCCGGCTCCGCGACGGAAACGAGCGCGTCGGCCCGTTTGTCCGCGACGCTTTCGGCGGCGCGCATGACTGAGGCGTCCGGTTTCTCCCTGCACGCCGCCGATGGATCCTCGTCCGCCGAGACGACGTTCGGGGCGTCGTGGACCGATATCCCGGAGGCCGCGCCCAAAGCCTCGGAGGCGGGCCGCTTCCCAACAGCGTCTGGAAGCGGCATTTCCTCGCATAAGGGCTCGGTCACACTTCCTCGGGTTATCCCTCGGTCGGTCGCGCCGTCTCCGTCCGCGCCGAGCAGACGCAGCTCCCCGCGCAAGGCCTCCTCCGGACCGAAGAGCAGGACCTCGTGGCCCTCCTCCCTTGCCGCCCGGAGAGCGCCCTCCACGATGCACCGGAACGATCCCGCGCCCGCCGCGTCGACGGCGACGCGCATCGCTACTCCTGCTTCTCCCCCGAACCCTCGGCCTGCTCTTTCTTGGACTTCTTGACCTTCGTCGGGACGACGAGCTTGCCGTCGTAGAATCCGCAGTGCCGGCAGACCCGGTGAGGGGTGTGCAGCTCTCCGCAGTTCGAGCATTTGCTGGAGCCGCCCACGTCCAGCTTCCAGTTCTGGGCGCGACGGGTGTCCCGGCGGTGGGCCGTGTGTTTTCGGTAGGGATTCCCCATGGTATTACTCCTTGAGCTTCTTGAGCGCCTCGAAAGCGGCGGGGCGCGGGCTCCCGCATCCGCAGGGGCCTTCGTTCAGGTTCTTCCCGCACTGCGAGCACAGGCCCTCGCAGTCGGGACGGCAAAGAGAGCGCTGCGGCAGCTCCAGGAGCGCGGTCTGCCGCAGGTCCTCCCGGATGTCGATGGTCTCCAGCGCGAGCGCGTAGGTCTCGTCCATCTCGGCCTCGAACGCGACGCGGTGCTCGGCGAGGCAGCGGCCGCACGCCACCGTCCACGAGCCCGCCAGGCACGCCTGAAGGAGGATGCAATCGCCCCCGACCGAGAACTCCAGCCCCGCCGCGAAAGGCCCCCCCGGCATCGCGCCGCTCGGCGGCTCCGAGAACAGATCGGCGGGGAGGACGCTCAGAGAGACCTCCAGGCCGCCGCGCTCCCGGATCTCCCGAACGGAGAACTTCAGGTTCGCTCCGCAGCCGGTCATTCGATGTTCAGGCGCTCCCGCACGAAGTAGGTCGGCTTCTCGCGCACGTCATAATAGATCCGGACCAGGATCTCGGCCAGCAACCCCATCAGAACCAGCTGGACACCCACAAGGCCGAAGAAGATGGACACCATGAACAGGGGCTGGTCTTTCACGAATACACCCAGACAGAACTTCTTGTAGAGGGTCACGGCCGCCATCGCGCCGCCGAGCAGGATCATCAACACGCCGCCCCCGCCGAAGAGGTAGTTCGGCTTGGACAGGTATTCGTCCATGAATTTGACCGTCATGAGGTCCAGGACCACCTTGAAGGTCCGCGAGAGCCCGTATTTCGATTCTCCCCGCGTCCGCGGGCGGTGGTTGACGACCATCTCCGCGATGCGCGCCCCGCAGAACCCGGCGAACGCCGGGATGAAGCGATGCATCTCCCCGTAGATGCGCAGGCCCTTAAGATACTCCGCCCGGTAAAGCTTGAGCGTGCAGCCGTAATCGTGAAGGCGGACGCCCGTCACCCGGGAGATGATGGAGTTCGCGGCCTGAGACGGCAGGCGACGCGTCAGCCACTTATCTTGCCGGCGCTTGCGCCAGCCGCTCACCACGTCGTATCCTTCGTCCAGCTTCTCGAGCATCGCGGGGATGTCTCGCGGATCGTTCTGCAGGTCCGAATCCAGGCACCCGATGACCTCCCCGCGCGCGTGGGCGATCCCCGCGGCCATCGCGGCCGTCTGGCCGAAGTTCGTCCCCAGGCGCACGGCGCGGAAACGGCCGTCGGAGTCGACGAGCTTGCGGATCTCCCGGAAGGACCCGTCGGTCGAGCCGTCGTCCACCAGGACGACCTCGTAGTCCAGCCCGGGGAGGGCCTCCCGGATCTCCCGGCCCAGCTCGGCAAGATTCTCCTCCTCGTTGTAGACGGGGACGAGGATGCTCAGGTGCACGGACGGCCCAGCCATGGCTCGATTATCTTCAGGCCGCGACAGCCCCGCGGGCCGCGGGACTGCCAGCCTCACACTCCTTTCCTGATAGGGCGCGGCGCTGGGCCCTCCGGGCCCTGTGCGCGCCTTGACCTTGCCCTCTCCGAATATGCGGAAAATTTGAGGATAAAGTAGCATTTTGCGGACATGTCTGCAATCAAGCACGCATCCCTTCCCTACGGGGAGGGATGCGTATGTGGGTGGGGGCCAGCAAGCGGTCCCCCGCAGGGGACCGCTTGACCGGGGGCTACCCCCCTACGTAAGCATCCCCCCGCGGGGGGGACTGCTGACATCCCGCACGGGAGGGACGCCTACGCCAGGAAGCGGCAGGGCATCCTTATTAAGGAATCGGCGTCGGAAACGCCGAGCCGCATCGCGGGCCCGCAGTCTTTGCCCCGGAAGCGGAGCATGGAGTATTCGAGGGGCCGCGAAGGGTAGACCCGGAATACCCTCGGCGGATCCGGGATCCCCTCGAAGGCGCGCAGCCCCCCGCTCACCAGGCCTTGGATCGTCTCGCGCGCCCGCTGATCTCGGCCGGGGAACAGGCCGAACCCGCGCCTGCGGTCGAGCTCGTCGGGGCGGACGGTCTGCAGGACGATCACGTCCCGGCAGCGTCCGAGCGCCGCGAAGCTCATCGGCTGGCCGCCCCGGGCGCCTCCGTCGACGCACGACCGGACGTATTCGCCGGTCCGGAGCCGGACCGGGGGCAGGATGCCCGGGGCCGAGCAGCTCGCGACCAGGTGGGCGCCGATCGGCGCGTCCCAGCCGCCACGCCCCCCCGGGGTGTAGCGCGCGTAGACGCGGGCGCCGTCCTCGCGGCACGTGCTGACAACGGTGAGCTCGCAACGCGCGTCCCGCCGGGCCCGTCGCTCGCCGCCTCCGCGGGATATGATCTCCCGGATCGACTCGTTTCCGAAGAGGCTCGGCGGCGAAAAGCGCGGCGAAAGGCGCAGGATGCGCGCCGCGTCGACGCGCCGCCATGTCTCCGCCAGGAGCTCCATCCTGTTGAGGCTGTAGGCGGCGGCGTTGAGCGAGCCGATGCTGAAACCGAGCACGTGGTCGAGCTCGATGCCGTGGGCCGACGCCAGCCGGTCCAGGCAGCCGGCCTGCCAGGCGCAGAGGGAACCCCCTCCGGAAAGCACCATCCCTAGGGGGTTCCGGAACGGGCGGCTCATGGTCCCACGGCCGCGGCCGGCGTCGCGGGCCCGGACGATCGGGCGAGGCATTCGTCGTAGAGGCGCTCCTGCCGGCGCACCATCTCGTCGATATCGAACTCCGGACCGATGCTCTCGGAAGCCTTCGCGCCCATCGTCCCGCGCAGGCTGGAGCTTCTCAGGAGCTCTTCCACGCGCCGGGCGAGGGTCTCCCAGTCGCCGGCCGGCGCCGCGAACCCGTTCTCGCCGTCCTCGATCACGTCCCGCACGCCGTCCACGGCATAGCAGACGCAGGGGAGTCCGGTCTTCATCGCCTCGACCAGGGATCGCGGCAGGCCTTCCCAAAGCGACGTCAGGAGAAAGACGTCCGCGGCCCCGAGTATCCGGGCGACGTCCCGGCGCCAGCCCAACAGCCGCAGCCTGCCGCCGAGCCCGCTCGCCGCCGCCTCGGCTTCGATCGCGGAGCGCAGCGGGCCGTCGCCGATGAATACGAAGCTCGCGTCCGGGACGCGACCCACGACACGACGTGCGACGCGCAGGAAGTCCGCCGCGTTCTTCTGGGGCTTGAGGTTGCCGACACCCACGACCAGGGGGCCCCCGCCGCCCGCTCCGATCGCCGTCCGTATCCGCGCCCGCTCGCCGGCCAGGAGACGGAAGTCCGAGAGCTTGACCCCGCTGCGGATGAGGGCGTAGCGCCTCCGGTCGCCGAGGCCGTAGCGCTCGCCGTAGCGCATGTTCGCCTTCGACACGAAGACGAGCCGGGTCGACAGCGAGCCCGCGAGCCGCTCGAGCAGCACGTACGCCCAGCGAAGCAGCGGGTTCATCCCCTCATGGAAGCCGAAGCCGTGGAATGTGTGCACGATCACCGGCACGCCGGCGAGCGCCGCGGCGATCCTGCCCAGGACGCCGGCCTTGGACGAATGGGTATGGACGATCGCCGGGCGCTCCTCGGAAAGGAGCCGGCGGAGCTGCAGGCAGGCCAGCAGGTCCCGCAGCGGTGCGATCTCGCGGACGAGGTCCGGCAACATCTGGACGCGGACCGGCCGGTCGAGCCGCGAAAGCCCCCCCGCTTTCCCGTCCAGGTAGCCGCCGGCCCCGGAAATCAGGACCGGCTCGAAGCGGGCTCCGTCGAGGTGGGAGACGGTGTAGAGGGTATTCTGCTGCGCCCCCCCGAAATCGAGACGGGTGATGATGTGGACGACCTTGGCCCTCACGGGATTAGTCTAACAAATTACCGGCGCCGACGAGGCCGGCGGCGCATATTCTTCTTCTTGGCGCTTGGCTTGGCCGGCGGCTTGAGGACGGCGGGCTTTTTCTTCTCCCGATAGCCGACGAATTCGGCCGCCTGAGTGAAATAGTGGCGCAGGATCCGCGAGAAGTCCCTTCCGAGATGCGCCTGGCCCAGCGTCCCGGCGATGCAAAGGCCCTTGCCGTCGCCGGTCCCGGCGCCCCAAAGAAGAAGGCTGCGGAGCCTGCGCCCCTTGTATAGCGGCTGCACCGAGAAGAGGCCCGACCGGAGCGATCCGGGGGCGAGCAGGTCGCGGATGGCGGGCAGCCCCGTGATCTCCACCGCGTCGCGGGTCCCGACGACGACCAGCGACAGGACCCGTCCCGTCTGGTCGCGACGCCGCACCCGGACGTTGAGGATCGGCCCCACCGGCTTGACTGCGTCGACGCGCGCGCGCAGCTCGCCAGCGTCGACCTGCCGCACCCATCGCTCCCAGCTCGCGGGCACCAAGGCGGAGGCCTGGTGGTAGAGCTTGTCGTCGGGATACCGCCGGACGAGCCGCTCCAGGTCGAACGGCGAGCGGAAGACCAGGGCGGGCGTCTGGCGGTCCTGGATGCCGGACGCGGTCGCCCAGGCGCACGAGGGGTGGTGCTCGAGCGGGAAGCCGGGAGGCAACAGTATCCGCACTCCGCGGGTCTCGCGCACCGCGCTCGTCCCGGCGGTGCGCTCGCGAGCGAGCCCGAAATAGCTCAGGCAGTGGGATGAGTCGCAGAAGTCGGTGCGCTCGGGGTTCCGGCGCCCCCGCCGCTTCATTTCGAGGACCTTCGTGCGTATGAACACCGCCAGGGCCTTGTAGGCCTCGTTCGGACTCTCGTGCGGCAGGGCCTGCCCGATCACCGAGAACAGGTACTCCTCGAGCGGGACCTCGTTGACGATATGAAAGCCCTCGGGGGTCGGGATGACCTCCACGGCGCCGCGCAGCTCGCGGTCGCTGAGGTCGATCCCGACGATGTCGGTGGGCTCCGGGTTCTTCAACAGGATGGTGTAGCCCGAAGCGACGGGCTCGAACCGGAAGGGCTGTTTGGTCACGTAGATGATGTTGCCGCTCGTGTCGCGGATCTCGATGACGCGGTTGTCGACGCGGAACTCGACCACCCACTGGCGGAAGGGAGACGCGGCCTGGGTCACCTCGTCGGCGAGGCGCACGTCCCAGAGGCGGGTGGTCGTGCTGCCCATGACGAAGAAGCGCCTCAGGTGCCGTGGACGGCCGTCGGGTCCGGAGAACATCGCCACCCGCAGCAGGGGAGGTTTGCGGTCGAGCTCGGAGCCCGCCTCCGGGCCCCGGAACATCGGGCGGGCCAAGCGCACCAGCGGCAGCGCGTCCTCGGGCCTGCCCGTGATGTATTTCTCGACAGCCTTCTTGCCGCGGAGCATGCCCGCGTCGTTGGGGTCCAGGTCGAGGCCCAGCTTGTAGGCCTGCCAAGCCGCCTTGGGCTGGCCGGTCTTATCGTAGGCGTATCCCAGGTCCCGGGCCACGGTGGCCTGCATCGGATCCTGGCTCAAGGACATGGTGAGGAACGGCAGCGCCTGGGGATAGCGGCGCGCGTGCAAATGCACGCGCCCGAGCTCGGCGGCCGCCGCCGGACGCAGGTACGGATTGCGGTCGAGCGTCGAGCGCAGGGAATCGACGGCCGCCTTCGAGTTGCCGTCCAGCGAGTCGGTGAGCCCGAGCCCGAAGCTCGCCTCCCCCGCGTCGTCGGGTCTCTTCGCCGTATTCCCCGCCTTCCGGAAGCAGTCGCGCGCCTCGCGCAGGCGACCCAGGGCGAGATAGTTCCAGCCGCGCTGGTTCCAAAGCAGCGCGCTCTCGGGGTCCAGGAGCGTGGCCTTGAGCCAATGCGCCGCGGCCTCCTGGGGCTCGCCCGCGTCGCGCAGCATGAGCGCGAGGTTGGCGATCAAGGCCGGGTCCATCGATCCCAGCTGCGCGAGATAGCGGTATCCGCTGGCGGCGCCTTCGTAACGGCCGTTGAGGTACTCGATGAACGAATCGCGTTTGGCGCGCTGGATCTCGGAGGCTCCCGCGGAGAGACCTTCCTCACCCGGCCCCGCCGGCAGGCGGTCGGCCTCGGCGTCCGCCGCCCATGCCGCGCCCGCGCCGCACAGCAGCGCCGCCATGAGCAGCGCCCTCATCAGCCTCCCCCGCTCCCGGACCCGCGATAGGGACGCCCTTCGGGCACGGGAAAGATGTCCCGCTCGTCGTCGACGGCGGCCGGCCGCAGAGACTCCCTCCGGCGCGGGATGCGGACCTCGATGGTGTTCAGGTGGATGTCGGCGAACTCGTACTTCCCCTCCCGGGCCAGCCTGGCGGCATACCTCATCTTCCCGCTCAGGCGCCGGACATCGTGTCCCTTGCGCGAAGCCTCCTCGAGCAGGCCCAGGACTCGCCGATACTCCCGGTCGAAGCGCTCGTAGCGCCGCGCCTCCGCCCGCTGTCCGATCTCCGCGCCGAGTTTTGATGGAGCTTTGACGGGCGGATAGCGGCGGCGGATGTACGTCTGGCGCGCCACGCCGGAGTAGTTGTCGAACAGCCACACGATCCCCGCCAGGGCGAGCACCGCAGCCACGACGCCGAGTAGGATCTTCATCGAGATGCTGCCACCCTACTCATTTTATCCCGGGGGGTCAAGCGTCGCCGCGCCCCCCATCCGGGAGGTTCCGTGCGCGCGGATGAAATTATCCGCCCGAGCCGCCAAAGCCCGGCAGAAGGAGCTCGTCGAGCGTCAGCTCCTCCTTCGTCTTCCCCGGCTTGGCGGCCTTGCCCGGCGCCTTGGGACCGGCCTTCCGCGCCTCCGGCTCGCGCGCGGGAGGAAGATCCGTCTCATCGGACACGGGCTCGGGCTTCTTCGGGGCGGCCCTCTTCCTGGGCGGGCGGCTGGGCCGGGCGAGCGACGAGTCGAGCAGCATGTTTCCGAGCGGATCGGAGAGAAGGCCCTCGCTTTCCTCGGTATTCGCCTTTCGCGTCGTATTCGCCTTCCGCTCGGGCTTGGCGCGAGAAACCGCGCGGCCCCGGGACTGCCGGGAGGCGCCGCGCGCCGGACGCGCCGACGCCGGGGGAGAGACCTGCCCGTTCAAGGCGGCCCGGCTATTGGCGGTCAGGCCGCGGACCTGGCGGGCGTCGAGCTGGACCTCGAACTGATAGTCGGGAGTGCCGCTCGCTTTCGAGTAGAAGTTGACCTGGTAGCGGCCGCTGCCGAGGCCGAGGGGCTTCACGTTCCACGGAGAGAGCAGCCCGGACGGGGGGTGCACGGCCTCGATGACCATGGCCAGCGTCTTGCCCGTCCCCGGGACCGGATAGTCCTTCACGAACCTCTTGGCCTCGTCCGCGCGGTCCCGCAGACCCTGCTGCGGATCGACGACCGGCTCGGGCTCCGGCTGCGCCGGCCGGCCGAGCTGCGCGGGCGGCGCGGGATGCTCTTTCGGCTTCGGCTTCACGAGGCCGGCCATCTCCAGATAGGGATCGAGCACGCCCATCTGATGAGCGGCCCAGACCCCGCCCGCGACGAGAAGCAGCATCAAGAACGCGATCAGCCCCTTCTTGCTATTCTTCTCCGGCTTCTTCTCCCGCACGGGACCGCTGGGCGCCGCGGTCAGGTCCACGAGGTCGCCCGCACCCGCGGCGACGTCCCCCGGCGCAGGCGGGTGACCGGCGTCCAGGGATATGGGCGCGTCGAAGGGCTCCGCCTCCGCGGGCGCCGTCGGCGTGCCGCCGACCAAGGTGTTGGGTATGCTCTCGCCCTGATGGGCCCCAAGCGGCTCGGCCGCGATGTCGAAGGGCGGCGGGGCATCGATCGCCGGCGACTCGGCGCCGGCCATCTCCGGGGTCGGAAGATCCAGCGGCGGAGGCGCCTCCAAGTCCGCCGGGGCCTGGGCGAACGGCGGCGAGACAACCTGGGCCTCCGACTCCAGGCCGGGCTCCGTCAACGCCGGCGGCTCACCGCCGAAATCCCCCCCATCGAGAGCGGGCGGCGTCGCCACGGAACGCGGCGGGGCGGCGTCGGCCGCCGCGATAGGGAGCCCGGAGGAGCCCATTGGGCCCTTCCGCTCCCGGGGACCGCCGCGCAGCTCGGCCTGGCTTTCCTCGAGTTTCTTGATGGAGCCGCGGATGTCGGCGCTCACCTCGTCGATCTGGCTCTTGAGCTCGTCAATGGCCTGCGCCCCTTGGCTCTGATCGCGCTGCGTCTTCGCAAGCTCTTCCTTTAGAGCTTCGGCCGCGGCGACCTTCGCCTCGAGGTCCCCGACCTTGGTCTGCAGGGCGGAAGCCTCAACCCCCTTCTGGTCGAGGTCCACCTTCAATGACACGACCTCCTCATCGCGGGCCTGCATGTCCTCTTGGAGCTGGCTCAGCGAGTTCTCGAGCAGGCTGACCTTCTCCTGCAGGGTGCCGAGAACGGCGAGGTCGCGCAGCGTGGGCTCGGGCGGGAGCAGACTAGCGCCCGGCTCCCCGCCGCCCGCCCCGGCCGGCACTCTCGACATCTTGAGCAGCGTATCGGCCAGCTCGGCGACGACCCCGGCGCGCTGCCAGTCCCCCATCTGGGTGCCCTTGCACCCCTCGGAGCAAACGAGCGATTCGGCGGAGAAGCCCGGGGATTTAGCCAGCTGCTCCCGGTCGTAGGGCCCGATGACTTGGTTGTTTTGAAACAGCCAGTATTTCATGCGGCGCATCCTGGACGCACGCCGGCATCGCGTTTCCCGTCTAAGGCGGGGACGCGCGGCGGCGTTGCACCCCAGTATACCAGCGCCCCTGAGGGATTTCAATGACGGGGATGTTACAGGACTCTGAAGGAAATATGAATACACAAATATGTTAGAATGGATTCGGTCGCAGGGGGATAGGTCCCTCATAGGGCCATTAGCTCAACCTGGTAGAGCAGGCGCCTCTTAAGCGCAAGGTTACAGGTTCGATTCCTGTATGGCCCACATCGATTTTCATGAGACATGCGGTTCTTGCCGTCTGTCTTCTGTCCGTCGCGGCCGGCGCGCGACCGCCCGAACCGGGACAGACGGACGCGCGCGCGGCGGATGCCGGCGGCGGCCTGCTCGAGGTCCCCGCCGGCACGTTGCTTTCGGTCGAGTTGGTCGACCCGGTCCACACCGGGAAGAACTCGACCGGCGACGTCTTCCGGGGGCGCCTGCTGGAGGGCGTTTGGATCCGGAACCGGGTCGTGATCCCTCCCGGGACCACTATCCGGGGCGAGTTGACCCAGGTCGTCCCGTCCGGTCGCATCAGGCGCCGCTCGAAGCTCGATCTGACGCTGCGGTCGCTGGAGATCGACGGCTCGTCCCGCACGATCAGCACCGACACGCTCTCGTACGTGGGCGACAAGCACTCCGGGAAGAACGTCGGAGCCTGGCTCGGCGGCGCCCTTCAGGGGGCTCTCTACGGGGTCCTCTTCGGCGGCAAGGGCGGCGCCATCATCGGGGCCGGGGCCGGCGCGGCGGCAGGGGGCGCCTCGACGGTCATCAAGGGGAAGCAAAACATCGATTTCGACCAGGGCGCCAGGCTCCTGTTCGAGACGGTCGAGCCCTTCACGGTGCCTTCCGTCCCCGCGCCGGCGCCCGAGAAGGACGCCCCACCGGCGAAGGCTCCGACGGATGCCCAGCCGGCGAGTTGATCTCAGCGCCGGTCGCGCGGGACGCGAGCCGGAGGCGAGGGGTGCGACATATTAGTGCGCCGCATGGCCGGCGCACCTTGATCAGGATTTCCGCTTCGGGGGGGTTCAGCGAGCCGTCGCCCGAAGGGCGAAAGGCGAGCGCCGATGAAACGGGGGGCAGAGCCCCCCTTGGAGAGCGGCCGAGCGGAGGCGACGTCGGAAGAGTTTTGACCTTTCCGAAGCGAGGGAACCCGTCTATCAGGCGGCGGCATGGCCCGCCGACCTTAGTGGGGGTGACCCGCAAGGCCCACTCGGGCGATGTGGGTCTTGCGGGCCCGAGGGGGCGGCAGCCCCCAGGGAGAGCACCGAGCGGAGCGGATTCCTCTCGAAGCGAGGCTTCAGCCCTGAGCGTAGCGAAGGGTGCGACAAAGACGCCCCCTGGCGGACTACCAGTCCGCCGGGCTGCGGCGGGCCGCGACAAAGGGATTTCCTCTTCGGGGGGTTCAGCGAGCGATCGACCGAAGGTCGAGGAGCGAGCGCCGACGAAATGGGGGGGCAGAGCCCCCCTTGGAGAGCGGCCGAGCGGAGGCCGTTCTTTCCTCCCCGAAGCGAGGGGACCCGACGCCCCCTGGCGGACTACCAGTCCGCCGGGCCGCGGAGGGCCGCGACAAAGAGGGGTGACCCGCAAGGCCCACTATGGCGATGTGGGTCTTGCGGGCCCGAGGGGGCGGCAGCCCCCAGGGGGAGCACCCGCGCGAGCACGGAACCTCTCTCGCGCGGGCCTTCAGGCCTCGAGCCGAAGGCGAGAGGTGCGACAGATGTGGGGTCTGACCTGGAAACACCGCCTGCTAGACCTCCTGCTTCCCGAGACCTGCGTCGGGTGTCTGGAGGATCTGCCTCCCCCCCTCGGAGGCCCGCTGTGCGGACGCTGCCTGAAGCTCCTGCGCCGCTTCGAACCCCGGTTCCGCCCGGCGACGCGCTTCCGGAGCGGACCGCTGGCCGTCGTCTGCGCCGCCTTCCCTTACAGGGCGCCCCTGCCCGCGGTCGTGCACTCCTTCAAGTACCGGAGGCGCCTCTCCGCCGGCCGGACGCTCGCCGCCTGGATGGCCGGCGCGTGGCACCGTCATCCGGAACTGGGCCGGGCCGACGCGCTGGTGCCGGTCCCGCTCCATCCCGCGCGGGAACGCGAACGCGGGTTCAACCAGGCCCTCGTGTTGGCGCGGGCCGTGGCCGCCTCCGCTCGGACGCCGGTCATCGAGCCGCTCGCGCGCGTGGAGAACACCGCGCCGCAAGCCCGCCGCCGTCGGAGCGACCGGCCCGCCCTGAAGACCGCTTTCCGCGCGGGCAAGGCGGCGGGCCTCGCCGGCGCGCGCCTCGTACTGATCGACGACGTGTATACCTCGGGACGGACGCTGGAAGGATGCGCCCGGACCCTGCGAGCGAGCGGCGCGGCCGACGTCAGCGCCTTCGTGCTTGCTTGTTCGCATCCCTCCCCCACGGGGAGGGATGCGGAAGTGAGAGGGGGCAATGCTCGCGTCCCTCCCCCACGGGGAGGGACGCGGAAGTAGGAGGGGGGCCATGCTCCCCCTCTGCATATGGTGGAGGTGGGGCCTCTGTGGCGGGCCGATCCCCCACTGGAGCGGTCCCCCGCGGGGGGACCGCTGGCAGCCCCCACAGGGAGGGATGCGCTCGGTGGTGGGGGCTCTGGATCACGCCCTCTCCCGACGGGAGAGGGCTGGGGTGAGGGGCTTTACTTCAGACCGAAAAGCTTCTTCCACCAGGGAGCCGGCTTCGGCTTCGGCCTCCTGGCGCGGGCCTCTTCCGGAGGCGGGACGTAATACGGCAGGGTGAAGAAGAACTTCGCTCCCTTGCCCGGCTCGCTCTCGAGCCACATCTGCCCTTTCTGCATGTGGATAAGGGCCTTCGCGATGGCGAGGCCGAGGCCGGTGCCGCCGACGTGCTTCTCGCCCGCGGCGATCTGGACGAACTTCTCGAAGACCTTCGGCTGCTCCTCTTCCGGGATGCCCGGCCCGGTATCCTCCACGGCGAACTGCACGAAGCGCTTCGCCGACTCGCCGCCGGGCCTGACGCTGACCCCGATGCTCCCTCCCTTCGGGGTGAACTTGATCGCGTTCGACAGGAGGTTGATGAGCACCTGGACCGACCGGGGGAGGTCGGCCTCCACCGTCTCCAAGCCGGGCTGCGCCGACGTCTCCAGGCGAAGGCCCTTCTTCTTGGCCCAGGGCTGCATGCTCTCGACCGCCTCTTCGGCGATCTTGTCCGCCTGGCAAGGCTTGGGCTCGACCGACATCTGCCCCGACTCGATCTTCGAGAAGTCGAGGATCCCGGTGATGAGGGTGTTGAGCCGGTCCGTGTTCCTCAGCGCGTTCTGGAACATGCGGTAGGCCTCGTCCTCCATCTTCCCCGAGATCATGCCTTCGACGATCTCCAGCGCCGCGCGGATGGACGCCAGCGGGGCCCGGAGCTCGTGCGTCACGTGAGCCACGAACTCCCGCTCCATCCTCCCCAGCTCGCGGTGCTTGGCCTTGTCCGAGAGCGCCGAGACCATGCCGACGGGCTTGCCGGCCTCGTTGTGGATGACGACCGTCGAGCCCCGCAGCGTCCGCCGCGTGTCGTCGTTGGCGATGGTGTCGATGTCCTTGCTGATCTCCCGGTGGCCCGGAGCCTGGATCTCCTTGGCCAGCGAGACGAGGTGCTCCTCCTTCGCCCCGTCGCGCAGGAACTTCCCGGCCATCTCCACGAGCCGGGTCCCGAAAAGCTCCTCGGCCTCGGGGTTCATGGTGAGGACCTTGCCCGCCTCGTCCACGACGACCACGCCCTGGGCCATGTTCTCGACGACGGCCTTCGTCCGCGTCTGCTCGTTCTCGAGCGTCTGCTTCTGGTGCCGGAGCTCCTTGGTGGCCTCCGCGACCTTCTGCTCCAGGTCATCGCGCACCCGCCGCATGACCGCGTGAAGCAGCATCGCCTGGTCCCTGGGGTCCTTGGCGGCGGTCCGCACGAGCTTCGCGATGGAGTCCTCGATCGGTTTCTCCTCGATCTCCTTGAGCAGGTCCTCGGTCGGCGCGGCCCGCTCGGGGGCCCCGGACTCGATCGGCGGCGGAGTGTCGGTCGCCTTCTCGACCTTCGTGTAGACGGCCTCGTTGAGCATGATGTGGGTCACGCTATTCTCCGCGAGGAACTGCTCCGGGCTGACGTCCTTCACCGCCTCCGGCCTCAGAGAGGCCATCTGGCAGAGAGCGCCCAGCTCCGCGTCGGTGACGCCGGTCCTGAAGGCGATGCTGTTGAGGCGGAAGCGCGAGAAGATCTGGGGCACCGAGTTGGGGACCTGGTCCAGCAGCCCCACGATATGCCCGTTCGCGAGAAGCTTTTCGTTGTCCACCGAAAAAACGATCTCCCCGGAGGGAGTCTCGGCGATGATCTCCGAGAGCATCTGGGCCGTCTCGCCTATCAGCTTTTGGACGGCCGGGTGGCTCGCGCTGTAGAGGCCCATCTGGCTCAAGGCCTTGCCGATGGCCTTCAATACGTCGAGGCAAGAAATCTCGAAGGGGGTCTTAGACGTCGGATCGGGCATCGTCTATCACCACCACAAACAGGTTCCGTGGCCGGGTCCGATCGTCCCCACAGGACCCGCCACCGCGCCCCTTCCGAGGCGCCTCCAGACGGGGCTATTCTATGTAATATCCGCCGGGAAGGCAACGTGTCCGCCGCCCGGGCAGACGCGGGTTGCAACTGCGGCGCAGAAGTCCTATGATTGTGCGTCTATTCAAGAGAAACTCCATGAAAACATACAATATCTGCATTGTCGGGACCGGCTACGTCGGCCTCGTGACGGGCGCGTGCATGGCTGAGATCGGCCACCATGTCGTCTGCGTCGACGCCGACCGGAAAAAAATCAAGACCCTGAAGGCCGGGCTCTGCCCGATCCACGAGCCCGGTCTGCTGCCTCTTGTCAAGAAGAACGTCAAGGCGCGCCGCCTCGCCTTCACGCACTCGATCGCCGAGGGGATGCGCCACCGCGGACGCCGGGCCGAGGTGGTGTTCATCGCGGTCGGCACGCCTCCGCGGCCCGACGGCTCGGCCGACCTTTCCAGCGTCGAGGCGGTCGCCGCCGAGACCGCGCGAGCCATGCGCGACTATACGGTCATCGTCGACAAGTCCACGGTCCCGGTCGAGACCGGGGCCTGGGTCGACAAGACCGTGCGCCGCGTCAACAAGCGGGGCGTACCGTTCGACGTCACCTCGAACCCGGAGTTCCTCAGCGAGGGGAGCGCCGTGACCGACTTCATGCACCCGGACCGCATCGTCCTCGGGGTCTCCTCGCCGCGGGCCGAGAAGGTCCTGCGCGGCGTCTACGCGCCGCTGAAAGCCCCGATCCTGGTGACCGACGTAAAGAGCGCCGAGCTCATCAAGCACGCCTCGAACTCGTTCTTGGCGACGAAGATATCCTTCATCAACGCGGTCAGCCGCGTCTGCGAGGCCGTGGGCGCGGACGTGAACCTCGTCGCCCAGGGGATGGGCCTCGACAAGCGCATCGGCGCGAGCTTCCTGCGCGCCGGCCTCGGGTTCGGCGGGTTCTGCTTCCCCAAAGACCTCGAAGCCTTCCTCGAGATAGCGAAGGGGAAAGGCTACGACTTCGAGCTGCTGCGCACGGTCAGCGAGATCAATAAGACCCAGAAGGACTGGGTACAGCGCCACGTCGAGGCCGAGCTCTGGAACCTCGAGGAGAAGCGCATCGCGGTCCTCGGGCTCGCGTTCAAGCCCCACACCGACGACCTGCGCTTCGCCCCGAGCCTGGACATCATCAAGCGCCTGCAGTCCCACCGGGTCCGGGTCTGCGCCCACGACCCGGTCGCCATGCCCAAGGCGCGCGCGCTCCTTAAAGGGGTGAGCTTCGCCGAGGACCCGTACGCCACGGCCAAGGGCGCCGACTGCCTGGTCATCGTGACGGAGTGGCCGGAGTACAAGGACCTCGACCTGCGCCGCATCTACCGGCTCATGCGGAACCCGGTCA
Organism: Elusimicrobiota bacterium; assembly: GCA_043819795.1. Taxonomy (GTDB): domain Bacteria; phylum Elusimicrobiota; class Elusimicrobia; order UBA1565; family UBA1565; genus JBDREN01. Next base: position 38,715 of record JBDREN010000190.1, read on the forward strand.
TCCTGGACGGACGCAACCTCTACGATCCCGCGACGATCCGGAAGCTCGGCTTCGCCTACCATTCCGTGGGACGCCCATGAAGGGACGGCGCGCGGCAGGAGGGCGACGCCGGCGCCGGATACTCATCACCGGCGCGGCCGGCTTCATCGGGAGCCACCTGGCCGAGCACCTGCTGGGGAGAGGCGACGACGTCATCGGGATCGACAACTTCCTCACCGGCCGGGTCGAGAACATCGACCACCTGTTCAAGGACCCGGGCTTCACGTTCATCCAGCAGGACGTCACGAACTTCATCCATGCCCCGGGCAGGCTCGACGCCGTACTGCACTTCGCCAGCCCGGCCAGCCCCATCGACTACGCGCAATACCCGATTCCGACGCTGAAGGTGGGCGCGCTCGGCACGCACAAGGCCTTGGGCTTGGCCAAGGACAAAAAGGCGCTCTTCATGCTCGCCTCGACCTCCGAGGTCTACGGCGATCCGCAGGTGAACCCCCAGCCCGAGTCCTACTGGGGCAACGTGAACCCCATCGGTCCGCGCGGCGTCTACGACGAAGCGAAACGCTTCGCGGAGGCGATGGCGATGGCCTACCACCGCTTCCACGGGATGCAGGTCCGCATCGTCCGGATATTCAACACCTTCGGCCCGCGCATGCGCCGGGCCGACGGACGCGCGGTCCCCAACTTCATCACCCAGGCCCTAAAGAACAAGCCGATCACCGTCTACGGCAAAGGCACCCAGACGCGCAGCCTCTGCTACATCTCGGACCTCGTCGACGGCATCTGCCGCCTGCTGGACTCGCGCCTGAACACGCCGATGAACCTCGGCAACCCGCGCGAGATGACGATGAACGAACTCGCCGAGACCATCCGCCGCATCGCCGGGTCGAAGTCCAGGATCGTCCACCAGCCGCTCCCGGTCGACGACCCGAAGGTCCGGCACCCGGACATCGCGCTCGCCAGCAAAGCTCTCGGATGGCGCCCGAAGGTCACGCTCGAGAAGGGCCTCGCCCGGACGATCGAGCACTTCCGCGGTTAGGTGCTGACGGTCGTCATTCCCTGCTATAACGAAGCGGAGGGGGTGCCGCGCATTGAAGCGGAGCTCTTTCCGGTCCTGGAGAGCCTCGACGGCCCCTGCCAGGTGATCGCCGTGAACGACGGCTCGGACGACGCCACGGGCCGCCTCCTCGCCGAAGCGGCCTCGCGCCGCCGGGACATGCGGGTCCTGTCGCACCATGAGAACCGGGGTCTCGGCGCCGCCCTGCGGACCGGGCTTTCGGCCGCGGACGGCGACTGGCTCGTCTTCCTGGACGCCGACCTCACGTTCCACCCCCGCCACATCCCGGCGCTGGTCCGCGCCCAGCGGGACTCCGGCGCCGACTGTGTCTCGGGCTCGCCGAGCCTCAGCGGAGCCCCCGGCGTGCCGCTCGCCCGGCGTCTGCCGAGCCTCGCGCTCAACGCATTCTACCGCGGGCTCTTCGACCGGCGCCTCACCTCCTATACTCCGATGTTCCGCCTCTACCGGACCGCCGCTCTGCGCGCGGTGCCGCTGCGGAGCGACGGCTTCGAGATCTCGGTCGAGATCCTGGTCGGCTTGCTCCGGGCCGGCCGCCGCGTCATCGAGATCCCGGTGCCGCTGACCGTCCGCGGCACCGGGGAATCCAAGCTGCGGCGCTGGCGGGAGCTGGCGAACCACGCCGCCCTCGCCTGGCGCCTTCTCCGCCCAAAGCCTCCGTATTGAAAAGTTAGCGCTCGTTACGCAATAAGTGGATGGATCTTGGGCGTCGAGACGCCCGGCTGGCAAGGCGCGAGGAGCGAGCATACCCCTCGGTATGTGAGCGCTCCAAAGCATGTCCCGAGGTCGCGCGGCACTGGGCCCCTACCGGGGCCCGGTGTGAGCAACGAGGCCGCTTCCCGACGGCGTCTGGACGCGGCACTTCCTCGCGATAACGCTCGGTCGCAACGCAGCCAGACGGGATGCATCGACGTCCAAAAACGTTCACTTTTTTCGTAACGAGCCCTTAACACGTCCCTGGTAGCTTATTAGGGTAAGATCGCCGAGCCGCCCGCCGAAACGCGGATCGGAAGCCCCGACCGCCTCCGGCATGCAGGGCGGGGCCACGCTTCGCCGGCGGGACGGCTTCGTTTTTCTCTGGATATCCGTCACAGGCATCATGGAGCGCCATCATGGATAAACAGTTCTTCGATCCGGCCACGGTCAACGACGTGGAGACCGCGCGCCTGGCCCTGCGCTGGTCGCTGGAGAAGATCCACTCGCTCCAAGACGAGGGCAACCAGGCCAAGGAGACCTCCCGCGACGCGGTCGAGAAGCTGCGCCAGGCGACCGATCAGATCGCCCAAAAGGACGCGGCGATCATGCGCTGGCAGGGCACGATCAAGTCCTGGGAATCCAATTGGAAGGACCAGCAGAAGCTCGAGGAGGAGATCCGCGAGCGCCTCCGCAAGGAGATGACGCACGAGGAGGACGAACACCAGAAGGAGGTCCGCCGCCAGCTCCAGCTCCAGATCGAAGTCCATCAGCGGGAGATCGCCGAAAAGGAGGCCTCCATCGGCGATCTCCGCCACCAGCTCATCGACGCCGTCAAGAACGCGCGCATCGAGAAAGAAAAGGAGATGGAGGATATCCTCGCCCACCAGGAGCGGTCGCTCGAGGAGACCAAGCAGTCGCTCTTGGAGCGCCTGCGCATCCAGCATGAGGTCATCCGCAGCAAGGAGCGCGACCTCGAGGACCAGCAGCGGCTCCTGGACGAGCGGATCAAAGCCAAGGAGATGGAGTTCCGGCGCAAGTACGAGCGCTACGAAGAGGAGCTGCTCAAGCACAATCGCGAGGCCCTCGCGCGCGAGGAAGAGAACCTCGAGCAGCGCTTCGAGGCCAAGGTGGCTCACAACGAGACAGTCCTGCGCCAGAAGGAAGCCCAGCTCGACGGGCGCCGCAAGCAACTCGACGAAGCGCACGCCAAGCGCCTGGAAGAGCTCGAGGCGGCTCACCAGCACAAATACGAAGGCGAGTGGGGACGCCTCCAGGAGCGGCTGGACGCGGAGCGAACGCTCCTCGAGGGGCATTACCGCCAGAAGGAGGCCAAGCTCGACGAGGACGTCATACGCCGGACCCAGGAGGTCCAGCTCCACTACCAGAAGGCCGAGGAGGCCCTGGTCGCGAAGTACGAGGCGATCCAGAAGCAGCTCGCCGGCAAGCAGGAGGAGCTCTGGGCGGGGCGCCAGAAGAGCCTCGACGCGACCCTCGCGAAGAACCGCGCGGAGCTCTCGCTCCGGTACGAGGAGCTCGAGGCCGCCTTCGTCGCGAAGGAGGCCGAGGTATTCGAGAAGCACAAGGCCCTCGAAGCCGAGTTCGAGAAGAAGGATGCGGCCCTCTTCGCGCGCTATCAAAAGCAGCAGGACGAGTTCCGGGCCCGGGAAGCCGCGCTGATCGAGCAGCACCACCGGACGCAGGCCGAGTCGGTCGAGAAGGCCAAGGGGCACTGGGAGCAGCAGATCCAGAAGCTCAACGAGGCAACGCAGGCCCAGAGGCAGAAGCTCGCGGCCGACCGGGAGGAGCTGGACGCGCGCTATCGAGCCAAGGAGGAGGAACTTTTCCATAAGCGGCAGGAGCTCGAGGCCGAGCGGGCGCGGACCAAGGGCGAATCCGAGGAGCGCTTCAAGGAGCGCGCCGATAAGCTGGAGGAGCAATACCGCGGCAAGGTCGAGGAGTTGGAGGAGCAATACCGCGGCAAGGTCGAGGAGCTGGACGAGCGCTCGAAGCGGATGCAGGCTTCGGCCGCCCAGCACTGGGCCCAGCGGGAGAAGGACCTGCAGGCCGAGCACCAGAGGTCCCTCGATGAGGCGCGGGCGCGTTTCGCCGCCGAGCTCGACGCCGAACGCCGCGGCCTGGAAGCCGCCCACACGAAACGCAGCGAGGAGCTCACGCACGCCTATCTCACCAAGGACACCGAGCTGCGCCAACGCCTGCAGGCCGAGCAGAGCGCGTGGCTGCGCGAGCAGGACGCCGCCTTCGAGGCGCTGCGCAAGGAGCTCATCGAGAAGCAGACGACGGAGACGACGGCGCTGCACGCCCAGTACGAGCAGCGCATCCAGGCGCTCGAGACCGACAAGAGCAAGAAGCTCCTCGAGGAGCGCAGGACCCTCAACGCCGAGTTCAAGAAGATGGGCGAGGAGCTCGAGGCGCGTCACCAGGCGATGCGCAAGAGCCTGGAGGAGGAGATGGGCCGCAAGTCGGCCGAGGCCGTCGCGGAGGCGCGCCGGAAGATCGAGGAGGAGCGGGCCCGGCTCCGCGAGACCGACGCCGGACGCGAGAAGTCCCTGGAAGCGGCGAGCGCCAAGCTCGCTCAGGAACGGGCCGCCGTCGAGACGCACCACAAGGACCTCCAAGAGAGGCTCGCCGCCGCCTACGAGCAGAAGGAACGCGGGCTGCGGGAGGAATCCTTCGCCCGCGAGGCCGCGCTGAAGACGGAGATCGCGAAGAAAGAAGACACCTACCGCAAGACCTACGAGGAGGCGCTGGCCCGGGAGAATCGGTCGGTGCAATCCCGCGGCGCACAGATCGAGCAGCGCCTGCGCGCGCACTACGAGCAAAAAGAGCGTGAGTCCCAGGAGTCCTGGGCGAAGCGGGAACAGGAGGCGCTCGTCCAGCGCGAGGAGCAGTCAAAGGCCGAGCGCGACCGTCTCGAGGACGCGTACCAGCAGAAGGAGCAGATCCTCAAGAACCTGCGGCAGAGCCTCGAGGAACGCTACCATAGCCGCGTGCGCGAGGTCGACGCGGCCCTGCAGGCGAAGTCCCAGCGCCTGGAGGAGTCCACGCAACGCCAGCACGACGAGCTCGAGGCCACGCGCATGCAGCTGACGATCGAGGCTCGCAGCCGCGAAGCCCAGCTCCAGGAGAACTTCCGCCAGCGCGAGGAGCACCTCAAGCGGATCCTCGACGAGCGGAAGGCCGAGCTCTCCCAGATGGAAGCCCAGTTCCAGACGAAATGGGTGCAGCGCGAGGCCCAGCTCCAGGAGGAGCTCACGGCTCGCGAGACCGCCTGGCTTGAGTCGCAGCGCGAGACCCTGTCCAAGGAGCGGGCCCAGTGGGAGACGGCTAGGGAGAGCGAGCGGGAGGACCGCCGCCGCGAGCTGGAGCTCGCCTACCAGCAGAAGGAGAAGATGCTCGATGAGACCGTCCGCAACCGCCAGAAGGAGGTCGAGGCGGTGCTCACCCACAAGGAGAAAGACCTCATCCTCGCCTACGAGGACCGGCTGTTCAAGACCCGCACCGAGTTCGACACATCCTACCGCGCCCGCGAGGAGTCCCTGGAGCTCAAGTACCTCGAGCTAGAGAGGAAGCTGACCGCCACCCGCGTGGCCAAGGAGAACGCCTGGAACATCCAGAGGCAGGAGATCCTGGAGCGGCAGATCCAGGAGCTGCGCAAGGAGTTCGAGGAGAGACAGGCCGAGCTCGAGGCCCGCGGCAAGATGATGGAGCGAGAGCACGACGAGCGCATCAAGGAGCTCGAGAAGCAGTACGACCGGAAGCGCCGCGAGGCCGAAACCGCCCTCGCGCAGGAGCGCGACTCCGTGCGCGCGTTCCTGGACCGCCGGTCGAAGGAGCTCGAGGAGGCCTATCGCGAGAAGTTCGCCGAGCTCGAGAAGGAGAAGAACCGCGCGAGCGCCTGGCTCCAGCACAAGGAGGAGGAGATGCTGGAGCAGCACCAGCGCCGCGAGAGCGAGCTGCGCAAGACATGGGAGCTCAAGCAGCTCGAAATGGCGCACCAGTTCGAGGAGAAGCTGAGGAAGCTGGCCGAGGAGCGGGAGAGTCTCCAGAAGGACTACGAGCGGCGCGTCCGGGAGTTGGAGCTCCGCGGAAAGGGCCGCCCCCACACGGAAGATTAGGGCTCGGAAAGAAATAAAGGTGTCGATTTCGGGCGTCGAGGCGCCCGGCCGGCAAGGCGCGAGGAGGGAGCATACCCGTCGGTATGTGACCGACCAGCAACGCGGCCGGCCGGGATGCATCGGCGTCCAAAACGACACCTTTATTTCTTTCCGAGCCCTTAGCTCGGATTCCCCAGTTGGGCGCGTGGGACCGAGACGCGAGAGGCCGAGGACAGTCCGACGCGAAATCCGGAGAGCGTACCCGCCGCGGTATTTCAGCTCCGGCGTCCGCGACGTCGCGGGATCGTTCCTTCCGCTCCGCGGGAAGGATGATCGCGCCCCTTGCTACTTCGTGGTCGCCGTGAAGACGCCGTCCCAATCGGGGCCGGGCGGCTGCGCCTTACAGGCCTCGACGCGCATCGAGTAGAGGTCGTAGAGCTTCCCGAGCGGGAAGCCGGACTCGCGGCAGTCGGCGATGAGCGCATCGGTCTCGTCCCACCTCTGGGCGCGGTAGGCCTCGATCATCGCCGCGTGCCTCTCGGCGAGCGTCCGGAACTCCCCTGTTGCGGCCGTCTCCGCGCCGCCGAGCAGCGCGTAGATGCGCACCGGCACGGTCTTTCCCTTGACGCGGATGAGGTCGAGCTCCAGCGTCGCGAAGTCCCCGGCGCACTCCCGGGTCTTGGAGCCCATCACGATGTCGACCCCATAGCTCTTCGACTGGCCTTCGAGCCGCGAAGCCAGGTTCACATCGTCGCCGAGCACCGAATAGTCGAAACGCTGGTCGGAGCCCATGTTCCCGACGCAGCACGGCCCCGAGTTCAGACCGATGCCCGCGCGGATCGGGATGAACCTCCTGCCCTCGGAGTCGGCCTCCTTCCTCCAGCTTTCGTTGAGCGCGCGCAGGCGCGCGCTCATCTCCAACGCGGCGCGGCAGGCGTTGGCGGCGTGATCGGGATCGTCGAGGGGCGCGTTCCAGAACGCCATGATGCAGTCGCCCATATACTTGTCGATCGTCCCGCGCCGCTCGAGGACGATCTCCGTCATAGGCGTCAGATAGCGGTTGATGAAGTGCGTCAGGCCGTGCGGGTCGAACTGTTCCGAGATCGCCGTGAAACCGCGTATGTCGGAGAACATCAGCGTCAGCGCCCGCATCTCGCCGCCCAGCACGAGCCTCGCCGGATCGGCCGCCAACTGCTCGACGAGGGCGGGGGACATGTAGCGGCTGAACGCCCCACGGACGTGCTTCTTCTCCGCCTCGCTCCGAAGGTAGGTGATCAAGGACGAGCATAGGTAGACCGCGAAAACGGCCCCCGACGGGTAGAGAGGGTCCAGCAGCCAGCGCCAGACCGTGAAGGCGTGCCAGGAAATCCCGAAAGCCGCCGCGATGGCGGCGCCCCCGAGCAGCGCGCACCACGCCGCGCCGACACGCCGCATCAGAAGCATCAGCACGAGCCCGAAGACAACCAGATACACCGCCTCCACCCCGTCGGCCCAGTCGGGCCGGAGCAGGAACTCCTGGCGGATGATCTGCTCGGCGATCTGCGCGTGCACCTCCACGCCCGGGACGGCCCCGGACAGCGGCGTGGCACGCTGGTCCTTGAGGCCCGTGGCGCTCGTCCCGATGAAGACGATCTTCTGCTCCACCTCCCCGGGATCGAACCCATCCTCCAAGACGCGCCAGACGGGGATCAGCCGCTCCGGGCGGTGACCCGAATCGTAGAGCAGGACGGCGCCCTCCTCGTCGGTGGGGACCTCGAGATACCCGACCTTCACGCTGGTGATCCCCGTCCATTCGCCGAAGGCCTCCTCGCCGCTCCCCCCCGAGACCTTGACTTTGTACCCGCCCGCGCCCTGGCCCACGCGCAAGGACTCCGCGACGAGAGAGGGGTAGACCGTGTCTCCCAGCCGGTAAAGCAGCGGTATCCTCCGGTGGACGCCGTCGGGGTCGGGCATGATGCTGAAACTGCCGTTGCCGGCGGCCGCCCGCTCCAGCACCGACAGGTTGGCCACGGCGCCCTGGTATCCTCCGAATAGGAATTCCTTGGGGTCGTCGGTCGCGCCCTTCGTCGAGAACGCGAAGCCGGTCTTGGACGCCGGGCGGACGCTGTTCGACGAGGTGGAAAGGGAGAAGCCCGTGACGACCGCCGCTCCCTCGAAGGCCTGGCCCAGCGTCTTGTCATGGTCCGGAAGGGTCCGGAGCCTCCGCCGCAGGTCGGCGAACTCCCGCGAGCCCGCCAGAGACCGCGCCATCTGCGCGGGGGAGGTCCGGTCGGGCTCCGAGAAAACGATATCGAACGCGATGACCCCCGCGCCCAGCTCCCCCAGCCGCCGCACCAAGCGGGCCACGAGCGTCCTGGGCCATGGCCACTGGCCGAGGCGGGTCAGACTCTCGTCGTCGATATCGACGATGCGGACCGGCGCCTCAGGATCGTAGGCCCGCGGCCGGACCCGCTGAAAAGCGTCGAACGTCCACCTGCGCAGGTCTTGAAGGACGGGTGAGTCGGCGCGCCATAGGCCGACCGCGCCGGCCAGCACCAGGGCGGGCACGAGGATATGCGCCCAGCGCGGCAACAAGCCGAGCTTGTCGAGAAGAGCCCGAGGGATCCGCCTCCGGAGGCTTCCCAGCATCGGCTAATTCTTCCTTAATTCCGTCCCGTGATGCAACCTGTCGGCCGCCCCCTTGTCAGCCGCCCCCCCACGGGGGGCGGCTCAAGTAGGGGGGGCGAGGCAATCGCCCCCCTACATGGGCGGCACCCCGCGGGGGTGCCGCCGACTCTCCCCGCGGGGGAGGGAAGCGTACAGGAGGGCCGCGTTCTTGACCCCCCCGCCAGATATGTGTCAACATTCCATTCTCGTCGGACGGACGCATAACGGCCGCAGACTCAAGGAGATCGCCGTGAACCGACTGCTGCGCAAGACAATTTTTCTTACGCTGATCGCCGGCCTCGGAGCGCCTTCTTTCGCCCAGGATCTGGATAAAGAGATCGAGCGCCCCGGATACGCGACCGAGTCCCAAGAGAATGCCGTCGAAACCGCCGGGGAGGCCCGCAAGCGCGAGACCGTGGAGGGCTCCGGAGAGATCACCTACGCCCAGATCCTCGAGGACCCGGACAACATCGACCTCAACTACCGCTACGCCAAGCTCCAAGTGGAGCGCGGGGACCTGCGCGGCGCCGTGGCCACGCTCGAGCGCATCCTGATGGTCGATCCGGCCCTTCCGAAGGTCCGCCTCTTCTACGCCGTCGTCCTCTACCGCCTGGACAACCTGCCCGAGGCGGAGCGCGAGCTCACCGCCCTCAGGAAGCTGCCCATGCCCGCGAGCCTGCTTCAGGAAATCGACGAATACCTCAAGCGGATCCGGAGACGCACCCGCCGCACGAACTTCGACGGAAGCCTCGGTTTCGGGCTCCAGTACGACGTCAACCGCAACGCCGCGCCGGCCACGGGCCGCCGCCTGTTCGGAGGAGTGCCCGTGCCTCTGACCACGGGCCTGCGGCAGGACGACACCAGCGTCCTCCTCATGGCCGCCGCCCGCGTCGAGCACGATCTCGGCACGCAGGCGGGCCACAAGCTCTTCGGCGAGCTCAGCTACTACCGCGCCGAGCAGACCGCCGTGGACACGCTCGACCTGCAGGCCTACGCATTCCAGCTCGGCGCCGCTTTCAAGCGCCGCTGGGGCGACGTCACGCCGTCGGCGGTATTCGACCACATCCGCCTCTCCGAGGAGACGTACCTGCGCACGCGCGGGGCCCAGCTCCGCTACGACAAGAAGTACGACAACCGGACCGCCCTCTTCGCGCGACTGCGGGTGGCGTTCCACGACTACATCAAGACCACCGACGTCCCGACGGCGACGGAGCGGACCGGGCACCGGACCGACTTCAGCTACGGCGGCAGCCACATCCTCAACCCCACGATGCGGCTCGGGCTGGACCTCGGCTTCTCCCATCAGGACGCGCGAAAGGGCTATAACCGCTACGACCGCCACGAAGTGCGGGGGACGCACGCATGGCTGCTCGGCAAGGGCCGGTTCCTGCTCACCTCTATGACGCTCCATGTGGACCGGTACTCCGAGCCGGATACGGCCATCTTCAACCAGCGACGCGCCGACGACACCGTCCGCTTGGGATCGACCTTCGGCGCCCCTCTCGGGCTCATCGCGCCGCCGCTCAAGGACCTGCTTTGGACGTTCACCTACGAGTATTTCCACTCGAACTCGAACATCGAGAACTACGGCTACACGAACAACAAGGTGAGCACGATGTTCACCTATAGATGGGAGCTCTGACATATGATGAACAAGCCAAGGACTCTTGCGCTGGCCGCCGTGGTCGTGTTCGCCGCCGCGCAGGCGGGCTCCGCGGCCCTGACGCGGATCGGCGCGGCCGGCGGCGTCGGCGGCAAGGTCATCGCCCTCGCGGCCGAAGCCAACGCGGTCGGCCGGATCATGGCGAGCGGCAAGACCGTCTACCATAACGACACGATCTCGACCGACGGCACGGGACGCATGCAGGTCATGCTCCTCGACGAGACCGTCTTCACTATCGGCCCCGACAGCGAGATGATCCTCGATAAGTTCGTCTACGACCCCTTCACGAACACCGGCGAGGTGACGGCCAGGGTCACCAAGGGCGTCTTCCGGTTCGTCACCGGCAAGATCGCCCGCAAGAAGCCCTCGAGCATGAAGGTGCGTCTTCCCACCGGCACGATCGGCATCCGCGGAACGATCGCCGCCGGGAGGATAGACGGGAATACCGTGATCGTAGCCCTGCTGGGGCCGGGCGCCGACAACAACGCGGGCGCCGCCCCCGGAGCCATCTCCGTGACGAACGCGGGCGTGAGCGTGCACATCACCCGGCCTGGTTACTACACGCGCATCGAGGGCCCGGGGCTGCCGCCGACCCCCCCCGCGCCCATCCCCCCGGGGCTGCTCGAGAAGCTCACCACGACCCCCCCTGCCGAGCCGGGGGGCGAAGACGGCCCGGGCGGGAAGGCCACGGCGAGCCGGGACGCCCGGCAGGATACGGCCGGGGCTCAGGGCGACCTCGCCAAGACCGAGAGCACCGGCGATCTGGAGGACAAGCTCCGCGAAGATTCCGAGAACGCGGCGCACGACGCGGCCGAGGGCATCGCGGACGGTACCGCCAAGTGGGACGATGTCCGCTCCAGAGAGAGCGGCTCCGGATACTACTACGGCTCAGGCTCCTATGCCTGCAGCGGCACGTGCTCCGGGGGCGACGGCTCCATCAGCTTCATGGTGGACGTCAACTTCGCGGCGAGGACCCTGGGCGGCGGCAGCTCCGATATATATCTCAACGGCGGGACCTTCAACACCCAGATGACCAACATCAACACGATAGGCTACGGGTCGCTGAGCGGCAACGCCGTCATCGTTTTGTCCGGCGGCAACCACACCAACAGCGCCTTCGACGGCTCCACGCTCACCATCAGGAACGCGGACGGGGTCGCGGCGGACGCCATGGACGTCTCGCTGTCCTACTCTTCCGGTGATACGGCCAGCGGCTCCGCGACCGGGAAATTCCAGTAGGGCAGGACGGGACCGGTCTCCGGCGCGTCGCCCCGCCGCCTGAGGATGGCGGGGCGATTTGCTAAAATAGGGCATGCCCTTTTCCGACGACGCGGGCGCGCAGACCGACTCCCGTCCGTGGGGGCGCTACGAGATCCTCCTGGAGGAGCCGGACTACAAGGTCAAGCGCATCACGGTCCTCCCGGGCAAGAGGCTCAGCTACCAGAAGCACGCCAAGCGCCGGGAGCAGTGGACAGTGGTCCGCGGCAAGGCGCTGGTGACGCTCGACGGCCAAGAGATCCCCTTGCTCCCCGGCGAATCGGTCAAGATCCCCCTCGGGGCGGCGCACCGCGTCGAGAACCCCGGCGGAGAGGACATGGTATTCATCGAGGTCCAGACCGGATCGTACTTCGGCGAGGACGACATCGTCCGTTTAGAAGATGATTACGGCAGGATAGACGGATCCTCATGACCCGCGGCCGGCGCGACTCTCGGCCGCTCCTCGCGCCTTGCCAGCCGGGCGCCTCGACGCCCAAAATTCATCCCCTTATTCCGTAACGAGCCCTTACCGGATGATCCGGGACGCGCGCGCCTCTTGAGGCGGGAGCCATAATTTACGATACTGGGGGCAGGCCGCTCCGGCGGGGGCGGAATCGATCCCCGAACGCCGCCGTACCGGCTCACATACGAGGTCTATTATGAAATTCGCGATGAACAAGAGGCTTTCCGGGCTTCCGCCGTATATCTTCGTGCACCTGGGGAACCTGAAACGCAAGGAGATCGCGGCCGGCAAGGACGTGATCGACCTGGGTCAAGGCAGCCCCGATCTGCCCAGCCCGTCCTACGTCGTCGATGCCGCCCGCGAGGGAGTGAAAGACCCGGGCACCCACGGCTATCCCGTCGCCAACGGGACGCCGGAGTACCGCAAGGCCGTCGCCGACTGGTACATGCGGCGATTCAAGGTCGCCCTCGACCCCGACAAGGAGGTCCTGGCGCTGATCGGCTCCAAGGAGGGCCTCGGCCACCTGCTCTCCGCCCTGCTCGATCCGGGCGAGGGCGTGCTCGTCCCGAGCCCCTGCTACCCGGCCCACTATAACGGCGTCATCCTGGCCGGCGGCGACGTCATCATCATGCCGCTCAAGGAGAAGAACGGCTTCCTGCCGGACCTCGACAAGATCCCCGAGCGGGATCTCGAAAGGGCGAAGGCCATGATCCTGAACTATCCCAACAACCCGACCGGGGCGACGCTGCCGGACAACGCGCCGCTCGAGCGGGCGCTGGCCCTCGCCGAGAAGCACGGCTTCCTGGTGATCTACGACAACGCCTACTCGGAGATGACGTTCGACGACTACGTCGCTCCCTCGATCCTCCAGCTCCCCGGGGCGAAGGACCACGCCATCGAGTTCCACTCGGTCTCGAAGAGCTTCTCGATGGCCGGCTGGCGCCTGGGCTTCGCGGTGGGCAATCCGGAGGCGGTCGCCCTGCTCGGCAAGATCAAGGGGTTCATCGATTACGGCGTCCCCACGTTCCTGCAGCGGGCCGCGGTCTCGGCCTTGTCCGGCCCCGACGACTACGTCAAAGAGGCCCGGGCCACGTACCAGCGGCGGCGGGACGCGCTCGCCGCGGCGCTCGAGGAGATCGGCTGGAAGGCCCCTCTTCCGCGAGCTTCGATGTACATCTGGACGCGCATGCCCCAGGCCGCCGGCGGCATGAAGTCGCTCGAGTTCGCCGAGCGGCTCATCCGCGAGCAGGGCGTCGTCCTGTCTCCCGGCAGCGCGTTCGGCCCCGAAGGGGAAGGGTACATGCGCTTCTCTCTCATCCAGACGCCCGACCGGCTCCGCGAGGCCGCGGGGCGGATCGGGAGATTCCTCCAGACGCTCAAGGGGGCCAAGAGCGCGGCCGCCTGAACGCTCCATGAGCAGAACGCCGCTGCGCCGCGTCGCCTCGGTCATGCTGCTGCTGGCCGCCGCTCCGGTCTGCCGCGCCGCGCGCCCTCTCACACCCCCGGCCCCGGAGTTCACGGAAGGGGCGGCATGGGTCAACTCGGCCCCGTTCACGCTCGAGCGCCTGCGCGGCCGGCGGGTCGTGGTCGTGTCGTTCATGAACGCCTTCACGCTCAACTCGATACGCACCTTCGAGCGGCTGCAGCGCTGGTGGGACCGCTACGCGCTCGACGGCCTCATGGTCATCGGGGCCCACACCCCCGACTACGACTTCGATCGCGACCCCCTGCAGGTCCGAAAGGCGGTCAAGCGCTTCGGGATCACCTTCCCCGTGCTGATCGACAGCGGACGCCTCCTCTGGAGCGCGTATGCCAACGAGGGCTGGCCCGCCCATTACCTCATCGACCACAAGGGGCGCATCATCCACGACCGCCTCGGCGAGGGACACTACGCGGAGTTCGAGCGGGAGATCCTGACGGCCCTTAACGATCTCAACGGGTACCGCCCGCCCGAGGCCTACCGGATCCCGAAGGACCCCGCGCGCGCCGACTGCGGCGAATTCACGCGCCCTCTGTATCTCGGCGTGCGCCGAAAGGTCAAGATCCTCGAGATACGCCCGAAGAAGATCGAGCCCCTCGTGCGGGCGCGGGACGGGGAGGTCGCCACGCGGGGACTCTGGTCCTCGGAGGCGGAGGCCCTGCGCTACAACGGCAACCCCGAGAAGTTCCGCGACGGCCTCAGGATCGTCTACCGGGGCGCCGAGGCCGTGACGGTGGCATCGCGCTTCGGGCCTCGTCCGGTCCGGCTCTACGTGAGGCAGGACAACCTCTGGCTGCACAACGGCAACGCGAACGCGGACGTCCGGTGGGACGAGAAGGACCGCAGCTACGTCCTCGTCGACGAGCCGCGTCTCTATTACCTGATAAAGAACGCCAAGAAAGGACGCCTCCATGAGCTGATGCTCTATCCGACGAAGAAAGGCATCGCCATATCCAGCTTCGAGTTCTCGGATCACTGTGAAACGGCCTACAAGCACCGCTGACCCGAGAGCCCCCGCCGACGCGCAGCAGGGCCTGCCCGCGTTCAGCCGGCAGCGCCTGGTCCAGTTCTTCTTCTTCGCCGTGTTCCTCTTCCTTTTCTGGCAGGTGGTGCGCATCCTGGCGCCCTTCTACGTGGCCCTGCTCGGCTCGGCGATATTGGCCCTGCTCGTCTACCCCCTCCATGAGCGTCTCGCGCGACGCATGGAGCGGCACCCGAGCGTGGCCGCGGGCCTCACGACGGCCGCCGTGGTGCTGATGTTCGTCATACCGGTGCTGATCCTCGGCTGGACATCCGTCAAGGAGACCGCCAAGGTCTACCCGGTGGCCAGGAAGTGGATCCACGAGACCGAGTACTTCCAGCACGGCCCCGACCTCTCCAAGCTGCCGCCCCGCCTGCTCTCGATCTGGGAGAGCGCCAGCGGCCTGCTCGAGGACTGGGACGTCGACCCCAAAGCCATCCTGCTGACGGGCCTCAATCAGATGAGCACGAACGTCACCGGCCTGGCCACGGGCGCGATCAAGAACACGCTTCTGCTGATATTCAACCTCCTGGTCCTCGCCTTCACCCTGTTCTTCTTCCTCCGGGACGGCCCCTTCCTCATCCAGCGCATGGTCGAGCTGGTCCCCATGGCGCCGCGCAACAAGGAGGCGGTCCTGAACCGCCTGCAGACCACGCTTTACGCCGTCATCCGCGGCGTTCTCGTCATCGCCATTCTCCAAGGCCTTTTGGCGGGCCTCGGATACGCGATGTTCCGCGTCCCCTTCCCGGCGCTCCTGGGCATGCTCACGTGCGTCCTGGCGGTGCTCCCTTTCATCGGGCCCGCGAGCATCTGGGTGCCCGTGGCCGTCGGCCTGACCATCAGCGGAGCCTACCAGCAGGCCATCCTCGTGTTCGTGTGGGGAAGCCTGGTGCTCAGCGTCGTCGACAATTTCCTTCGCCCCTTGCTAATCAGCACGGACGCCAAGCTGCCCGTCCTCATGATGTTCTTCGGCATCATCGGAGGCCTCAAGGTCTACGGGTTCGCCGGACTCCTGATGGGTCCCGTGATCATCGCTCTGCTGCTGGCCTTCGTCGACATCTACCGCCGGGAATACCACTGGCTCATCAGCCCGGCCCACAAATAGGAGCACTATGCCATTCTCCCTGTTCAACATCCATCCCAATCTTGTGAAGGCCGTGCGCGCCATGGGGTTCAAGAAGCCCACGCCGATCCAAGACAAGGCCATCCCGCCGGCCCTGAAGGGCGCGGACGTCCTCGGCTCGGCGCAGACGGGCAGCGGCAAGACCGTGGCCTTCGGCCTGCCCCTGCTGCACCGCCTGCTGGCGGACGAGCACAAGCGCCCGGCGAAGGAAGTCCGGGCGCTGATCCTCGCGCCCGTCCGAGAGTTGGCGGCGCAGGTCGAGGCCACGCTGCGCGATTGCGCCCGCTTCACGAGGCTCCGCTTCGCGCTCGTCATCGGCGGGGAGTCGATGCGCAAGCAGACGGAAGCGCTGCGGGCGGGCGCGGAGGTCGTCATCGCGACCCCGGGCCGCATGCTCGATCACCTGCGCAATACCCGCGGGTTCCACCTGGATGGATGCCGCACCGTCGTCCTGGACGAAGCCGACCGCATGCTCGACATGGGCTTTCTGCCCGACGTGAGCAGCATCCTCCTCAAGGTCCCGAAGGAGCGCCAGACGCTGATGTTCTCCGCCACGGTCCCGAGCGAGATCGAGCGCATCGTGACGCGGTTCATGAAGGATCCGATCCGGATCCAGATCGATCCTCCGCGCAAGCCCGCGGAAGGCGTCATCCAGAAGATCTTTCCGATCTCGGCGGGGCAGAAGTACGACCTGCTTCTCGCGCTCATCGAGGGACTCTCGATGTCCTCGGTCCTGGTCTTCACCGGCACCAAGCGGCGCGCCGACATCGTCTGCGAATTCCTCCGGCTCAAGGGCGTCTCGGCGACCGCGCTCCACTCCGACCTGACCCAGGCGAAGCGATCCCAAAGGATGGACGCATTCCGGGCCCAACGCTACCGCGTCCTCGTGGCGACCGACATCGCCGCGCGCGGCCTCGACATCCGGCACGTGAGCCACGTCGTCAACTACGACGTCCCGCTCTATCCTGAGGACTACCTGCACCGCATCGGCCGCACGGCGCGCGTGTTCAGTATCGGTGACGCGATCACCCTGATGTCTCCCCAGGAGAAGGGCCCGGTCGAGGCGATCGAGACGTTCGTGGGCGCGTCGATCGAGCGCTGCGCGCTCGAGGGCTTCCCTTACGACGTGCCCCCGCAGCTAACCGTCTACAAGCGCCCCTACCACTCGCACTTCCAGATGAAGCGGCGGAGCATGCGCCGCGGACGGCGCGGCATCCTCTGAGCGTGAGACCGCTCCTGCTGGCGATGGCCGCGGCCTGCCTCGCGGCCGCTTGCCGATCCCCTTCGCCCCCCCCTTCCCGTGAGGACCCGGCAAGCCCCTCCTCGGAGCCGCTCATCGACATCCGCGACGTGGACGCCGGCATCCTCGTGGACATCCGGTACGCCACCGACGACAACTTCACCGGAAAGGCGCTCTACCCGGCCGGCCGCTGCCTGCTGCGGCGTTCGGTGGCGGAGCGCCTCCGCTCGGTCCGATCCGATCTCGCCGCCGTGGGCCTCGGGCTCAAGGTCTGGGACTGCTACCGGCCGCTCGCGATCCAGCGCGAGCTCTGGGCCTTGGTCCCCGATCCGCGCTACGTCGCCGATCCCGAGAAGGGCTCGCGCCACAACCGGGGCGCCGCCGTCGACCTCACGCTCGTCGACGCCCAAGGCCGGGAGCTGGAGATGCCCACCGGCTACGACGACTTCACCCCGAAGGCCCACCGGGACTACGCCCAAGGCTCGCCGGAGGCGCTGAGGAACCGGACCGCCCTGGAGCGCGCCATGTCCAAGCGCGGCTTCATCGGTCTAAGGACCGAATGGTGGCACTTCGACGCGCCGGGATGGCGGGGTTATCCCTTGACGGACGTCCCCCTCGAACGGCCGTGAGCGCGCGCGGTTTTCCATCGCGAATTTTTCTAGGATATCCTGGATATCCACCGCCCCGGGAATGAAAAAGAGGCTGCCCCGAATACCCCCGCGCGTCTACGCCCCGGCCGTCATCCTCGGCCTGATCGCCTTCTTCTGGCTGCTCTCGCCGCGACCCGGCGCGGGACCGGCGGCCGGCTCGCGCGCGCCGGCGTTCCGCCTGATCGACCTTTCGGGACGCACGGCGGACCTCGCGGAATACCACGGCAAGGTCGTCTTGCTCGACTTCTGGGCGACTTGGTGCGGCGACTGCGAGGCCGAGACGCCGGCGCTCAAGAGCCTCCACGAAAAGTACCAGGGCCGGGGCTTCGCGCTGCTCGGCGCCTCGGTCGACGAGGGGCCCCCGGAGGCCGTCGCCCGTTTCGTCGCCGAGCACCGGCTGTCATACCGCATCGTGTTCGCCGACGAGGAAGCGGTCCAAGACTACCGGATCTTCGGCCTGCCCACGAAATTCCTCATCGACGCGGAGGGAGTGATATACCGGAAGTACCTCACGGACACGCCCGCGACCGAGCTCGAGGCGGACATCATCGCGCTGTTAAAAAGGAGGGACTCATGAATATCCGTCACGCCCGTTTTCCGACGACTCGATGGCGCAAGCGCCCCTCGGCGCCACGCGCCGCCGCCGCTCACGCCTGGGCCATAGCCGCGCTGCTCGTCCTGGCGCTGGGCGGCCCGGCGCCGGCCCAGGACCCGGCGAAGCCGGGGCCGCGCAAGCCGGCCTCCTCCGCGGACAAGATCGACCTCAAGAAGCTCGCCGACCACATCCGGAAAAGCTTCAGCCCCCCCGCCGCCATGAAGCTGCGGGTTTCGGAGCTGCGCCCGTCGCCGCTCGCAGGCTACCTGGCCGGACAGCTTGAGATCACCGAAGGAGAAAGGAAGCAGGTCCAGCCGGTCATCGTATCCGCGGACGGCCGCTGGTACTTCCTCGGCGACGTCTTCGCGCTGGGAGCCTCCCCGGTCCCGGGATTCCGCGCCATGAAGCCCAAGGACGGATCCCCGCCCCCGGCGCCGATGCACTTGGCTCCCGACGGAGAGCACGTGGTCTACGGGGAAGCGAAGGACATGACGATCGATCCGGACCTGGAGAACCTCAAGAAGATCAATCTGGAGGGAGTCCTCTATGCGGGGACGTCCGACGCCCCGGTCGTGATCGTCGAGTACTCCGACCTGCAGTGCCCCCACTGCAAGCGGGCCCACGAGATACTCGACAAAGAGCTCAAAGCCTATAAAGGGAAGGTCCGGCGGGTCTTCAAGCACTTCCCCCTCAAGAGCATGCACCCCTGGGCCTACGACGCGGCGATCGCCATAACTTGCGCGGCCAGACTGGACCCGAAGGCGAACGAGGCGCTCCTGGCGGGACTCTTCAAGGAACAGGACAAGATCAAGAAGGAGAACCTGCGCGAGAAGGCCTCGGCGCTCGCCGAGAAGGCCGGCCTCGACGCCGAGGCCTTCGGCCGCTGCTACGACAAGAAGGAAACCGAGGCCGCCGTGGACGCGGACATCCGCGAAGCGGGCGAGCTCGAGCTCATGGGCACCCCGTCGATCTTCGTAAACGGCCGCCGGGCGCGCGGCTACATGTTCCCCGAGATCAAGGCGATCATCGACGAGATGCTCGCCCGCGAAGAATAGGACGAGCCGTCAGAAATCGAAGCTGACGCCCAGATCGAAGTAGTGCTCCTTGTCCCGGAAGAACTGCCCGTACTCGGAGTGCCCTCCGAAATAACCCGCGTGCATGCGCAGGGCCCTGATGACCTTGGGGATACCCATACGGAAGCCCAGGTTCGTCTTGGAGTTGAGGTTCCACCTGACGCGGCCGAGTGATTTGAAATCCTGCGCCAGGTAGAGCCAGCACTCGTGCCGCTCATGCCAGCGCAGGTCCGGCGTCCTCAGCTCGAAGCCCCACTGCGCGGAACCCTCCTGACGCCTCGGGATGGCGTCCAGCAGCCCCGTTCCCCCTCCGTAGACGCGGACGAGCGGATGCGGCTCGTACGACGCGATAACGCCCAGGCCCTCGACGCTGTAGCGGAAGCCTCGGTCGTTCGTCCGCCGGATGTAGTCGTCGCCCAGGTGGGAGCTCTCGTGAAAGAGCGTGACCCTCGCCGAAAAGCTCCCGTATCTCATCTCGACCGGAAGGTTCGCGAAGAAATCTATCGTCCGGAACTCGTTGATGCCCCCGGAGAGCTGGAAACGGGAATAGCCCATGCCCTCGACGTTGAGCTGGAAGATCCAGTCATCGTCGCCGCCCACCCGCCAGCGAGCCATGCCCCAGATGTTGCCCAGCGCCACGTCGCTGAGATTGTCGCCCTCCAGGCGGTAGTAACGCAGCGCGGTCTGGGCCTGCCGCGGGTCCGCCAGGAGACGCCGGAAGAGCTGGTCGGTCTCCGGCAGGACCCCGTAGACGAACTCCTGCGCCCGCGCCGGACCGGACGCCGCCAGAAGCGACAGCGCCAGGCACGCTCCCCGCGCCACGGCCCGAACGCGCCATCCCCTCATCTATTCCTCCTCCAAGAGCCTGGCGACCGCCTGCAGGTCGTTGGTCGGCAGCTCGCAAGCGAAATTGACGCAGATGTACGCGGTCGGCTTGCCGTCGATCGCGGCCATCCACTCAAGCACGGGCAGGCGCCTGGCGAGCCGATCCTTCGCCTCTCCCGGCGGCACCACCATCAGTATCTTGTCCGGCAGATAGCGCGCGTGGACCATCCGCAGCATCTCACGCGTCGCCGGATCATCGACCTCCCCGGCGATGATGACCTGCCGGGGCTTCGCCGCGGCGTAGTCCGCGGCCACGAGCATCTGCGGCAGTGAGAGCGGGTCGTCGCGCATCCGTCCGCTGAAGCGCCCGAGCGTCTTCTCGGCCGCTCTCCGGAGATCCTCCCGGCCGGTGAACTGCCCCAAGCGCAGGAGGTTCAGCGCCGCGACGGAGCTCGCGCTGGGCTCGTCGCCTTCGGAAACCTCGGCGGCCCGCGCGCCCGGGCGCTTGCCCGCGCCCTTGTCCGCCGCATAGTAAGCGCCTCGTCGGTCGGAGAGCCTCTCCTGAAGGACGTCCGTCAGCTCCTCCGCCCATTCCAGCCAGCCGGGGTCGAAGGATGCCTCGTAAAGGTCCAGCAACCCCTGCGCGAAGAACGCATAGTCCGCGGCCATGCCGGCGGCCGCCCGTCGTCCGTCGCGCCATCCGTGGTGGAGGACGCGCGTCCCGGGATCGTAGAGCCGCTTCCGGACGAAACGCGCCGCGCTCTCCGCGGCCGCCAGGTACGCCGGCTCCTCGAGGACCTGAAACCCCTTCGCGAACGCCGAAATCGCGAGCCCGTTCCACGAGGCGAGGATATTGTCGTCGAGAGCCGGACGCGGCCGTTTCGCGCGCGCCGCGAGCAGCCTCTTGCGCGCCTTATCCAGCAGGCGTCCATTGCCCCGCGCCGTCCCGCCGAACCTCGCGGCGGTCTCCTCGAGCGTGCGGGCGGCGTAGAGGATGTTTTTGCTCTTGAGCCCGCCGACGGGATCGCCGCGCACGTTCCCGCCGGGGAGCACCCCGTAGCGGTAGCTGAAGACATCGGCCGTCTCCCTCCCCAGAGCCCGCGCGATCTCCGCCTCGCCCCACAGGTAGAACGCCCCGAGGGGGGACGGCGTGCCGCCGGCCGCCTCGGCCGCGAAAAAGCCGCCCTCGAGGCGCCGCATGTCGCGCAGCAAGTAGTCCAGCGTCTCCCGGGCGACACGCGCGGAATCCGGGTCCTTGCCTGCCTGGTAGGCTTCCAGGAAATTGACGGCCAGCTGCGCGTTGTCGCGGAGCGTCTTCCCGAAGCGGGGCATGCGCCACCCGGCATCGACGGAGCGGCTGTGGAAGCCGCCTCCTAGGTGGTCGTAAATCCCCCCCCTCGACATTTCAAGGAGCGTCTTCGCGACCATCGCGAGCGCGCGCTCGTCCCCCTTGCGCGCGTAGTAGCGAAGCAGGAAGTTCTGATTGACGGGCGTGGGAACCTTCGGGGCGCCCCCGAAGCCGCCATGCCCCGGATCGAAGGCGGCTTCGAACCGCTCGAAAGCGGCGTCCAGCAAGGAGGCGTCGAGCGGCGCCCCGCGCTCCCGCGCGGACGGATCGGCCGCCGCCTCATCCGCCGGAGGCTCCGGGTCCCGGGGAAGGGATGCCGAACCGCCCGCTTCAGCGCGCGGGGGCGCGGCGGGAGGCTCGGGCTTCGGCTCGCGCCAGACGGCGTAGCCGGCGATCAGCAGGCCGGCGGCCACGAGGGCCGCCCCCGGCCCGAACAGGGGAACGTGATCCCTCATGACTATTCGTCCGTTCGCGCGGCCCGACGGCTAGATCTTCCCGTGTTTCCCCTGCAGGGCCTCTTCGATGGTCTGTTTGAGGCCCTGGTAGTCGGCCCCCGAGACCAGATGCCCGTTCACGAGGAAGGCCGGCGCGCCGGTGATGCCCAGCTCCTGCGCTTCGGCCATATCCCGGTCGACCATTGACTTGGTCTTGCGCGCGTCGTAGCAGGCGTTGAACTTCTCCATATCCAGCTTGCTCTCGCCGGCGAAGCCCTCGAGCTTCTCGTCCAGGTTCGCCATGCGGATCTCTTTCTGAGCGTCGAAGATCAGGTCGTGCAGCCTCCAAAACTTGTCCTCTCCCTGAAGCTTCGCGCACTCGACTCCCACGGCCGCCGGCTCGGCCCAGGGATGGATGCGCGTGAGCGGGAACGACTTATAGACCCAGCGGACCTTGCCCTCGAACTCCTTCATGATGCGGTCCTGCATGATGTCGTAGCCCTTCTTGCAGAACGGGCACTGGAAGTCCGTGTACTCGACGACGATCACCGGAGCCTTCTTGTCCCCTCGCGAGGGCGCGCCGCTGATATCCATCTTCTTGATGCGTTCCTGGTCGGGATGGACGCTCAGGTCCTTGAAGCCGCCGAGGATGTAGTAGCGCCCATCTTTCGAGAGATAGAGCTCCTGGGTCTGGGACTGGCTGCCCCGGCTCATCGACATCGCCAGAATCTGGAATCCCGGAATCTCGGAGTCCTTCGGGTCGGTCAGCTCGATATTGACGGTCGCCGGGAAATTGTAGGACTCCCGGAGATGATCGGCGAGAGCCTGTTTATCCAGGGCCGCGGCCCGGCAGGCGAACAACAGCGGCAAGAGCGCCGCAAGCAATACTGACTTTCTCATCATGGTCGAATCCTCCACAGGAACGAGAAATGGTAGATTACTATATATCCCCCGGGCCTGCCAGGGCCGGCGCGGGAGGGGAGCATTCGGGGTGGACCCGTTTTCAAGGAATAAGATATAATCTTTTTCCGCCGTTCGACTTCCCATCCGCGCTCGTAGCTCAATGGATAGAGCGCCAGCCTGCGGAGCTGGAAATGCAGGTTCGATTCCTGCCGAGCGCACCAAGTCCCCGGGATAACGCCGCAATAACCGCTCCCTCCCACAGGTGAGTGACGCCCTCCAAGGGGGCGTCACATCGCCGGCCTCGGCTTGCCCGGAACCCAGGATAGCACAAAGACCGTCCAAAAACCGTGTTTCGGACCCAAATTTCCTGACACCAAAAATAAGTCTTTCTTTTATAGTCGTTATTTCCATGTCGGTGTCAGGGGATTGTCCTTGATTAGTCATCGGGACTGGGGCTATATATTGTGGAGGGATTATGGATTGTGATTTCCGGAGCCTTCCAACACCCAGAGTTGCTCATGCCGGCTCCAGGCATTTTTTAGGAAGGTGGTCCATGCGGACTTTTAAAGGAATGGTTGTCGGGTGGGCGGCGAGCCTGCTCTTGTGCACCGGGCTCTACGCGCAGATCACGCACCATGTGATCCCGGCAGGGGGCGCGGTCGGTGCGGGACAAGTCAGCGTGCTGACGGTGGGCGAGCCGGCGGTGCATGGGGCGGTGGGCGCGTTCCGGGGCTTCGGCTTCGTGCACACCGTGGCCTGGGACTTCCTGTCCCCGCGCACGGCGCTGGCGATCGACACGCCGCAGGCCACGGGCCCCGGCGGGACGCCCGGCGGGGCGCTCTTCATCACGGGCCAGACGATCCTGAACCTGACGAGCATGGACGACGCGTCGCAGCTGGACGACGCGCTGGGCTCGGGGGTGGCGTTCCAGGAGCTGTGGGTGGACGGGCAGCTGCGCTTCCACTTCGACAACGCGGCGCCCGGGGTGGGTCAGGCCTTCTCCTCGTCGTTCACGCTGACCGACGCGGACGGGCTGCACACGCTGGAATACTTCTCC
>JBDREN010000191.1:0-5503 GCA_043819795.1 Elusimicrobiota bacterium
TGCCGACAGCCTGCCCACGGCGGAGAGGACCACGCAGGCGTGGTTCTACACCACCGACACCTCGTACGGCCGCGAGATCCTGGGCTATGGGGGGGGAGGGGAGCGCCAGAGTTGGATGATATACCTGTCTCCGGATAAGCGCACCATCACGGTCCACGGCCATTACGGCGGAGGCCTTATCATCGTGCATACCGTGTCCGCTTCCCTGACGAACGCGTGGCACCACATCGCCGTCACCACGAGCCAGGAAGGCACGAAGCTGTATCTCGACGGCAGCATGATCGCCTCCAACGGGCTCTATGTTACCTCAACGAATGTCGCCGGCAAGGATGCTTATATAGGAGCGGAGCCCACCGGATCGGGGACTGGAATATACACCGACGGCACGTACCAGACCTGGAAGGGCCTGATAGACGAGGTCGCGATCTACAACAGGGCCCTGAGCGCCGAGGAAATCGAGGTGCAGTACCAGTTCGGGCTGGCCGACAAGGGCTACTGCTCGCCTCCTCCGGTCTGCGGCGACGGGGTACAGGACAGCAACGAGGATTGCGACGAAGGCGCCGGCAACGTGGCGGCGGCCGACGCCGTGGCGGGCCAGTGCACCACGGACTGCGCCATCGCGGCCTGCGGCGACGGGGTGGTCAACGCGGGCGAGGACTGCGACGGGACCGGCGTCGGGGACGCCACGTGCGCGGATTACGGGTTCACGTCCGGGAGCCTGAGCTGTGGGGCGGACTGCTCGATCGATTCCTCATCCTGCGACAACTGCCCTTCGGACGTGGTGGGCTACTGGAAGCTCAACGAGGAGAGCGGGAGCATAGCCCCCGATTCCGCGGATTCGCTCTACGGTGCCGTGACAGGCGCGGTGTGGACGGCCGGGGGGAAGGCCGGCGGGGCCCTAAGCTTCGACGGGAGCGGTGACTACGTGAAGATGCCTGCCGACAGCCTGCCCACGGCGGAGAGGACCACGCAGGCGTGGTTCTACACCACCGACACCTCGTACGGCCGCGAGATCCTGGGCTATGGGGGGGGAGGGGAGCGCCAGAGCTGGATGATATACCTCTCGCCCGACAAGCGCACCATCACGGTCCACGGCCATTACGGCGGAGGCCTTATCATCGTGCACACCGTGCCCGCGTCGCTCACGAACGCGTGGCACCACATTGCGGTCACCACAAGCCAGGAAGGCACGAAGATGTATCTCGACGGGAGCCTGATCGCCTCCAACGGGCTCTATGTGACGTCCACGCAGGTGGCCGGCAAGGACGCTTATATCGGGGCGGAGCCCACCGGATCGGGGACCGGGATCTATACCGACGGCACCTACCAAACCTGGAAGGGCCTGCTGGACGAGGTCGCGATCTACAGCCGGGCCTTGAGCGCGGAGGAGATCCAGCAGCAATATCAGAAAGGCTTGAACGGTGGCGGCTATTGCGCGCCCGACTCGGACGGCGACGGGATCCTCGACGATACGGACGCCTGCGGTAACGACAGCGCGCCGCAGGGCCTGGTGAGTTACTGGGGCTTCGAGGACGGCGAGGGATCGACGGCCGCCGATTCCTTCGATGGGAACCCCGGGACGGTCAATGGGGCGACGTTCGGGACGGGCCCGGTCGGCGGCGCCTTGAGTCTCGACGGGAACGATTGGGTGGACATCCCGAACTCCGCGAACTGGAACATCGCGACGAACCTCAGCGTCGAGTTTTGGATGAAGGGAAGCCCGTCGCAGCCGGAGTCCCAGTTCCTGGTGATAGACAAGTCGCACGGCTGGACGGACACTTCGGGATGGATGTTCCAGGGGCTCACCGGGGGAGGGATCCTGGAGTGGGGATTCGGCAGCAGCTCCGGCTGGGCCCCCAACGCACGCACCACCGTGAGCGTGGTGGACGACGCATGGCACCACATCGTCGGCACGTATGACGGGAACGCCTTGCGCTTGTACATGGACGGGGCTTTAGACGATGAGTCGTTTGTGTCCGGATACGGGGAGATCAGCCCGAACAGCAGGGTCATCGAGATGGGCCGCTCGTGGTGTGCCGGCAGCGGGTGCAGGTATTTCAACGGTACGCTCGATGAAGTCGCTATCTACGACAGTGTGCTGAGCGCGGTCGACGTCGAGCAGCACTATCAGTACGGCTCCGCGGGCAAGGGCTACTGCGAGCCGTCCGTCTGCGGGAACGACGACGCGGAGCCCGGCGAGGCGTGCGACGGGACCGACCTGGCCGCCGAGACCTGCGCGAGCCGGATGGGGATCGGCTACACTGGGAGCCTGGCGTGCGCGGGCGACTGCGCGAGCTTCGACACCAGCGGGTGCGTGGCTCCTCCGGACTCCGACGGGGACGGCGTGTCGGACTCGGCGGACGCCTGCGACAACGCGGACGCGCCGCAGGGCCTGGTGAGCTATTGGGGTTTCGAGGCGGGCTCCGGGAACGTGGCGGCCGACTCTTTCGACTCGAACCCGGGGACGGTGAACGGCGCGACGTGGCAGGCCGGGCAGGTCGGCGGCGCCTTGGGCTTCGACGGGGGCGACTGGGTGGACATCCCCGAGTCCGCGAATTGGAACATCGCGAGCAATCTGAGCGTCGAGTTCTGGATGAAGGGCGCTCCTGGCCAGCCGGAGGGCCAATTCCTGGTCATCGACAAGTCCCACGGCTGGACGGACACCACGGGATGGTCGTTCCAGGGGATCACCGGAGGCGGAATCCTGGAATGGGCGTTCGGCAGCAGCTCCGGCTGGGTGTCTCCGGCGCGCACCAGCGCGAGCGTGACGGACGACGCATGGCATCACATCGTGGGCACGTATGACGGGGGTTTCCTGCGCCTATATGTCGACGGAGCCCTGGACGACGAGTCCGACGTGTCCGGCTCCGGCACGATCGCCCCGAACAACAGGGTCATCGAGATGGGCCGCTCCTGGTGCGGCGGCGGCGGATGCCGGTACTTCGCCGGCGCGCTCGACGAGGTCGCGATCCACAATAGGGTGCTGAGCGCGGCCGAAGTGCAGGAGCATTATCAGGATGGCCAGGCCGATAGGGGCTACTGTCAGCCGGCGCCCGTTTGCGCGACGCCGCCCTCGGGCATGGTGAGCTGGTGGACGGGCGACGGGGACGCGACGGACTTTTGGGACGGCAACAACGGGACCCTAATGAACGGCGCCGGCTTCGGGGACGGCAAGGTCTCCCAGGCTTTCTCGCTCGACGGCACGGACGACTATGTTGAGCTTCCGCTCGGCGATAATCTGCCTTCGGGGAGCGAGCCGTTCACGCTGGCTATGTGGGTGTATCCGAGGAACATCGGCCAGCAGGCGTTCTTCACGCGCGGAGAGCTGGGCAATAACCGGCTGTTCGCGCTCGCCCACTATCCTGCCGGAGGCGGGCTGAGGGTCAATCACTACGCCAACGATCTGCAGACCTCCAAGACGCTCGAGAACGGCCGGTGGTACCACCTCGTCGTGACCTACAGCGGCTCGGTCACGAAGCTGTACGTTGACGGGGCGAACGTCGGGTCGCGCAACTCAGGGGCTATCAACCTGCAGAACACGTTCACCCGCATCGGCGACTACAGGGACGGCTTCTACGGCGCTTTCGACGGGCTGATCGACGAGGTCTCCATGTACGATAGAGCCTTGAGCGCCGCGGAGATCCAGACCGTCCACGAGGCCGGTTCGGCCGGCAAGTGCAGGCCGGAGCCGACCTGCGCGCCTCTGCCGGAGGGCCTGATCAGTATGTGGACCGGCGACGGGACGGCCGAGGACGCCGGGGGCTACAACGACGGCACGCTCGTGAGCGGGGTGGGCTACGGCGAGGGGATGGTGGGCCAAGCCTTCGCGCTCAACGGGTCGAACTACATCCGGGTGGAGAACGATCCAAGCCTGAACCCCGCGCACCTCACCATCATGGCGTGGGTCAAGCCCATGAACACCACGCACGACATACGGACGATCGTCTCCAAGCCGGCGCACATGGCGTCCTGGAGCCATCCCTACTCCATGTACAATCTGCGCGTGCGGGAGGGCGACGGCGCGAACCCCGTGGAGTTCTGGTCCGTCACGTATGGCCGGCAGATTTTCTCCACAAGCGGCTTCCCGCTGGGGCAGTGGAGGTTCGTGGTCGCGACCTACGATGGGGCCGAGGAGCGGATCTATGTGGACGGCGCTCTCGAGGCGGCGCAGGCGTATACGGGGCCGATCAGCCCAAACGATGTGCCGCTGATGATCGGGGTGCGCAGCCCCGGCGCTCCGGGCGAGTACTTCAACGGAATGATCGATGAGCTCGCCTTGTTCGACCGCGCCGTGTCCGCGGCGGACGTCCAGGCCATCTACGCGGCCGGCGGGCTGGGCATGTGCAGGCCGGAGCCGACGCCCAAGGTCCAGATCGCCTCTCCCTCGGACGGGGGGACGGTGCGCGGGCCCGACGTGGAGTTCGATTTCGAACTCGACGACTGGACGGTCGGCGGAAAGGGCGAGGGCCACATCCTGTTCTACGTGGACGGCGACGCCACGCCGTTCATGTTCTACGGCGGCGCGGACCAGACCGTCGAGTATGACGGAGCGCCCACGTCGCTGGCCGCTTGGATCGACGCGGATACGATCCGGATCAACGGGCTCTCCGACGGCCAGCATACGGTACGCTCGCGCTTGGCCGGCGCCGACCATGCCCCGCTCGACAATCCCGAGGCCGACTCCAGCGTGTCGTTCAACGCGTACACGCCGGCCTGCGCGCCGCGGCCGGAAGGCTTGATCAGCCTATGGAGCGGGGAGGAGAGCGCGGACGACAGCGCGGGCGCCAACAACGGCGCGCTGATGAACGGGGCGGGGTTCGCGGCCGGGATGGTCGGCCAGGCCTTCTCACTTGACGGCTCGAACGACTACGTCCGGATCGAGGACGATCCCAGCCTAAGCCCGGGCAGCGGCATCACGATGATGGCGTGGATCAAGCCCCTGGGCAGCGCCCACGACATCCGGACGATTCTCTCCAAGGCGGCGCATGCCTCGTGGACCCATCCGTACTCGGTCTACAACCTGCGCATCTGGAACGGCGACGGAACGAACCCGGTGGAGTTCTGGGCCAGCGATTACGGCTGGACGCTCACCTCGACGAGCTTCTTCCCGCTAGGACAATGGAGGTTCGTGGCCGCGACCTACGACGGCGCCGAGGAGCGGGTGTACGTTGACGGGAATCTTGAGCGGACACGAGCGGTCTCGGGGGCGATAAATTCTTCGGCTCAGCCGCTGGCGATTGGCACGCGCAACCCGAGCGATATGGGCGAGCTCTTCAACGGCCTGGTCGACGAGGTGGCCTTGTTCGACCGGGCCGTGTCCGCGGCGGACATTCAGGCGATCTGCATGGCCGGGGACCTCGGGATGTGCGAGCCCGCCGACTCCACGCCGCCCAAGATCGCGATCGCGGAGCCGGCGGACGGCAGCATCCTGCAGACCTCGGAGGTCCCGGTCACCGTGAGCTACTCGGATGTGGCGGGGATGGCGGGCATCCCGGGGCTGACG
>JBDREN010000192.1:0-21285 GCA_043819795.1 Elusimicrobiota bacterium
ATCCGAGCGAGAATCTCGTCCGAAAATGTCCGGCCGCCAATCGTGAACATGCGGGCAGTTTAAGAAAATGAAGCGCTTGTGTCCAGTGAAATCTATGGGACATCCTCAGCCCTTCGGGGGAGAGGGGAATCCGTCCCTCAGACCGCGTACGAACTGCGCTGACGCGACTCTCCGACGACACGACGCCGCAACGGCAGAGCCTCAGAGAGTCAACCGACGGAAACGGTGGCTTACCATACGGCTTTGCCTGGGTGTCCCATCGCGGAAGTCAGGAACAAGATTCCCAAGCCCGACAGCTTCTCTCTCCAGGCATCCATGCTTCCCTCCTCAGGAAGAGGCGCCCTCTATCTGTGAGTGCGGCGGGGATGTCCGGACGTTACAGCCATCCGGTGTCGTCGCGCCACCACTAATCACGGCCTTTTTCACTCTCCACGTGGGAGTCTTAAGTCTGGCACCACGCGCTTTCAGACGAGGCGGGCCGGCTCGGGGTAGCGCGCCGAAGCTTCGGGGTCGGCTCTAGATTGCCTGATTTGTCGCGCGACCAAGCGGGGGTCTTTCGGGGCCTTGAGTCCTAGGACCCAAGGCCCCGAAAGTCGGGCCCAAAGACCATGGGCGGAGGGGGGTTTCCGCTGTATCCTCCAAATGTACCGCATGAAACTTACATCATTCCTTATAGCGCTGTCGCTGACCTTCGCTCCCGGGACGTGGGCCGCCGTGCGGGTTTCCATCGTCGCCGGCGCGTCGAACAGCGCGGCCGCTTCCGGAGCCGGCGCGGCGGGGGCCGGTGCTTCGAACGTTTCGGGGCGGAACGCCGCGTCCCTTTCGCGGCCCGCCGGGCTTCTTCCTTCGCTTCCGGCGTCGGTGAATCCCGCCGTCGCCGCCACGGCGGCCTCAAAATTCTCGCCGCGGACCTCCGCGGTCGCCGCGGGCGATTCACTCGCGCTGCCGCGACCCGCTGCGCCCGTAAAGACTCGGGCATCGGCGTCGCAGCGGCCCGCGAGCGTCCGCTCGCACGCATTGGCCCGCAGCGCCAACGCCGCTCCGGAGGGCGCGGGGCACGGCTCCGCGCCGCGCTCGAAGCCGGGCCGCCGCGGCAAGCTCTACTCCAAGGCGGTGTCTTGGGCGAAGGTCCTGGACGTCCGGTCCCATATCGCGGGTCTCTCCGATCTGCTCGATGTGGAGCACGCGGCCGAGGTCGAGAGCGACAAGCGCGCCGTCGAGGGAGCGCTCCAGCTGCGGGAGACTCTGGGGACGAGCGTTTCGGGACTGAGCCTTCAGCGGGAAGAGAAGCGGGCCCCCGGCGGCTCGCGGGTCGTCCTTTTGAGCAAGCCCGGCGGCGGAGCCAAGAGCCCGTTCCACGCCCTGCGTGCCGGCGATCCCGTCACGCTGGCGGGCCCGGGCGGCGCGCACGCGGAGGGGATCGTCTACGGGGTCCGCGGAAACCGCCTGGCCGTATCGGTCGAGGAGACCGAGGAACTTCCCCATCGCGGCATCCGGGTGGACCTCACGGATACGGACGTCACGCACCGGCGCATGAAGGCCGCGCTCGACGAGCTCAATGTCGCGGACAAGCCCCATACGCTGAGGCTGCGCGACGTGCTGCTCGGGCGCGCCGAGCCCCGGACGGCCGCCTTGCCGCAGATCCGTTTCCGGAACAGAGGGCTCGACGAGTTCCAGCGCGAGGCGGTGCGGCGGGCGCTGGCCGCCGAGGACGTGGCCGTGATCCACGGGCCTCCCGGGACCGGCAAGACCACCACGCTCGTCGAGCTCATCTATCAGGCGGCGAAGCGGGGGGAGAAGGTCCTGGCCACGGCGCCCTCCAACGTGGCGGCGGACAACATTCTCGAGAAGCTGGCCGAGGCCGGCCTGAAGGTCGTCCGGCTCGGGCATCCCGCGCGCACCGCCGAGCACCTGCGGCGCCTCACCGTGGACGCGGTGGGGGAGAAGTCCGACGAGGGGCGGCTCCTCGCGACGGTGAGAAAGCAGCTCGAGGGTCTGCGCCCGGGCAGCCGGGATTACGAGGCGCTCTCGGGGCGCATCCGTTTCTACGAGCGGAAGATCAGACGCAAGGTCATGGAAGGGGCCGACGTGGTCGTGGCCACCCATGGCGGCATCCGCGGGCGGCTGCTCCGCGAGGACTTCGACCTGGCCGTCCTGGACGAGGCGTCGCAGGCCGTGGAGCCGCTCTCCTGGATCCCGCTGCTCCAGGCCAAGCGCGCTGTGCTCGCGGGCGACCCCGAGCAGCTTCCTCCGACGCTGCGCTCCGAGGAGGCCCGGGAGCGCGGGCTGGGCCGCACCCTCATGGAGCGCCTTATGGGCATCCTCCCGGAGGGCTTGCAGAGCCTGCTCCGCAAGCAGTACCGTATGAACGAGGATATCATGGGCTTCTCCTCGGAGGAGTTCTACGGCGGGAAGCTGATCGCCGACCCCTCGGTGGCGGGGCATACCGCCAAGGACCTCCCGGGAGTGAAGGAGAGCGACCTGACCCGCGTGCCCGTGCAGTTCGTGGACACGGCCGGGGCCGGCTTCGAGGAAGGCTGGGACCGCCTGACCCGGAGCCGCGTCAACGAGCGCGAGGCCCGGCTGACCGCGAAGATCCTCAAGAATCTGACGGATTCCGGGCTGAGGCCCGATCAAATCGGCGTCATCACGCCCTACGCCGCGCAGGCGCGCTTGGTGCGGGAGCTCGCCGGCGAGGGCGGCCCGGAGATCGAGACGGTGGACGGCTTCCAGGGCCGGGAGAAGGAGGTCATCGTCGTCTCGATGGTCCGCTCCAATCCCGACGGGGAGATAGGGTTCCTGGAGGACCTCCGCCGCCTGAACGTGGCCCTGACGCGGGCGCGGCGCTCGCTCATCGTTGTCGGCGACGGCGTCACGCTGGCTCGGCATCCGACGTACGCGCGCTTCATCGCTCACGCGGCGCGCAGGGGGAAGATCCGCTCCGCTGCGGAGTGGGTCGAATAGCTCATGGACCTAGATCACGTATTCACGGTTCTTTTGGCCGGCGGGAAGGGCCAGCGGCTGGACGTGCTCACGAGGGAGCGCGCCAAGCCGGCGGTGCCTTTCGGAGGGGCCTATCGAATCATCGACTTCACCCTTTCCAATTGCGTGAACTCGGGGCTGAGGAAGGTCCTCGTGCCCGTGCAGTACCGCTCCCGGTCCCTGAACGAGCACATCCGCTTCGGGTGGAGCCAGTTCTTCAGTCCGAGCAGGGGCGAGTTCGTCGAGACCGCGCCTCCCCAGCAGGTGCTCGGGGAACAGTGGTATCTCGGGACGGCGGACGCCGTGAGGCAGAACCTGTTCGTCATCCGGGAGCGGAAGCCCGAGGCAGTCCTGATCCTCTCCGGCGACCACATCTACAAGATGAACTACCGGGCGATTCTCAAGGCGCACGAGAAGAAGGGGGCGGACGTGACCGTGTCGGCGGTGGCGGTGCCGCGCAAGGAGGCGTCCTCTTTCGGGGTGCTCTGCGTCGACAAGGAAGGCCGCATCGAGCGCTTCCAGGAGAAGCCGGACGACCCCGAGCCGCTGCCGAACGCCTCGCAGACCTGCCTGGCCTCCATGGGCGTCTATGTCTTCCGCTTCGAGACTTTGGAGCGGCTTCTGGAGGAGGACGCGGCCGATCCGGGCAGCTGCCACGACTTCGGAAAGAACATCCTCCCCATGCTTCCCGGCCGCTGCGGCGTCTACGCGTACCGGTTCGTCGACATGAACAAGAAGGCCAAGCCGTACTGGCGGGACGTGGGGACGGTCGACGCCTACTACGAGGCGAACATGGACCTGGTGAACGTCGATCCGCAGCTCAACCTCTACGACGAGTCCTGGCCCGTCTACAGGCGCGCGACGCTGGCTCCCCCGCCGAAATTCGTGTTCGAGGAGCTCGGCCCAGGGGGGCGCTGCGGCATGGCGCTCAACTCTCTCGTGGCGCCGGGATCCATCGTCTCGGGGGGACGGGTGTTCCGCTCCATCGTATCGCCCCATGTCCGCGTCCATAGCTACTCCCTGGTCGAGGACTCGATCCTGTTTTCGGGGGTCGACGTGGGTCGCCACGCCAAGATCCGGCGCGCGATCATCGACAAGGACGTGAGCATCCCGGAAGGGATGGAGATCGGCTACGACTTGGAGAGGGACCGCAAGCGCTTCACCGTCTCCGAAGGAGGCGTGGTCGTCATCTCCAAGCGCGCCGTAGTCGAGCCGGACAGGGCTCCGAGCCCGAGTCCAAGTCCGAGCCCCGAGCCGAGTCCTCTTATCTCGACTCCCGCCTGACCATCCGGATGGGTCCTTCGGCCGGGGAGGGAGCCCCCTCGCGACGAGGCGGTGCCAGACTTTAGACCCAAAAAGGGGTAGGACGTATACTCGGCGTTTCCTCCCTTATCGGCCCATGCGCGGACCGCGTTCATGGAATACAATAGATGATATAGCTGAGGCGCCGGAGCGCGAGCGCGCGGCCGGCGGCTTACCTACCATGACCCAGGACAAGAAAGATACGGAGGCGTTGATCGCCGAGCTTGACGCCGTTCTCGGAGCCGGCGTGGCGGACGTCACCATCCAGCCCGCTCCCGCCCCGAATCCCCCCGCGCGGCACGAGGCCGAGACCCCGGCCGCGGCCCCGGAAAAGACCGGGCCCGGGAGGATCCTCGTCGTGGACGACGACAAGAGCTACCGCGTCGTCGTCGAGGACATCCTGACCGAGCACGGCTATGAGGTGGTCACGGCGCGCAACGGAGCCCGGGGGCTGATCAAGGCGCTCGATCAGAGGCCCGATCTGGTGCTTCTCGATTTCAACATGCCGGAGATGAACGGCTACGAGGTCGTCCGGGAGCTGCGCAGCCGGGACGAGACGCGCAAGATTCCGATCGTCATGCTCTCCGGCGCGGTGAACATCGGCTACATCCAGGAGCTGAGGATCGATATCGACAGGTTCCTCGTCAAGCCCGTCTCGCCCGAGCAGCTCCTTGAGACGATCGCCGAGGCCCTCCAGGCCGGCTCGAGGCGGCTTCCGGCCGCGACGCCGGAGCTGGCGCCGGCCTCCGCGCCGGAGGTGCTCACGAAGCAAGAGGAGCTCCTCGTCGACATCGAAAAGGATGACGACCAGCGGGAGGAGGAGTACGGCCTGGAGGCCATGGCCAACGACTCGCCGCTCGTCAGCTGGGTCAACAAGATCCTGGTGCGGGCGGTGGAGCTGGGGGTCAGCGACATCCATTTCGAGCCGAAGGAGAAGGAGGTCGGCGTGCGCGTCCGCCTCAATGGCTCGCTCCAGCGGCTGTGCGCGCTTCCGGGCTCGCTGGCCGCGCGGCTGGCGGCGCGCCTGAAGATCATGTCGAACCTCGTGATAACCGAGAGGCGGCGCCCGCAGGACGGCCAGTTCCGGGCGACGGTCAACGGGAAGAAGATCGAGTTCCGCGTCAGCAGCATGCCCAGCACGAACGGCGAGAAGATCGTCCTGCGCGTGCTCGGCGGCACCAAGCTCAAGCCCGGCTTGGTCGAGCTGGGCCTCGCGGGTCGGGACCTCAAGTGCGTGGCGCGCGCCCTGCATATCCCGCACGGCCTGATCCTCGTCACGGGGCCCTCGGGGAGCGGCAAGACCACGAGCCTTTACACGATGCTCAGCAAGCTCAACAAGCCGGACGTCAACGTGATGACGGCCGAGGAGCCGGTCGAGTACCGTCTCCCGGACATGACGCAGGTCGACATCAAGCCCGCCATCGGACTCACCTTCGAGTCCGTGCTGCGCTCCTTCCTGCGCCAGGACCCGGACATCATGCTCGTGGGGGAGATCCGCGACCTGGAGACGGCCGATATCGCGGTCAAGGCCTCGATAACCGGGCACCTGGTCCTATCTTCGCTGCACACCAACAGCGCCCCGTCCACGGTCGCCAGGCTCACCCAGATGGGGGTGCCGGGGTACCTGGTGGCGGCCAGCCTCAAGCTCGTCGTGGCCCAGCGCCTGCTCAAGGTGCTGTGCCCGGGCTGCAGGCGGCGGGAGCCCGTCTCCGCCGATGAGAAGAGGCTGTTGTCAACCGATGAGACCAAGCGCCTGCAGGTGGTCTATTCCCCCGTCGGCTGCCCCGACTGCAACCACACGGGCTACACGGACCGCAAGGCCATCTTCGAGGTCATGCCCATCCGGACGGCGGCGATGCGCCAGCAGATCCTGTCCGCGGGGGGCGATGACCGGATCAGGGAGCAGGCCCTCAAGGAAGGGATGACGCCCCTGCGCGAGGCGGCGCTCCAGGCCGTGGCCAAGGGAGAGACCTCCCTGAGCGAGGCGCTCAAGATCATCCTCGCCGAGTGACCGGGCCCCACCCGCCTTCTAGATCCCCCGCCTGACGCCCAGGTCCGCGGCCCTGGCGCGCGCGAAGGCCCGGCTCATCAGCACGCCCTTGAGCAGCGTCGTGACCGAGATGCACCACCAGATCGCGTCCACGCCGAAGCCGAGCACCGCGACCAGGAGGTAGCTCAGGGGATAGCGCCCCAGGGTCAGCGGGATCGATATGTACATGTAGGGCCGGGTGCTGCCCAGGCCGTTGAAGCCGCCCTCGAAGACCATCTCCCAGCCCAGGAAGATCTCGAGCAGGCCGATCTTGCGCAAGTACGAGGCTCCGTGCGCGATCGTGTCCGGGTCTTTCGTGGCGATCCCGAGCAGGGCTTCCGGGAAGAACACGAACGCGACGCACACGGGCAGGAGGATCAGCGTGATCAGCTTCCGGCTCTCGTAGGTGGTGCGGCGGGCCGTCTCGAAGTCGCCCCGGCCCACGGCCTGGCCGACCAGAGTGGCCGTCGCGACGGAGAAGCCCACGGAGGTGAAGTACGCCATGCTCTCGAGGCGGTGGCCGATCGTCATGCCGGCCAAGGGCGCCATGCCGAAGCGCGTGATGAGCGTGGTGAGCAGCGGATAGACCGAGGTCCAGATCAGATGCGAGGCGCCGGTCGGCACGCCGACCTTCAGGATCCGGCCGAAGTACCCGGCGCTGAACTTCAAGTACGTCCCCAGCGGCGCGATGTAGCCGCGCCTTCTCAGGAACACGACCCGCAGCAAGAGCCCCGTGGTCCAGCCCAGGACGGTGGCCGCGGCCGCTCCGGCGACGCCCATGGCCGGGAAGCCCCACCAGCCGAATATGAGGACCGGGTCCATGCCGGCGTTGACGGTGAGCGCCACGGCCATGATCAGGACGGCGGTCTTGGTGTCCCCGTGCGCGTTGAAGATCTGGTTGGCCCAGTGGATGAGGTACAGGAGCGGCAGGCTCAGGACCAGTATGCGCAGATAGGTCCACCCGGCCGTATGCGCCTGGGGGCTCAGGCCCATCCAGCGCAGGAGCGCGGGGGCGGAAAGATAGATGGTCACGGCGAGCGCCGCGCTCACGAGCAGGCTCAGGTGGGCGGACTCGCGCGCGGCCGTGCGCGCGCCTTCCTCGTCCCGGGCGCCGATGGATTGCGCGACCAGGGTGGCGCAGCCGATCGTGGTCATCCCCATGATGGCGTGCATCGCCCAGGTCCAGTATTCCGCGGCCGCCACGCCCGCGACCGTCTCGGTGCCGAGCTTGGCGATCCAGAAGATGTCCACCAACTCGTAGACGATGAGGCTTACGTAGCCGGAGACCGCCGGCCCGGCGATCCGGAGGATGTCCCGCTTGATGCCGCTGATGGCGCTAACCGCCGGAGGCGGCTTCCTGCAGGAACGACAGGATGGGGCCGGGAGTGACCGCGCAGTGCCCGGCCCCGGCCGTGCGCTTGAAGCGGACGGGCTGGCCGGCGGAGGAGAGCTCTTCGGAGAGCCGCCGGGCGCCCTCGAAGAAGCCGTACTCGTCGCGGTCGCCGCACTCGATGAAGGTCGGAGGCAGGGGGCCGGAGCGGGGAGCGATGCTCAGCGGGTCGTGCCGCCGCCACCGCTCGGGTGACGGGAACTGGCGTCCGGACTGCTCCAAGATCCACTTGACGCGGTCCGGGTCGGCGCCGGTGCGGGCGATGAAGGCGTCTATCTCGCTCTGGTCCGCGTCGGGAGGCAGGCTCGTGATGGCGGGGCAGGAGAGGACGACCGAGTCCCAGAGGGAGGGATGCTTCAGGAGGAGCTGGGCGGCGTTGAAGCCTCCCATGGACATGCCCCACAGAAGGCGCCGCTCCGGCTTTCCGGCCCGCTCCTCGATGAAGGGCATGGCCTCGGACACGAAATGCTCCAGCAGGCCGTCGGCCGGGCCGGGTCCGGCCTCGGTCAGAAGCCAGAGCTTTCCGTAGGAGACGGTCGCGACGGTGGGCGCCGGGATCCCGCGCTCCCGGAAGCTCCGGTAGTAGGCCTTGGCCGCGAACCAGCCGCCCCAGTTGAGGTGGCTCTCGTTGTTGCCGTGAAGGTGGTAGAGCAGGGTCCGGGTGTCGTGTCCCGCGCCCGCGGGGGGGGAGTAGAGGCAGTATTCGAAGCCCGGGCCCTTGCCGCAGTCGGCGCGGGGGACGTCGCTGGCGGACTCCGGGGACCGGGCGCAGCCGGCCGCGGCCAAAGCCGCGGCCAGGAGCGCGCCGAGGGCGCCCTTCACGCGGTCTTGATGTCCGGCTGGCGCGTGGCGATGGGCCCGAAGCGGGCCTCGTACTTGCCGAGGTTGTCGGCCAGGGCCGCCACCAGCCTCTTGGTGTGGTGCGGGCTGGAGATGATCCGCGTGCGCACCTTGGCCTTGGGCCGGCCCGGCTGCATGAAGATGAAGTCCAAAAGGAACTCGCTCTGGGTATGCGTGATGGCGCAGAAGTTCGCGTAGACCCCCTGCGCGGTCACGTCGTCCACCTCGATCTCGAGCTGAGGCGCCTGCGGCTTCTGTTCCGGAGCCCTTTCCTTCATCTTTCGTATCTCCTTGACCCCGTGTCCCCAGTCCACACGGAGGTGCTTTCCCTTGACGTATCCCTTCTTCCCGGGTTTCGGCTTGTCCATGATGTCCCGGAGGCGGGCCCGGGAGCGGGCCGCGCGCCTCCCCGTCAAGCATACCGCTA
This sequence comes from Elusimicrobiota bacterium, assembly GCA_043819795.1. Lineage (GTDB taxonomy): Bacteria > Elusimicrobiota > Elusimicrobia > UBA1565 > UBA1565 > JBDREN01. Next base: position 8,971 of record JBDREN010000192.1, read on the forward strand.
TTGGGAGCCCCCCTGCAAGTTCTGCCGGGACGCGCTAACGGGCATCCAGGTCGCGCAGGTAGCGCGTGATATTCGGCTGGTCGGGGTCGATCTCCAGGGATCTCCGCCAGGCCTCGCGGGCGGCTTCGGTCTTCCCCATGCCGGCGTAGGCCGTCCCGAGGTTATTGTGGGCCTTGGTGAAGAACGGGTTCAAGGCCGCCGCCTCGCGCAGATGCTTCAAGCCGTCCTCCCATCGCTTCTGTCCGACGCAGATGGCGCCCAAGTTGTTGTGAGCATGGGCATTGAGGGGGTTCTCCTCGATCTCACGGAGGAACGCCTGTTCCGCTCTTCGCGGATCGCCCTTGGCCAAGAGCTCGTTGCCCCGGTGAAAATGGGCGGTCGGGGCGGACAGGCGCTTCAGCTCGAGCATGGCGTGACCGAACCGGGGATCGTAATGAAGCGTGGAATAGAAACAGGCCGAGGCTCTTCGGTATTCCTTACGGTTCCTGAGTCCGATGCCGTACGCGAAATAGAGGTTCGCGAGGTTCTCCCGGCGACCGGCGGCCTTCTCCAGGGCGATCCCTTCTTCATAGGTCTGCCAGGCGCGTCCGGGGCGGCTCTCTATCAGGAAGTTGCCCATGTTCACGTATTCCCGAGCGTAGAGGCGCGTCTCTTCAAACAGAGTCACGTGACAGCAGATGTAGACGCAGCCGAACAGCAGGCCGCGCCAAAGTGTGCTCCGCCAACGCTTCTCGCGGACTGTTCCGAACCCATCTGCCAGAGCATAGGCGGCGAAGGGAAGGAGGAAAGGGACCACGGGCAGCCGGTACCGAGATGTGACGTAAAAAAGCACAACAGAAAGCGCGTAGCCGCCGGCGAGCAGATACAGCAGGAGCGCCTCCCGCCATCGCCTCCAGGACGCGGCCACGCCCCATACGGCGAGGGGCAGGAGCGCTCCGAACGTGAACAGAGGCCAGCGCAGCAACGGCACGAACCGATCCCGCAAGAAATAGGTGTTGTAGTTGTCCGGCACCTCGTAGTAATTGACGAAGAGATTGATCTTCTTCCCCAGGAGCCTGAAGAAACGGCCCGGCTCCCGCCGGATGAAATCGAATCCTTTCTTGTACCAGAACCGGCCGATCTCGGAGGGCTTGAGCGGGCGCCCGACCTCCTTCTCGGCGTAGACGCGCGCGTCCCGCTCTTCGTGCTCCGGGATGGTCCGTATCATCGGCGCCGCTGCGTGGATCCCGGAGGCTTTAGGGTTGTTGCCGGCATAGAAGTTGATTCCCGCCGTGTAATTGGTCAGTACGAAGTCTCGGTCGGCCCAGTAGTTGCGCGCCGTGACGGGCGCCACCGCGAAGGCGAAGCCCAGGAGGAACAATCCGCCCAGCCGGGCGGCGGACTTGATGTCCCGCGTCCGCGCCCAGAGCCACAGGGGGATGAAGGGAACGGCCAAGAGGAAGTTGCCGCGGTTGAGGGCCGCGAGCCCCAGGCAAGCCCCGCCCGCCAGCGCCCAGCGCGCGCTCGCGGGCTCCGGGGCCCGCAGCAGGCACAAGAGGGTGAGCGCTTCCAGGAAGACGGTCGTGCTCCCTTTGAGCAGCACGGCGTCGTAGAAGATGAACGGCTGGTAGAGCGCCGCCAGGACGGCCGTCAGCCAGCCCGCGGTCTCGCCGAACACGCGTCTGCCCACGAAATAGAGCAGCACGCAGGAGAACGAGCCGAGCAGGACCTGGATCCACTGCACGGCCCGGAGGCTGTGCCCGAACACGGAATAGACCAGACCCAGGAAGTAGGGATAAAGGGGGGATTGATAGAAGGCTCCTTTGCCGAGCCAGTCCCCCTGCGCGATGGCCCAGCCCCAGCGGTCGTAGGCCGCCGCGTCGATGTGAAGATGATCCCCGAAGGGGCTCTGGTTGAATTGGTGAAGGAAGATGAGGCGCAGGACGAGCGCGGTCAAAAATACCCCGGCCAGCCCGAACGGACGAGGCCGGTCCAGCAGCGCCTGCCGCGCCGCGGAGAGCGGGGCCAGGAAGTCCAGCGCTTGGCCTTCCGAAACCGGCGCGCGTTTCCTTTTCGGCTTCATCGGGCTTCGAGGTCCCGCAGGTACTGCGCGATCCTTGGCTGCTCCGGGTCGATCTCCAAAGACCTCCGCCATGCCTCGCGGGCGGCTTGGGGGCGCCCCATGCTGGCCTCGGCCATCCCGATATTGTTGTGGGCTTTGGTGAAGAACGGGTTCAAGGCCGCCGCCTCCCGGAAATACGGCAAGGCCTCCGCCCAGCGTCTCCGGCTGAAGTGGATGCTCCCGAGGTTGTTGTGCGCCTCGGGATTAAAGGGGTTCTCCTCGATCTCCCGGATGAACTCACCCTCCGCCGCCCGCGGATCCCCCCGCCCCAAGAGCTCGTTGCCCCGGTGGAAATGCGCGGTCGGACGCATCAGGCGCTGCAGCTCCAGGGCCGCGAAGGCGAACTCCGGGTAGTAATGCAGCGTGGAGAAAAAGCAGGCAACGGCCCTCTTGGCCTGCCCCTGGTTGCGGAGCCCTATGCCGTAGGCGTAGTAGAGCTCCGGAAGCATGTCCTTCCGGCGGGAGGCTTTCTCCAAAGCAATCGCCTCCTCGTAGGCCTTCCAGGCCCCTTCCGGGTCCGTCCCGAGCAGGTAGTTCCCCAAAGTCACGTACTCCCGGGAGTAGGCGAACGCCGGCTCGAACATGGGGATGCGGCATGACAGGAAGGCGGCTGTCACCAGCCCGGCGCGGAACGTCAGGCCCATCCAGCGCTTCCGTCGTAGGGTCTCGAACGCCTCCACCAGGGCGTAGCCGGCGAAGGGGAGCAGGAACGGGACCACGGGCAGCCGGTACCGGGAGGCGATGTGGAAGAGGACGACGGAGAACGCGTAGACGCCGGCGAGCAGATGCAGCAGGAGCGCCTCCCGCCATCGCCTCCATGAGACGGCCATGCCCAAGACGGCCAGGGGCATGAGCACGCCGAACGGGACCAGGGGCCAGCGCAGCAGCGGCACGAACCGGTCGCGCAGGAAGTAGATGTTGTAGTTGTCGGGCACCTCGTAGTGGTTGAAGAACAGCTTGATCTTCCGCCACGCGCGACGGAGGAAGAGGTCCGGCCGCTCGCGGATGGACCGCCAGCCCTTCGCGCGCCAGAAACGGTCGATCTCGGAGGGCATGAGCGTGCGTCCGGCCTCCTTCTCGGCGGACGCGCGCGCGTCCGCTTCCTCGTGCTCCGGGACCGTCCGGATCAGGGGCGGAGCCCAGTGGATCCCGGTGGCTCCGGGATGGTTGTCCGAGTAGAAGTTCACCCCGGCCGCGTAGGTGATGGGGACGAAGTCGCGGGCGGCCCAGTAGTTGCGCGCCGTGACGGGAGCGACCGCGAGCGCGAAGCCCAGAAGGAACGAGCCGCCCAGCCGGCCGGCGGACTTGGCGTCCCGGGTCCGCGCCCAGAGCCAGAGGGGGATGAAAGGGACGGCGAGCAGGAAGTTCCCGCGGTTGAGCGCCGCGATCCCCAGGCACGCCCCGGCCGCAAGGGCCCAGCGCGCGCGCGGAGGCTCCAGAGCGCGCAGCAGGCACAGGAGCGTCAGAGCCTCCAGGAAGATGGTCGTGCTTCCTTTCAGCAGCAGGCCGTCGTAGAAGATGAACGGCTGGTAGAGCGCCGCCAGGACGGCCGTCAGCCAGCCCGCGGCCTCGCCGAACACGCGTCTGGCCACGAAATAGAACAGCACGCAGGAGAACGACCCGATGAGGACCTGGATCCACTGTACGGCCCGCAGGCTGTGCCCGAATACGGAATAGACGAGGCCCAGGAAGTAGGGGTAGAGGGGGGATTGATAGAAGGCTCCTTTGCCGAGCCAATCGCCCTGCGCGATGGCCCAGCCCCACCGGTCGTAGGCCGCCGCGTCGATGTGAAGATGATGCCCGAAGGGGCTTTGGTTGAACTGGTGAAGGAAGATGAGGCGCAGGACGAGAGCGGCGAGGAATATCCCCGCCAGCCCGAGCGGACGAGGCCGGTCCAGCAGCGCCCGCCGCGCCGCGGAGAGCCGCGGCAGGGCGCCCGGCTTAGCGATCTTCGGCTCAGGAGCCATGCGGATCCTTGACGCGGCGCCTCAACGAGGTCTCCCCGCGTTCCAGTTCTCGAGGACGCAGGGGTAGGACACCTCGACACGACGCGCGAATCGTCCACGGAGGAAGCGGTCCAGGCGGTCCTTGTCGGGATCGAGCGCCAGCAGGGCTTCCCCGAGCCTGGGCGAGAGGAGGACGGGGTGCCCCCCTTTGCCATCGTGGACGGGGATGATGGCCTCGACGCCCGCCTCGTCGGCTTCGCGCGCGCGGGTGAGGAGGTCCCTGAAGAGGGTTCCCTCCCAGACCGGCATGTCCACGTGGTGGAGGCACCCCCACTTCGTTAGAGGAGCCGCCTTGAGGGCCGCCTGGAGGGCGTGGAGGGGGGATGCTCCCGGATCCACCGGCACCCACCTCACCCCCGGATCGACGCCGCGGCAGCGCTCCAGCCAGGCCTCCTGGACCGTGACCGCGACGGCCCCGGGCGCGAAGAGGCCCGTCAGGAACGCGACCTGTCTGCCCAGGAGGGTGCCGTCCTCGTGGGCGATCCACGCTTTGGGTCCCCCGGCCCTCTTGCCTTTGCCGGCGGCGAGCAGATAGGCCTGAGCCTCGTCCATCGGTTTCACTGCGATCCCTTTACAGGGTTTAGGTCCCGGCCTCTACATTGCAGTCTTCGTTCATTACGTTGTCGTCAGTCCGTCACAATCCCTTTTCAGGGTTTCGGTCCGTCCCTTCCCCGGCGAACACGCGCACCTGCCCCATGCCCATTCCGGTCTTGATGCCCACGCCGGCCGCGGACGCCAGTCCAAGGAGCCTGCGCGCCGAGTCCTTCTTGGAGGCGTCGGCCAGGCTGATCCACGCGCAGCCCACGAACCCGGGGATCTCCCCCGCTTTGAGCCGGAAAAGCTTCGTTCGTCCCCTGAACCGGACGAGGCGCAGGGCGCGGCGCCAGTCGTCGGCGGTCAGCTCCGGAAGCTGGTCCGGGGAGAAGGCGTTCCAGCGCCGGTTCAGGCTGGAGAGCACCAGGCCCGGGTCGCAGAAGGGATAATAGGCGTCCCCCATCTTGAAGGCGGTGGGCGTCCGGAAATCCAGGCGATAGACGGAGCGCGCGGGAGCGAGAAGCGAGGGGTCCGAGTAATCGGACACGCGGTAGAGTCCGGGAGCCTTGCGTCCCGTGGGCAGGACCGCGGCGATCTCGAGCCGGCCACGACCCAGGAGCACCCCTTTTTTCTCGGCCATGTGCACGGCGAGCGACGTGGAGAGGCATCTCGTCAGCGGAGCCGAGAGCGTGCCCACGGTGAGCCGCAGGCTCTCTCCCCGCTTGAGCACGGCGCCGTCCCGGCTCGGAGACTTCCCGTGGACCCATAGCGAGAAGGGCTTGATGCCCGCCGAATGGATGGACGACGCCAGAGCCCGGTCTTCGGATTGGATGAGGCGGAAGAGCAGGCCGTGCGCGGCTTCTCCCGCATGGGCGGGGACGTCCACGCGGTCCAGGGCCTTCAGAGTGACGGAGAAGAGTCCGATCATGACGCGGCGGGCTTCAGATACGCCCAGCCCAGGGGCCTCACTCCCGCCTTCTTGCGCGTCCACGGAGGGTCGGCGCAGGTTATGTTGTGAAAACCTCCGAGCCTCGATACGGAGTATTCCTTGCGGCCGAGGGCCTTCGCGGCCGCCAAGAGCGACATGGCCCACGCGCCGGAGCCCTGGCCGAGGCGGATCGGACCGGATTGGGCCGAGACATGCATGGGCTCACCCTCCGCCCGGCAGATCTCCTGGGCGTACTCCCGGGCCCAGGCCAGCATGGACTCGAAGAAGTCCCCGCGCACGGATCTCGGGACCTTGATGTCCAGGTTGAAAGTGACGCCCGGCTTGATCACCTCCATGAGCGTGTGCGCCGCCTTGAGGGGGCCCTTGCCGGGCCTGGCGTCGGGCGACCTTTCGACCCTGACGATCGCGAGCGCGAGCGTCTTGTCCGCGGGCCGTCCGTCCGTGTCGGAGACGTCCAGCCAGCGCAGGGACCCGTCCCGCTCCGGCTTCCCGCCCAGCCACGCGGCCACCCTGTCCCGGAGCTCCCTGTCGTTGGCCGGCCATTGGATCCGTCCGGTCTTCAAGAGCCCGTAGGCCACGACGCCGAGCAAGGCGCCCTTGATGGATGAGCCGGGCACGACCGTCTTACCCGCGGATCTGAACGCTTCACTGACCGTGATCCTGTCCGGCTCTTGGCGGGCGGTCTGGTCCACGGGCAGGGTGTAGAGGATGTGCCTGCGGGCGATGGCCTCGAGCTCCTTGTGGCCGCCGAGGTGCCGGGCCTCGGGCTTGGCCTTCCCGGCCAGCGACATGAAATCGTCGAACGCGCGGCTCTCCGGCTTGAAATCCTCGTCCTGGAACAGGCCGTCCATGTGCAGCCTATGGAACGTTCCCCTGTCCAGGAGGTATTCCATGGGCGTGATCTCCCGGCCGGAGCCGATATGGACGAACGAATGAGTCGTCAAGGTGAGCTTCATGACTCCGGGGGGATGCGGATCGGCAGACTGAGCGCCATGCCGGCGCGAAAGACCTTGTGCGCTTTCTTGAAGGCCCCGGGCGTCACCTCCACGAGAGAGCCGGAGACGTCATCGACTCCGGCGAGGACCGCGCCTTCGGCGGCCATGCGGACGGGCCGCCACCTCAGGGGGATTCCGGCGTCCGGCGAGTGGATGTACCCCCGGCGGTCGACCAGCCTGTAGTACCCGTCGGCCAGGCGTTCGGCCTCGGTCTGGCTTCCGGGGTAGTAAAGAGAGAGGAGGACCCGGTGGCTCGGCTCTCGGACCTCCCGGCCGAGCTCGAGCGTCTCCCAGGCCGGATACTTGAAAAGTCCGTGACCCACGGATCGCTCCCCGCCGATGCCTTCATCCGCCAATAGGCGCATGGCCGAGAATATACGGTCCCGGACCTTCTTGTCCTCGAACCGCGCGAGGAAATAGAACCCGCCGTCCGGAGGAGGACATATCCTGCCCACGCCGAAGAGGCCGCCCGCGCTCCGCTGCCGGCCGTCTCCCGCGCGGCCCACGCTCGCCCTGGTCGCGTGATGGAGCCAATGGTCCAGACGTCTTTTCTCCACGTGATCGCCGTTGCGAGTCTCGCCCGAAAGGACCTTTTCGAAGGAGCGCAGCGTGAGCCAGCTGCGGTTGTCGGCCGAGACGTGCCTTGGGCACGGGAAGAAGAGGTCCGCGCCTTCATAGGGAAACGCCGAGGTCAGGGCGAACGGCCTCTCGCCTTTCTCGAGCCGCCGCAAGAGGATCACGAGCGAGCCTTCCCCGTACAGGAGCCTCCAGGCGGCGAAGACGGCCGCGCAGAGGGTGTCGGACGGGATATGCCCCATGCTCTCGTCGAGCATGTCCTGGCGCTCGCCCACATGGAGGGCGCCCCGGAAGGCCAGCCGGCAGAGGTTTAGCTCCATCAAGCGAGTCTGTTGAGCACCTGCTCCATGCCGGACACGAGCTTCTGAGGGGTGTCCAGGCCCTCGTTGACGGGAGGCTTTCCCAAGCTTCCCTTCTGGTAGTCCTCGGCTGAGTTCCAGCGCAGGGCCAGCGCGCCGACCTTGACCCTGCCGTACCCGCGAGAGCCCATGCCTCCCAGGTAGTCGTCTTCAAGCAGAGACAGCGCCTTGAAGATCTTCGGCACGAGCTCCGGCTTGTCCTCATCCGAGTAGACATTGAGCACCAGGCGCAGGCCGAACCTGGCTCCCGCCGGGACCCTTTCCACCTGCCTCAAGCCGCCGGAACGCGCCTTGCCTTGGACGCGGTCTATCGCGGTCTCCGCCTTGACCTCGGTGAGCTCCAGCTCCAGGTTGCCGGCCTCGTGCAGCTGCTTGAGCTCCGCCTCGTTCAAGAGATAGGCGTCCGAGACCATGAGCCGGGTCAAAGAGGGCACGTTGAACTCCGCGCCGCCCGGGGCCACGCCGAAGATCCGGCAGGAGGGGCACTTCCGGTAAGATGCGGAGTCCCGGCATTCATGCTTCCCGCCTTCGAACCGGCAGTCCTCCGAGTGCTCCAGGAGGCTCCTCAGCTTGCCCTTGATGGACGAGCCGGGGACGTAGGGCTTTCCCCACGGGTCGCGTATGACGCTCAGGTCCACGCCGCTGATCTTCAAGCCCGTCTGGGGACCGCCCACGCGGATGCCGGTCTTGGCCTCGATCTCGCCTTCGATGATCAGCTTCCCCAATAGTCGGCACTCCATTTCAGTCTCCTCCGTGGTAGCGGTGGTAGGCCACGATCGCTTCGACCAGGTCCTTCAACCCCTTGAAGTAGCCCGGATTCTTAGCGGTCCTCTGGAGCGCGATATCCAGATGACGCTGGAAGAATCTCACGGCCGGGCCGTGCCTGCCCGCGGCGTAGGCCAGCTTGGGCCTCAAGAGATGCAGCTTGTTGGGACTATGCGCCTTCATCCTTTGGATCTCGTCGAGCACGGCCCTGACCTGGGAGGTGCTCATGTTCATCCGCTGCAGCTGCTTGCCGATCTTGTCCGCCACCTCCACGATCTTCTGGGCGTTGCCCCGGAGGCAGAGGTCGATGTCCTGGAAGCTTGCCGCGAGCTGCGGCTCGCCCGGCGTGCCGCCGGGCTGGGACGGTCTCCCGTATCCTCCGCCGTGCTGAGGCGGTTTGCCGCCTCCGCCGCCGTGCTGGGACGGTTTCCCGTATCCGCCGCCGTGCTGAGGCGGTCTGCCGCCCCCGCCGCCGTGGTACGGCGGCTTGCCGCCTTTTCCGTGCCTTCCATCAGGCATGGTTCAGCCCTCCCTGCTCGTCGAATAGCCCGCCCATCGGGCCATGAGTCCGAGATGGGGGACCAAGCCCGTGTCGGACGGCATCACGGTCTTCCGTAAAGCCTCCAGCTGGTGTTTGCGCTTCCTGTTCCGCTCTTTCATTCCGGCGAAAGCGTAGACCAGGCGCCAGATGCGGAATACCTCGGCCTGGCCGTCCTGGACCTTGAGCCTTTCATGCTCGGCCCGTCCGAGCGCCGTCAGAAGCGACCTCGGCACGGGGTCCTGTCCGTCCTCGGGCGCGACAAGCGCCTCCATGGCACGGGACACTTCCCGGCATTCGGCCAGCTCGTCCCAGGATAAGACCTCTTCCAGAAACGAGACCGCGTCCTTGCCTTCCCGCGCCTTGGCTTTCTCGAGAGCCTCGCACGCGGCCAGGGCCGCGATCCTGACGGGGAAACCCGTCGTCGGCGCCAGGAAGATGCCGGCAGAGAGCGTGAGCCGGCCGCTCGTGAGATCGCGGAGATCCTGCCTGAGCCTCGCGGCGATGACGGGCAAGTCGCTCCAAGGGCCTAGCAGGAAGGCGTCGTCGCCGCCGGAATAGACCACGTGGGCGTGAGGAAACTCGCTCCAGAGCAGGTATTCGATCCTGGCCGTGAAGAACCAGTGGATGAGCGCGCTCAAGGTGGCGAAGCGGGAGATGGACGGACGCTCGATGCCTCGCTTGAGAGAGCTTTCCAGGTCGTCCACGTCCAGCTTCAAGGCGCCCCATTTCTTGACCCCTTGGGCGCGGGCCGCGGTCTTGTCCAGGCTCAGCACGCCCCGATGGTCGTCGCGCGGCGCGTATCGGGCTATGAGCGCGGCCGGCCCGACCCAGTCCTCCCGGAAGCCGGCCTGGTTCACGGCCGTCTCGCCGCCGCTCAAGTCCAGCTCAAGGCCGAGCTTCTTGAGAGAACCGGCGAGCCCCGGGGCGGGAGTCCCGGAGCCCCTTGACGCGACGGGCCGGATGGAGATCGAGTCGGCTCCGTTGAGGGCCGAGGCCGCTTTTTCGAAGCCGGAGCACAGGACGCACTCCTGGCGAGGGTCGCCCGTGTCGGAGCCGCAGACGCGGCAGGGCCGGACTTTCTCTTCCACATCGTCCGGGCCGAGCAGCACCCTCCGGCGCCTGAAGTCCCTCAGGAGGGCCGAGCCCATCCTGGCCTTCTCGCGCGCCATGGGCGGGCCGAGGCGGCCCAGAGGCCCCTTGAAAGCGTCGCCGATGAATTCCGCGGCTTTTACGGGGGTCCAGGCCAGGCTGACTCCCAGGCGGTCGCGGTGCAGGCGCATGAGCGAGGTCTCGACCTCGTCGCGCGCGCGCTCCAGGGTCTCCCCGACGCCCGCGCTCCACGGGGCCAGGAGCATGAAATGCCCGCCGCCCATGAAGAGCACGTTCACGCAAGGCAGCGGCGGATCGAATGAGCGAAGCACCCTTTCGGCCGCGGCCATGCAGAGCATGTCCAGATAGAAAGACCGGCCGCGAAGCCCCTTTATCGCGCCCTCGCCGCCCACCGAGAAGAGGAAGTCCTGGATGCCGGAAAGATCGCCTTTCACCAGGGCGGCCACCTCGACGGCCGTCTGGGTCCCGACAGCGGGCCTGCGGCGCGAAGGGATGTGGTCGATGATGTCGTCGAGCTCCCCGGTGGAGAAGCCCCCGTCCAGGAGGCATGCGGCGAGCGCGGCCGTGAGGCGGAGATGGTGGTAGAGCGATACGTCGGGCATGTCGATGGCCGAGGAAGGCACGAAAAGCGCGTGCCGCTCGAGGGCTCGTAGAAGCGAGCGGGTGAGGAGGTCGAAGTCCCGGGAGACCGAAGGCGCCCGGGCCAGCGCTTCCAGGTCGGCCTTCAATCCGCTCCAGAGCACGCCGTAGCTCTCCTTCCCCGCCAGGGATTTCTCCTTGGAGTCCGCGGGCCAATGCCGGGCCGGATCGAACTGCATGGCCATGAGCGGGAAGAAGGCCGGCTGAAGCTCGGCCGCGTCCTTGAACAGCGCGAAGGGGGAAACGAGCGGCTCGGTGCGGGACTCTCCCGGCGGGTCCTCCTCGGGCCTTTCCCTCCTTTCGCCCGAAGCCAGCCAGTCGGCCAGGACCAGGCACCGCACCAGCCGCCGGTCGCCTTCGGCCTCGCCGCAATTGTGGTGCCAGGCCGCCAAGTCCGCGGCGGCGGGGAAGCTCGACCCGAAGGCCGTCCGGATGAGGTGCTCGGTCCAGAGCGCGTGGCGGTGGGTCGGGTGGCGGCCCGCGGGGTCCCGGGGACAGAAAAGGGACTCCCGCCCGCTCGCCGAGGGATCGAGGGGGGCCGCTGCCCGCTGCCCGATCTTCCCGGCGTCGTGCAGAAGCGCCGCCAGGATCAGGGAGTCCCGGTCTCGGGGCGCGGACGGCGCCGAGGCATCGCCGGACTGTTCGCTCACCGTCTCCCCGCCGCGGGCGCGATGGGCTCGGCGGTCGTCCGAAGGCCCCATTCCTGAAGGAGCTCCGCGGCGACCGCCACCGCGATGATCTTCGGATCCTTGCTGGGCAAGGGCAGGCCGATGGGGCAGTGCATCTTCTCGTCCCAAAGCCGGTCCCAGTCCTCCGGCCCTTCGGAGAGCTCTTTGAGCTTGGCGCGGAAGGTCCGGCTCTTGTTCTGGGAGCCGATCACCCCGAGATAGCCCACCGGCTGCTTGAGGAAATGCCTGGCGAGCGGGAAATCCAGCTTATGGTCGTGGGTGAAGACGCAGACGGCGTCGTCGGCGGTCCACCGGCGGGCCTCCGCGTATTCCACGGGGTCCACGCAGTGAGGCTCGACGTCGGCGGGCAGGCCCTCGCGGGAGGCCCACTCGGGCCGCTGGTCGATCACATGCACGTCGAACGGCATGCCGGAGAGGACCTGGGCCGTCGCGCGGCCGACGTGGCCTCCGCCGAAGAGATGGACGGCCTTGCGCCGCGGCACCGGCTCGAAGAAGACCTCCACGCGCCCCCCGCAGACCTGGCCTTCCTCCTTGGTGAGGTCGTAGTCCTCGATGTGCGGCTTGCCGTCCGCGTCTTTGAGCAGCTCCCGGGCGTGCTCCAGGACCTTCTTCTCGAGCGCCCCGCCGCCCACCGTCCCGTAGAACCGGTCCGATGTCGCCCACATGCGCGCGCCGACCCGCTGGGGCGCGCTTCCGGCGATCCTGACGACCGTGCACATCACCGCCGGGCGCGGCAGGTCCTTGTCGAAATCCCCGATGGTCTTGGAAGTCTCCATGCGGTCAACCTCCCACGATCAGGCCGAGCATGAGGAGCAGCGCCCCGGCGTTAAGCATCGGCAGGTCGGGCATCGCGCTCATTGTACTATAAACCCGCCGCCGCCCGTCGCCGACAGGCCAACGGAGGGGGCCGCCGGCATCGCCCCCCGACGTAGGCGGCCCCCCGTGGGGGGGCCGCCGGCAACGCCCCCCGACATGGGCGGCCCCCCGTGGGGGGGCCGCCGGCTACGACATCGCCCCCCGATGTGGGCAGCCCCCCGTGGGGGGGCCGCCG
>JBDREN010000193.1:0-3820 GCA_043819795.1 Elusimicrobiota bacterium
GCCGGGCCCGTCCCCGGCGCGCTTGCCTCCGGCGCCCTGGACGCGGACGCCCCGGCGCTGACGCCGGCCGAGCCCGCGCCGTCCCCGCGCCGCGGCGGACTCGACGGCGCGATCCCGTTCCGCGTGGGCAAGCTGGAGATGCTCGTGCAGCCGCTGGGAGCCTCGGTGGTGAGCTACCGCTACCCGGGCCCGCTGGAGCGGGTGGAACTCGTCGAGGATCCCTATCCCGGCTTCTTCGCTACCTGGCCGGAGCTCCGCTTCCAGCCCGCCGGGAGCGATCCGAACTGGCCCATATTCGAGGCCGTGCACCCTTCGGGCGCGCTCATCCGCAAGGAATACCTGTTCCGTGAGTCCGACGGCATCCACGCGCTGCGTCTGACCCTCACGAACCCGCTCGAAAGAGCCGTCACCGTCGGCTCCTGGTCGGTCGACCTGGGCCCCGGCATCGGGACCGTGCGCAGCGAGCAGAAGGAGAACTCCTCGCGCTGGCGCTCGATCGTCCTGCTGCCCCCTCCCGAGGGCAAGAAGCGGGAGGTGTTCGAGGAGTTCAAGCCGCAGGCCGAGGCCGAGACCGGGAAGGGAGAATGGCTCTGGATCGGAGTGCATAACCGCTATTTCCTCGCGGCGATCTTCCCTCCGCATGCGACGTTCGCCGCTTTCGTGTACGGCGCTAGGGAGAGCGAGGTGGAGCGCTCGTCATGGATGGGCGGCAAGAAGAAAGCGCGCATCGCCTTCCCCTGGATCGGCGCGGCGGCCAAGACGATAACGGTGCCGGCGGGCGGCTCGGCGCACGCGGACATCCCGTTCTACTTCGGGCCGAAGGGCTACACCCACCTGCGCCAGCTCGGCCACGGCCTGGAGCGGTCGGTCTCGTTCGGCTGGTTCCACCGGCTGGGACGCCTGACGCTCAGGGTCCTGGAGTTCTTCCACAAGTGGACCGGCAACTGGGGCTGGGCGATCATCCTGCTCACCGTCTGCTTCCAGGTGGTGATGTTCCCGCTGACCTACAAGCAGTACAAGTCGATGGCGGTGATGAAGAGGATCCAGCCCGAGATCACGCGCATGCAGCAGAAGTTCAAGAAGGACCCCAAGCGCATGCAGGTCGAGATGATGCAGATATACAAGAAGCACGGGGCCAACCCCATGGGGGGCTGCCTGCCCATCGTCGTGCAGATGCCCATCTTCATCGCGTTGTTCAATATGCTGCGCGGCTCGTGGGAGCTGCACGGCGCGCCGTGGATCTTATGGGTCCAGGACCTCTCGGCCAAGGACCCGTTCTATATCCTGCCGCTCGTCATGGGGGGCATCATGTTCCTGCAGAGCAAGATGAACCCGACGACGACGGCCGACCCGAGCCAGGCCAAGATCATGACGTACATGCCGGTCATCTTCACGTTCATGTTCCTAAACTTTCCGGCCGGTCTCGTGCTTTACTGGCTGACGAACAGCATCCTTAGTTTCGGACAGCAGATGGCGATCAAAAGACATATGGAGGCCTGAGACCGGGCCGGATTTGTCAAGGAGGACCCATGAAAGAGATCGAGACAGAAGGCAAGACCGTTACCATCGCCGTAGAGAACGGATTGAAGGAGCTGAGCCTCCGGAGGGACGAGGTGGAGGTCCAGGTGATCGAGGAGGGCACGGCGGGATTTTTGGGGATCGGAGCGAAGCCGGCCCGCGTCCATATCCGCGAGAAGCGCTGGGCGGGCGACGAGCCTCCGGCCCATCGGCCCCCCGCGAAGAAGCCCGCCAGGGAGAAGCCGGCGCCCAAGTCTCCCCGAGCCGAGCAGCGCCACGTCCCCCGGCCGAAGCAAGGCGCCCCAAGCGCCCGTCCGCGCGTGAAGCAGGAAACCGAGCGTTCCGAGGTCGACACGGCCAAGGCGTGCGAGGCGGCCGAGGGAGTCCTGAAAGAGATCTTTTCGCTGGCGGGCCTCGGCGACGCGAGCGTGAAATGCCTATGGGACAAGCGGCAGTGCCGGGTCCAGGCCGAGGTGGAGACCGGCGACGCCGAGCTCCTTATAGGCAATGGCGGCCGCACGATCGAGGCCATCCAGTTCCTCGTGACGGTCATCGTCGGCCGGAAGACGGGCACGCCGACCGCCATCCAGGTGGAGACGCAGGGCTACTGGAAACGTATCGAGGAGAAGGTCCTCGCCGAGGCGGAGAAGGCGGTCGATGAGGTGCGGCGGACCGGCCGCGTCTACCGCTTCGAGCCGATGGATCCCGCTCTTCGGCGGCTCATCCACCGCAAGCTCGTCGACCATCCCGACGTGGAAACCGCGTCGGAGGGCGAGGGGTCCTGGCGCAAGGTCATCCTCAAGCCGCGGTCCGCCCGCCGGACGGCGGCGGAAACCAAATAGCGCCCGTCCCGGCATGGCGAGCGCGGCAACCGGCGACAACCAGGTCATCGTCGCGGTCGCGACGCCCCCCGGCCGGGGGGCGATAGGGATCGTCCGTTTGAGCGGCCCGGGAGCGCTTGCCGTCGCTCGGAGCTTCCTTCCCGCCAAGGCGCTCGAGCCCCGTCGGCCGACGCTCGTCTGGGCCCGCGACGGCGACACGCGTCTCGACCGGATCCTGGCCACCGTCTTCCCCGCCGGCGGCTCCTATACGGGCGAGGAGATGGTCGAGGTCTCGGCGCACGGCTCCCCCTATGTCCTCGCGCGCCTCGTGGAGCTTTCCCGCCGGGCAGGCGCACGGCCGGCGCGCCCGGGTGAGTTCACCCAGCGGGCGTTCATCAACGGCCGCCTCGACTTGGCGCAGGCCGAGGCCGTCTGCGACCTCATCGCCGCGCGCACGCGCCTCTCCCACCGCGCGGCCGTCGCTCAGCTGGAAGGCGGGCTTTCCCGGCGGGTCCGGGCGCTGTGCGCCCGGGTCCTGGAGCTTACGGCCCTCGTGGAAGCGAACCTGGACCATCCGGACGAGGACATCCCTCCGCTGTGCGCCCGGTCGACGCGTGAACGCCTGGATTGCATCCTGTCGCAGCTGGACGTCCTCGCGGCCGGCTTCCGCCGCGGGCGTTTGGCCCGGGGCGGAGCGCGGGTGGCGATCGTGGGGCGAGTCAACGCCGGCAAGTCCAGCCTGCTCAACGCCCTGCTCGGCTCGGACCGCGCGATCGTCTCGGAGAGGGCCGGCACGACGCGCGACACGATCGAGGAGACCGCCGACCTCGACGGGCTCGAGGCCGTCCTCATCGACACGGCCGGGCTCCGGGAGGCCCCGTCGGACCGGATCGAGCGCGAGGGCCAGGCGCGCGCAAGGACGGCGGTGCGCGGCGCCGACGCCGCCATCCTCGTCGTCGACCGGACCGGACCTCCGGGACCCCATCGCGGCCTGCTCGAGCTGGTGCGGCGCGCGGCCGGGGCGGGGGCCGAAGAACGCCCTGTGATCGTCGCACTCAACAAGTCCGACCTCGAGCCCTCCCGGACCGGGCCCGGGGACCTGGGGCTGCGCCCGCCGCAGGCGCTGGAGGTGTCGGCGCGGACGGGCGCCGGGCTCGGCGCGCTGACCGGCGCGTTGCGCCGGGCCATAGAGGGCTCGGCGGTCCCGGACGGGGAGAGCGCGGTGTCGGCGACCTCGCTGCGGCACCAGGAGGCGCTCACCCAGGCCGCAGCCGAGCTGAAGGCGGCCCGGGACGGCTCCCATGGCGAGCTTGTCGCCTTCCACCTGCGGCGGGCGCTCGACGAGCTCGGGGCGATCGTGGGCCGGACGACGACCGAGGACGTCCTCGGAGAGGTCTTCTCGCGCTTCTGCGTAGGTAAGTAGCGGCTCTTGGAGTTTTGGAAAAAAAACCAAGGGGATTAATACAAAACAAACCAAAACG
>JBDREN010000194.1:0-13624 GCA_043819795.1 Elusimicrobiota bacterium
TCTGCTTCCCATAGCAAGCGGCAGAATAAAACTACATGGGTACATAATAGACAAGGAGAAACCAGCATTCAGCTTATGTTCGTGGAGGTTTTGCGGAATTCTCGGCCCTATTCGAAGGGGAACTTCAGATTAAAGAGCGCCCCCAACGAAGGGGTCCATCCGCCGTTGTCCAATAGATGCGCTTTGGCCCCGAACGCCAGATCGCTGAAGCCGCTCTGGGTGGACATGCCCGTCTCCGTCCTTGTGATGAACATGTCTCCCTCGACCCGCAGCTCCAGCGGATCGGTCAGACCGAAGCGGAATAACGTGGAAAAACCGTAGTTCCTTGCGGTCACGCCGGAGGCCTTATCCTGGCCGAAGGCGAAACCGGTCTCTATCTGAAAACGCGATTTCCCCACGGTAACGCTCGACTCGGCCGTGTCCGGACGATCGGTCACCAGAGCTTTCTCGAAGGCCCCCTCCGCCCGGACAGACGGCGCCACCGCAATCAGAAGACAGAAAGTGAGGGAAAGTCTCATGTGTTTCCTCGCCGGGCCGTAAGTTGAATGCTGACGCCGACCTAGCGCGGCTCCTCCTTCTGGCGCAGCTCGAATTCGATCTCGGGGCCGGTCTCCTGCGGCTCGGCCTCCTGCGGCCGACGCGGTTCATCATGTTCGCGGGGACGCCGCTCGGGCTCCGGCCGCGCGGCGGGCAACGGGCCCTCGGGCAGGACATGCAGCTCGATGAAGAAGTCCTCGCCCTCCTTCCAGTCTTCCTCATCCTCATCCTGCGCCTGAATTATCTTCCGCTGCGCTCCTTTGCGCGGCGGGGGGACCTCGAATCTATTGCCCGCGTGACAGCTCTGAAAGGAGGTCTCCTTGTGCCCGGTGAAGGATTGAAGGGCGGTCATCATCAGATGATACTCGCCGCCGCTCTGCCGGCCCAGGGGCCTCCCCCCCTCCGCGACATGCAGGCACAGGTCCTCCTCAAAACGGTCTCCTATCGTGTAGCCGTCAAGAGCCACCGAATCGGGGCCCTGCGTGATGACCTTTTCGAGGACGGCGCCGTGATTATGCACCTTCCAGTTGACGAACTCCACCGAGTTGAGAACGAGAATCATGGGCCGCGGCGAGGGTCGGACATCCACGTCTATCCCCCCTCCGGAGGAGCCGTCGCCGGCGTGCACGGATATGACATGCACGGCGACAGGATCGTCGTCGGCGCTCCAAACCACGGTCAGAGCCTCGCCGCCGTCGCCGCAGGCTCCGGGGACTCTATGGTGCGCGGGATAAGGTCGCCTGAGGCCTTGCGCCGAAAGCCGTTCGATAAGCTTCCCGCAATTGACCGGTTCCGCCGCGTGGGCCGGGACGATGAGCATAAGGACGACAAACGATAGCGCGTGCAAACGGGTGCCCTCCCTAAATATGGCGCCCCGGGGGTCTTTCTCCATCTAGCATACCCGCATTCGCCGCTCCCCGCCAGGGCCGCACCGACGAAGGTACTACTCGGACGTAGGCCAAATGACGCCACTCTTTTGCCCTTCGGTCCTGAAACCTAGGCAGCGAGGTGGGTTAAGATATCTATACGTAGAGTCACCCAATCTCGCGACGAGGTTTGCCATGAATATCCGTGTTCTGATCCGATTGCTCCGCGGGCTGACCTTTCCGGCGCTTGCCGCGGCCGCTCTGGCCATAATGCCGGGGACCATCGCCCATGCGGCGATGGCCAAGGTCGTCCCCATCCAGCCGGGTGGCGCCGTGGCCGGCATCGGCTCGGCCGCGGGCGCGGCCGCCATCGGATCCATCGGAGCGTCTCAGTTCCGGCTGGGAGCGGGCGCGTCGAAGGCCAACCTGCTCGGCAGCTCTTTGATCCGGATCGCCGCCCCGAACGTCGTTTCCCCGGCCCCCCTCCGGTCCGCGCTGCCCGCGACGCTCAGATCCGGCGCCCCGACCGCCTCGGCCGCAAGCGCCCCTATCGGAGAATCGCCCGCCGCGGACGCACGCAAGGCCCCGGGCGCCGGCACGATCGCCTCGCTGAAGGGGCTCACCCGACGGATCGAGGCGGCGAAGAGCAATAATCCCGGGGCAAACAAGAGCGGCGCCGCCGGCCGGACGTCTTCCCTCAATAGGTTCTGGGACGGTTCCAGCCGATACAGCGCGAGCAGCGGGCTCGGCCTCGTCGAGGCCCTGCTCCGCGCGGAGAGATATAAGGCCGAGCGCGACTCCAAGCTCCGCAAAGCCAAGGAGTCCGCGAAAGCCGCTCAAGAGCGGGAGATCCGCATCCGCCTCGACCGGGACCTGAACGGCGGCCTCATCCGCGAGATGATCGAGAGGTCCTTCCCGGGCTTCCGCCGCTGGACCTATGTTTTCGAGCAGGAAAAGAGCCGGAACAGCGGAGCCAACATCGTGGTCCATATGCCCGCCGACGCCAAGGCGGAAGACTTGGCGCGTGGGATACGGAACTTGGCGAAACAGGCGGAGGTCGTCCGGGTCTCGGCGGGCTCCGATGTCGCGGGCTACGCCCGCAAAGCGGCTCCCGCAACGCCCGCCTCCGACAACGCGGGGATTGGCTCCATCGTCAAGCGCATCTGGCGGGTCATCAGCGGTTTTCTGAGCTAGAGCGTCAGGCATTGAGTTGTTTGAGTAACTCGTTGAGGGCGGGGTCCTCGGGACCCCGCCCTCGTTTCCCCTTGGCTCGCCGGCCGTGGATTTGCTTAATTGGAGCGTCGGCCGCTCACTAACGGAGACGCCATATGACCCCTGACGAACTGCGCGCTATCATGGATTACCTTAGGGGAAGGGTACGCATGAAGGACCGGGGAGCCGACGGCCTGGTGACGATCGTCTTCGACGCCCCTACCGCCGATGAGATGGCCCGGGCGGGCCTGAACGCCGAGGGGTGCGCGCAGGTCCTCGGCGCCCCCTGGTTCGGCGAGATGGCGGCCGACATCATCGAGACGCCGGAGATGTGCGAGAAAGAGGACCCGCCCGAGCGGGTGCTGGAGTACGCCAAAGACGTCGTGTCGGAGTACATCCGCAAGCGCGCGAAGCTCTGAGGCGATTCTCCCTCCCCCGGGAGGAGCGGTCCTGACGACAGCATGAGAAAATTCTCCCTGGAATCCTGGTCGCGAATCCTGGCGCCCGCAGCCGTCCTCGCCGTCACGGCGGGGCTGGTCGCCCTGAGCAAGGCCCTTAAATCGAGGCGGGGATAAGGGACAGGCTTAGCTTACGGGAAGGAGCTCCAATCTTCGTCGTGGCCCAGCTCCCGGAGCGCCTCCGGGGAAGGCCCTTGGGAGTCCGTCTCGGGCTCTTTCAGAAACGGGGACAGATCGACGGGCTTCCGCCCGGCTTCCCAGCTCTTCTTCACGGTGTTGAAGACGAACTTGGAGGTCGTCCCGGAAGCCTTGAGCTCGCCGACGCGGTTTGCGTCGTCCACGGATTCCTCCAGCCACGACGTTTCCCCATCCTCGCGGCCGATCCGGACCTCCAAATGCACCTCCTGCTGTCCGGTGCTGAACCTGTTGTGGTAGTCGCGGACCTTTATCTGTTTCGGGGTTTCCCAGGGCTTGAACCCTTCCCACGTTCCCGCGGGCGGGGCGCCCGTGGAGGCTCGCCGCAGCGCCATCCTGGTCCACAGGGAATTGCGGGAGGCGTCCAGATACTCCTGGACGTATACCTTCATGGCGGCCTCGCCGCTGGGCGGGAACTCGATGAGCATCGCGCGCTCGGTCATCCCCTCGTCGTC
This sequence comes from Elusimicrobiota bacterium, assembly GCA_043819795.1. Taxonomy (GTDB): domain Bacteria; phylum Elusimicrobiota; class Elusimicrobia; order UBA1565; family UBA1565; genus JBDREN01. Next base: position 3,724 of record JBDREN010000194.1, read on the forward strand.
CGAGTCGACCTCGGAAGCGTAGTCCCGCAGCAGCAGCTTCGCGGTGCAGAATCCCTTGAGGGTGCGCACAGTGAAGCCCTTGGCCGCGAACTCCGTGAAGTTGTGATCCTGCGTCTCGTAGTCCCTGCGCAGCTGCGAGACGGAGCTCTTCATCGACGCGATCAGGTCCTGGGCCGCCCGCGCCGACGAGACGGCGCGGGTCACCTCCATGTCGGGCTTCACCTCCGAGACCCCGACGCCCGCCGCGACCTTGCCCGGCTCCGCGAATCCATGGTACGGCTTGCTCAGCCACTCGGGCGCCGCCGCCTCGGCCGGCGCCGCCCGCACTGACGGCGGGACAAGCAGCCCGAGCCACACCGCGGCCGCCATCACTATTTTGGTGTCAGGGTTCAACTTATGCAACTTATGGAACTTTCCAGGCCGGCGTTTGGGCATCTTCGATACGGGTTACCTCAATAAGTCGAGGCCTGACACCATCCTTAGGCGACGCGCTTGAGCACGCCCATGTAATGGACCATGTGCCGGTCGTTAAGGAAGGAGCGCTGGGCGCGCTGCTTGGCTTTTCGGCCGAGGCGCTCGGCCAAGCCCTCGTCCTCGAGCAGTCTCACGAGCGCCCCGCCGAAAGCGTCCAGATCGGTCGGGTCGTCCAGGAGGATGCCGTCGACCCAGTTCTGGACCTGTCGCTTCACCCCGCCCACGGCGGTCGCCACCACGGGCCGCGCCTTCCACATGGCCTCCGCGATGGTCAGGCCGAAGCCCTCCTTGAGGCTCTTCTGGACCAGCACGGTCCCATGGCGCTGGATCGCGTTGACGATGGCCGCGTTCTCCTCCAGGTCCGCCATGGGGAGGCTGGCCAGGTGGACCCGTTTGCGGACCTTGACGGGAAGCCTCTTCAGCAGCCTCAAGGTCTCGCCCAGAGCCTGCGCGGCCTCGGGATCGTCCAGGATGGAGCTGGCATCGGGCGCCGCCAGCAGCAGATGGGCGTCGCACCGTCCCGCCGCGTGCTCGGCGAAGCCGGCAAGCACCCCTTTGGGGTCCTTCAGGCGGTCCCACCGGGAGACCTGCACGATAAGAGGCTCCTCGAAATCGGGCGGCGGGCCCTCACGCACGATGTCCGCCTGGCGGTCCACGCGCGACGGGGTATCGTCCAGGCGCCGGAAGATGGGGAACGATCCTTTAGGAAGCTTCCCGCTGACGAGCCCCGTGTGATGGAGTATCCCCCGGACCACGGCGGGGTCCAGGTGTTGGTTCTTGGACGAGAACACGTCGATGGACGGCATCACGACATCGACCCGGGACCGGTCGATCCCCGCGGGAACGAAGTCGAGGCACGAGAAGATGTAGGCGTCCGCGGAGGTCACATAGGGGAGCAGGAACTCCCATCCGCGCCGGGAGAACTCGTTGGGCTTGTCCGTCCCGATATGGCAGCGCCAGATCACTTTGGCGCCCCTCTTCTTCATGAAGGCCGCCAGGCCCGCGGTCTGCGGATCGTGCAGCACCACCAGGTCCCCCGGCTGCACCACGGCCGCGAGCATGCGGGCGTTGAAATCCATCGTGTCGTCGTACGTCCCGCGCTCCTCGGGCCCCAGCTCGCCCCCGTCGCCAGGCTCGCCCTGCATCATGTTGTGCAGCCGCTTGGTCACATGGAAGAACGGCTTCTTGGCCGTGATGACCAGCCATCGGGCGTCCACTCCGGCGCCGCGAAGATAGGGAAGGATCGCCTGGAGGATCTCGACCACGCCGCCGCCCGTGCCCGTGGAGTTTATGTTCCAGATCGTCCGCCGGCCGAAGACCTTGCCCGTATCCCGGAACGCGCCGATGAGCTCATCCCAGGCCTCATGATCGAGCACGTCCTTGAAGCGCATGAGCGGCAGCGGTGAGATGTGGACCTCTTGGATGGGCCGGTGAGTACGAAGCATCTCCCGCCAGGTCGCCATGGGGATATTGTCAGAAAAATACCGCCGGATAGCAAGTTTTCGCGCGAAGCGCTTCGGGGGGCGGCTGCGGGGCAGCGGCGACTGAGCGTAGGCGATCGGGGGCTGGCAGACTTGTACAATATAGTGTACAATATGACTGGAGGGCAAAACCATGACTAAAATTGCCCCAGTCTCTTATGTGAGGGCGCACCTTCCTGAAATGGTTGCCGCCCTCGGCAAGAAGAAGCGCGACCGCATTGTCATCACCCGCAACGGAGCCCCGTCGGCGGTCCTCGTATCTCCCGAGGAATTAGAAACGCTTGAGATACTCGCGGATAAGAAACTCATGCTTTCTCTGCTCAAAGCGGAGGATGATGAGCATGCCAACCGCCTAGTGGAACACGAAGATATCTTCAAGTGATTTATCGCGTCCGGTATACTCAAGAAGCGGCACGGCGCATTCGCAAGCTCGATGCCGCCGTCAAGGAACGTATTCGTAAGGCCATCAAGAAGCTATCCGAACATCCCGCGTCAGGGAAGTGCCTCACGGGACTCCTCAGCGGGCGATGGTCTTACCGTGTGGGTGATTGGCGGATTCTATACAAGGTTCGGAAATCGGAACTGCTCATCCTGATCCTGACAGCAGGGCATCGTCGCGAAATCTACAAAAAGTGGGCCGGGACGAGTAGTGCAGGTCCGATCCGGGTACATGGGTGACAGTATTCGCCCTTTGCGACTGTCGGAAAGCGTCAGGTGTTGAGTTTGTTGAGTAATTCTTCGTGCGGTCTCCAGTCAGTCAACATACTCAACACATGACGCCGCTGGTGAGCCGATGGGAGACGCGGGGATGGCGTGCACGGCAAAGGCTCAGCGGCGAAACAGCTCAACGGCAGGGGCGCCTCAGGCGGACGCCTGCCGCGACCCCCGGCTTTCGCGCAACCTGCGCACCGCCGACCAGGCCTCGCTCATCATGAACAAGGCCAGCAAGAGCAGGACGATCCCCACCGAGCCGAGCAGGTACTTCCCCTGGGGGAAGAACTCGAACACCTGGTAGACGAGAGCCGCCAGAGTGGTGATAAGCATGAGAAGAGCGGGGTAGAGCGTGTACTTCGTCGGCTTGCCCTTGGCCAGCAAGGAGACGCTCGCCACGATCAGAGCCAGAGCCGCCACGAGCTGGTTGGAGGCCCCGAACATGGGCCAGATGTTTCGCCACGCGCCCAAGGATAGATAGGCCACGGGGATCATCAGGATGGCCGTGGAGAGGAACCTGTTCCTCATTCCGCCCCAGCCCAGGCCCTCGGCGAAGAGCTCCTCGGTGATGTAGCGGCCGACCCTCGTGGCCGTGTCCAAGGTGGTTATGACGAAAGCGTTGAGCACGGTGATCGCGATCAAGGCGCCGTACTCGCCGAAGATGGGCTCGGTGATCCGGCTGAACCCCACGCCGAAGGCCACGATCCAGCCCTTCTCTTTCATGAGCTCCGGATACACGAGGCCGCCGCACTCCCCCCCGCCGCACACCCAGTAGAGCCCCGCCGAGACGCACAGGAGGGCCAGGATGGCCAAGGCCCCTTCCAGGATCATGGCCCCGAACCCGATGCGCTTGGCGTGGGCCTCCGATCCCAGCTGCTTGGACGTGGTGCCGCCGGAGATCAGGCAGTGAAACCCGCTGACCGCGCCGCAGGCCACGATCACGAACATCATAGGCCACATGGGCATCTCGGACATCCTGGGGGCGATAAAGGCCGGCGCCTGCATCACCGGATGCGAGAGCAAGAGCCCCAGGTACCCGGAGAATAAGCCGAAAAACAGGATGAATGTGGCCAGGTAGTCCCGAGGCTGAAGCAGGATGTGCACGGGCAGTACCGAGGCCGCGTAGGAGTAGACCAGCAGGATCACGGTCCAGGTCCCGGCCGAGTCCGCCCCGAGACTCACGGGGAACCGGTGCCCGAGCAGGATGAGCCCGAAGAGCAGCCCGATGCCGACGAGCGTCGCCGCGATCTGGTTCACCCTCCAGCGGTACATCATCAGCCCCACCAGGACCGCCACGAGGATCAGCCCGAAAGTCGGCGCCGCGACCTCCGGCTTCTGCTCCAGGGTCTTGGCCCCGACCGCGGCGAAGACCGCGATGACGAGGGTGAGAGAGATCCAAAGGAACGAGGCCAGGATGATCTTGCTCCTATATCCCATGACCGACTCGGCCACGTCCGAGATGGACCTGCCTTTCTGCCGCAGGGAAAGCATGAGCGAGGCGAAATCATGCACGGCCCCGATGAAGACGCTCCCCAGCACGATCCAGACGACGGCGGGCAGCCAGCCCCAGATGGCGCACGCGATCACCGGGCCGATGATGGGCCCGGCCCCGGCGATGCTGGCGAAATGGTGCCCGAAAAGCACGGTCCAGTGCCGGGCCGGGACGTAGTCCACCCCGTCCTCACGTTCGTGGGCCGGGGTCCTGCGCGAGGGGTCGGCGCCCCACAGCCTCTCCATGAGGCTCCCGTAGTACCGGTACCCGAGCCAGAGCCCGGCCAGTCCGACGGCCGCCACGACCAGCGAGTTCATGACGTTCCCTTTTCGGGAGCCTGGGGACCGTTTCCGCCCGCTGGGGGCGCCGGCTGAAGAGGGTTCCTGCGCAGCCCCGCGCCCTGGGCGAACTTGAGCACCGCGAAGCTGGCCTCGGTCACCACGCGCTCCCAGTCGGCCTCGCCGCGCGAGATGCGGTCCAGGTCCTCCTCAAGCCGGGCGGTGTAGCTGAGGTCGATGAAGTTGCCGCTGAAATGCCGCACGAGGAAGTGGGTCACCGCGAGGCCCATCTTCGTGGCGTGGAGCTTGCGCTTGAGCTCCTCCACGTAGCCGCGCGCCAGGATGGTACGCATGATGCTGGCGTAGGTGGATGGCCGCCCGATGCCGTCGCGCTCGAGCTTCTTGATCAGAGAGGCCTGCGTGTAGCGCGGCGGGGGCTTGGTGGCCCGCTTGTGCGCGGCGAGGTCCAGCAAGCTCAGTACGTCGCCGGGCTCGAGCATCGGCAGCTCGGCGCCCGCGTCATCGTCTTCCTCGCCGTCCCCCTCCTTGGGCTTCTTGCCGCGCTTGGGCTTGGCTTCCTCGGTGGCGTCCTCGCCGGCCAGCCGGCGCCAGCCGTCGAACACCGTCACCTTGCCCTTGGCTTGGAACACGCCCATCGGCACCAGCGCTCCCTCGGCCGTCTTCCAGGCTTCCGGGGCGCAGGCCACATTGATGGTGGTGAGCTGGTCGCGGCCGGGCGCCATCTGGCAGGCGATGAAGCGCTGCCAGATGAGCTTGTAAAGCTTTCCCTCGCTGCCGCCGCCCAGAGCGTCGGGCCCCGACTCGGGGCTCGTGGGACGGATAGCCTCGTGCGCCTCCTGCGCGTTGGCCGCCTTGGTGGCGTGCACGATCGGCTTTTCGGGCAGGTAGGGTCCCGGGAAATCGCGCGCGATGAGCCGCCGCGCCGCCTCCAACGCCTCGGGCGCCAGCGCCGTCGAGTCGGTGCGGTGGTAGGTGATGCGGCCGTTGTCGAAGAGGCCCTGGAGAAGCTTCATGGTCGCGTCCGGGTTCAGTCCCAGGCGCACCGACGCGGCCTGCTGCACCGTCGCGGTCGTGAACGGCGGCGGGGCGTTGCGCGCGGCCTCGCGGCGCTCGCAGGAGAGCACCTTCCACGTGCGCCGCCTGCACCACTCCACGGTCTTCTCCGCGATCGCCGGGTCGGTCAGTCGCTGCGCCAGGGGATGCCCTTTCCATTCCACGAGCCGCGCCTTGAACGCCGGCGGCGAGCCGGGCCGCTCCAGCCTCGCAGCCAGAATGAAATAGTCCACGACGTCGAACTTGCCGATCTCGCGCTCGCGCTCCGCCACCAGGCGCAGCGCCACCGATTGCACGCGGCCGGCGCTCCTGGCCTGCTTGCCCACGCGCCTCAGCGTAGGGCTCACCAGCCAGCCCACCACGCGGTCGAGCACGCGCCGCGCCTGCTGGGCGTTGACCAGCCGCAGGTCGATGGCGCGCGGCTCGGCCATGGCCTTGCGGACCGCGGCCTTGGTGACCGAGTGGAACACGACACGCCGGAAGGTCCGCTCGCCCAGCAGCTGGCTCACATGCCAGGCGATGGCCTCCCCCTCCCGGTCCGGGTCGGTGGCGAGGATGACCTCCTCCGCCTGCTTGGCCAGGTTGGATAGCTCGGCGACGGCCCGAGCTGAGCGCTCGATCGTCTTGTAGGTCGGCAGTACCTTGCCGTCCGTGAACGCCACGGCCAGATCCCCGGAGACCGGCAGGTCCCGCACATGGCCGAACGACGCGGCCACGCGATAGTCCGAGCCGAGGTATTCCCGGATTTTCTTGGCCTTGCTGGGTGATTCGACGATGACGAGCTTCATTCAGATCTTGACGCGGAAATGGATGCTCTTACGCCGGGTCAGGTGCGTGAACCCGTATCGCGAGAGCGTCGAGCCCATGCCGCTGTCGTGCGCCCCCGTCCACGGCAGGGCCGGGTCCAGATAATCCGCCCGGTTCTGGTAGATCGTGCCGGCGTCGATATCCCGGGCCAGGCGCTCCGCGCGCTCCCGGTCCCGTATCCAGACCGAGGCGGTCAGGCCGTAGCGCGTGTCCCGCATGCAGGCCAGAGCCTGCTCGTCGCCCGTTACCTTCATGACGGGAAGGATGGGCCCGAAGCTCTCCTCCTGCATGACCTCGGCGTCGTTGGGGACGTCCGCCAGCAGCGTGGGCTCAAAGAAGTGTCCGGAGAAGCCCTCCGGCCGGCGTCCCCCGGCCAGCAAGCGCGCGCCCCGCCCGAGCGCGTCCTTGACCTGGCGCTCCAGGAGCTCCACCGCCCCGCCCGAGACCAGGGGGCCCATGGTCGTCTCCTCGGAGAGCGGGTCGCCGAGCTTGTAGCCGCCGATGAGGACGCGCGCTCGCTCCAAAAACTCGTCGTAGAGCTTCTCGTGCACGTACACCCTCTCGATCGAGCAGCAGGACTGGCCCGCGTTGTAGCAGGCGCCGTCCACCACGTTCGCCACCGTGAAGTCCAGGTCCGCGTCCTCCGCCACGTAGGCGGGATCTTTTCCCCCGAGCTCGAGCCCCGCGTCGATCAGGCGCTCCGCCGCGTCATGATAGACGCTGCGCCCCCCGGACACCGAGCCCGTGAAGGCCACGTGCCCTGTGCGCCGGTCGCGGATGACCCGGCTCGTCATCTCATGGGTCAGGATGAGGTTCGTGACCAGGCCGGGCGGCTCGAGCTCCCCGAAGGCCTGCTCGAAGCGCTTGCCGCAAAGAGGGGTCTTGCCGCTATGCTTGAAGAGGACGACGTTTCCGGCCAAGAGCGCGGGCACCACCACGTTCACCGGGATGATGAGCGGATAGTTCCACGCGGCGAGGTTGAATACGACCCCGAACGGGACATGGTCGATGCGCCGATGAAACCCGTCCTTGGCGGGAAGCTCGTCGGGGCGCAAGGCCTCCTCCGCGATGGAGAGCATGTGCTCGGCGCGCTCGAAGAACGTCCGCACCTCATTGCGGGCCTCGCGGATGGGCTTGCCCATCTGAAGAGTGACCTCGCGCGCGATGTCGTCGCCCACCCGGCGGAACTTCTCGAGGCCCAAGCGAACCTGCTCGCGTCTCTCCCCCAGAGGCAGCCGCCGCCACACCTGGAAGGTGCGGACCGCGGAATCGAGCTTCTTGTCTATCCGCGCTTCGTCGTCGTAGGGAAGCTTGCAGACGACTTCTTGGTTGTAGGGGTTGACGACCTTCAGCTCCATGGGTCCCTCCCGCGCCGGCGGCTTCCCAATTGTATCAAGACTGGCGGAAACTGAGGAACCGTCATCCCGCGAAAGCGGTCCATCGCCGGCGCCTGGAATGCCGGGCGCACCCGGAAAAGGCCCCCGCGGGCCGCGAACCAGAAACCTCCCGAGATTGACGCCGCTGAAATGAATAGGCAATCCCCGGATGCTAAATGTTTGATGGAAGCTCTTTCGTCACCTTACTAAGTCATGCGGAGGCGTTCCTTTTGAAGATCCGATACCTTAGTTGGCTGCTCTTGCTTGTATCCCTCGCGGTCCCGGCGGTCATCTTCCGCGGATGGTGGGCGGACCTGCGGGATTCGGGAATACCCGTGCCGGAGCGGTCGCCCGCGCGGACTAACGTCTTCGCCAAGATCCGCACCCTGCCCAAAGTCGTTCCCCCGGCTCCCGTCCAGCCGCGCTCCGCGCCGATCGCGGCCGAGCTGGAAGACACGAAGGACGCGCCCGCGACATCCGCTCCGCGCGAAACGGCTCGGGCCGCGCACGAAAAGCCGCCATCACCGTCCGCTCCCGACTCGCGGGCTCCCCGGCCGGCCCGCGGCCCCTCCGCGAAGACGGAACTCCCGCCGGCGGGCGAACCGCGTGAAGCACGGACGGCGGCGGGGCCGAGAGCGAAACCGATCCGATTCAGCCCCGGCACATCGCGCGACCCGATGCTGTCCACACACGACCGCAAGCTCATGGCCCTGCTGCGAGAGGAGAGACGCCGCGTCAGAGAGGAGCGAAAGAAGAAACTCCCGGAGGAACGCCGAAAGGATCCGGCAAAGACACGCATACGGCCAGCGAGAAGAGTGGATATCAAGAGGAAGCTCGAGGTGCAAGGCACTGTCGTGAGCAGGGTCGCAAGGTTGGCGATCATCAATGACGAGGCCTACCAGGAAGGAGATTCCGTCCTGGGCGCCACCATCCGCGAGATATCTTCCCGCCGCATAGTCCTCGAACACAAAGGCAAGACCATCGTCAAAAGGGTGAAGTAGCACCCCGTCAAGGCGCCGCTCGAAGCGGTATAGCGATGTCCCGCATGCGGGCCATACGAGAGCCGCTTTCTGACAAGCCAGCCTGATTCGCTGACAAAAAATAAAACCCCTGATTCTAGCGGCCGAATTTCGGCATGTTTGTCAACGACCTGTCCGTGACAAATCCCCGGTTCTCTGTTATCAAATAGTGGCTGTACGGCTGGGCACTCTGTTTCCGCGACGGCCAAAGAACTCGAATCAAGGAGACGACATGAACAGACAATCCCTGACGATCCTCACGGCCGGACTGTTGACGTTGGGATTAACCGCTTCGGTCCAAGCCGCGCCCAAGAACGGTGTCCAGCCGAACGGACAGCCGTTCAACCAGATTCAGGAGCAGATTGACACCATAGAATTGACGCCGGGACCCCAAGGCGATACCGGCCCGATGGGTCCGCAAGGCGACCAGGGCGACATCGGCCCGATAGGCCCGCAAGGAGAGAAAGGCGACACTGGCGAGCAAGGCATTCAAGGTCCGAAGGGAGACAAGGGTGACACGGGGCCAAAGGGCGACACGGGCGACATCGGCCCGACGGGTCCGCAGGGGCCTCAGGGTGATACGGGCCCGATGGGACCAGCCGGGACGGCCTCAGGTCTGATCATGTGGTCGGGCAGCTGCTCGCATGATGGACAAACACCTGGCTGGCTCAAGTATTGCGCTGATCGGGAGGATTTCAACACGGCTCAGGACTACCTGTCCGTGACTCCCGCAGGAACCTTCACCGTCCTTATTCCAGGGTATTATCGGATCAACATGAAGTCCCTTTCCCTTAGCCATTCATACACAGCCGGTCACATCAAGGTGAATGGCACGGTCAGATGGGCCAACCATGAGAACTGCGAGGTAGGATGGATCAACAACAACATGGATCTCACTTGGCCCATGAACGTGGGGGATGTCTTCTTTTCTGATTATTATGCTGTTGACTCCAACGACTATAATTATCGCTCCGGGGACCATGCATACAGCGTATTGCAGGTTTCATACGTCGGCCCTCTGGAATAGCTACGGCGTCAGGCATAGCTACGGCGTCACTCATTAGAGGTCCCCGCGTCAATGGGCAATAGAATCCCAGCCCACAGGCCGTGGTTGTTCGCCATTACGCCTATTCTCTGCCGCTGTTGAAGGTGAATCCGCATCCGGGTTCTCTTTGATCTAGCGTCGGCA
>JBDREN010000195.1:0-3877 GCA_043819795.1 Elusimicrobiota bacterium
AGGGCTCGCCACGATCGCTCGCTTTCCTTCCGCAACGAAGTCGTCGATGCAGTTGGACTTCGAAAAAGGGAAGAGGACGGAGGTGGAACTCTTCATCGGCTACACCGTCCGGGCCGGGCGCGCCCTCGGCGTCCCGACACCCCTCCACGACGAGCTCTACGCCGCGCTGCCCGGCAAGCCGTCCTGAGTCATCAGGCGTTTCAAGAATGGCCACTTCGTAAAAAAAGCCGCAAAAGCCTTGCATCCGTCGGCGCTCGCATTCCCCGAGGCAAGCCTCGGGGAATGCGAGCGGAAACGAAATGGTCTGTCCCTCCTGAGGAGCGAGTATCTCCGCAGCTTGCTGCGGAGATACTCAATTCAGCGTCCCAAACAGCCGTCCGCGGTCCTGCATCGGGTCCTCGAAGCGACAAAACCCAAAGCTCTCTTTCCGTCATCTATTGGACGGATTCCGTCTGCATCCTGCTTTTCGGCGGGGCGATTATCTGGTGACATTTGACGCCGTAGACCGTCGCCGGCAACACGATCACGGCCGCTGCCAGCGCCACGTTGCCGTCCGGGTGAAGCATCACCACCAGCGAGGCAAGTGCCAGCGCCATGCGCAACATCACGTTCGAGCCCCAGTTGCGGGCGAACTTCCCGAAGATGGAGAAGGTGATGCCGCAGCAGGCGATCGCCACGAGCAGCGTATCGGCGATCTGCGGCCAGCCCGGATGGATGACCATGTCTGAGCGGACGAATATGGTGAAGGACATGAAGGTGATGGGCAGGCATAATTTCAGCGCCTGCCACATGGTCTTCATGAAAGACGCCTCCGCGATCCGCGCCGAGACCGCTGCCGCCAGCGAGGTGGGCGGCGACAACTCGCCCCAGACGGCCAGCAGAAAGGCGAAGAAATTAGCGACCCAAGGATCGATGCCGAGCTTGCGCATCGGCTCGACGATGACGACCGCAAGGATGATGTAGGTCGCCGTCGGCGGCAGACCGGCGCCGACGAGCCAGCCGAACACCCAGGCCATCAGGATCAGCGCAATGATGTGCCACTCGCCAACCCGCAGGAGTATGCCTCCCATGCGGTTGATGAAGCCGGTCACGGTGAACAGGCCGATCATGATGCCGAGCGTCGCCAGCAGCAGCGTCAGATAGGAGGTCATCTCGGCATGCGTCTCGATCGTCGTACGTATGTTCGCGAAGAGCGACTCCTCTTTTGCCGCCGGGTCCTTCAACACGTACTTGAAATAAAAAAATTGCAGGATAAGAAGGGTGAACATGAAGGTCCCGGTATAGAGCCCCGCGAGGAGCTCGCCATAACGGAAAACCCCCATCAGGATGGTGAGAAAGATGATTCCCAGGAAGAAGATCCCCGTCTTGAGCTGCTGGTAGAGCGGAACGGCCTCCGCCGCGATCGGCTCGGGGGGCATCAGCCGGACACTCAGCAGATGTACGGACAATGAGAGCGTCGAGTAGTAGACGAAGGCGAGGGCGAAGCCGCGTAGCACCACGTCCCAGTAAGGGACGCCGAGAAATTCCGCCATGATGAAACCGGCGACCGCCATCACCGGCGGCATGATCAACCCCCCCATTGAAGCCGCGGTCTCCACCGCTGCGGCAAATTCACCCGGAAAGCCGTAGCGTTTCATCAACGGGATCGTGAAGGCGCCGACCACCGAGGCGTTGGCCGCGCCGCTGCCGCTGATAAGGCCGACCGAGGAGGAGGCGAGCACGGCCGTCTGCGGGATGGTGTGCCGCGACCGGCCGGCGATCCGCCGCATGAAATTGACCATCGCCCCCTGGGCGTCGAAACCGCGCGCCGCCGCCGCCAGGAGCAAAAATGCTGCAATCACCGTCAGCGCAATCTGCGCGTAAAGCCCGTAAATGCCGGTCGAGAGCTCGACGGTGCTCGAGGTGACCACCCGGTAGAAAGAGGTCCCCGGATGCCAGAAGAAATCGATCGGGCTCAGATAGCCCCAGAGCGTATAGACGATAAGGATCACATTCATCGTAAACAGTGTCGTATGGACGATTCGGGACAGCTCCATTACCAAAAGGAAAATCAGCAGACCGACGACGAAGTCCTCCTGCGTATAGGAGCCCTGGCGCCAGATCGCGATCTGTTCGTATTCCATGACAAAATGATAGAAGGCGTAAACACAGATGCCGATATAGAGCACCACGAGGATATGGTTGACGATCGGCGGCAGCCGCTTGTAGAGATAATCCTTCTCGTACATTGACAGGATCTGGAGTGTCAACGCAATCGGCAAAAGATACGTCACGAGTTCGCTCGCGCCGCCGTAACCGGTGTAAAAGTACCAGATCAGCCAGAGGAACATGATGATCGATAAAGCGAAAGACAGGTTCCTGAGAGTGACGTGGTGCTTGATCTGTTCACGCAACATGGCTTCCCCCTTTTATTACCCAAAATGTCCCCACCTGCTCGGCAGCGTCGATACAGCAAATGACGACACTCAGTGAACAGTTATGGCGATGAACGGCCAAGCCCCTTCGTTCGCCGTTGTCGCGCACCGCCCGATACGGGCCGCACGCGGCCTATATTTGATATGTGAAATCGATGCGGGCGCCGGGGCGATCGCCAGCGCTGTCGTAACGCAGGTTCCTCGCCCCCGGCAAACCCTTTTAGTGATCACTTGCCGGCGATCTTCCATTTGTCGTTCCAGGCCTTGTGATCTTTGAGGAACTTGGCCAGACCCGCATGGACCGGGATGGCCGGATTGGCTTTGATGCCTTTTAGCTGCAGGCCGACGAAGTCGCGCGCCATGGGTCCGAAGCCGGGAGAAGCCTTGACGAGGCTGTCGCGTTCTTTATAGAACGCCTTCAGCATCTTGTAGACGACATCCCCGGGCATGTCTGCACGCACGTTGTAGCCGAACAGGAGCGGTACGCCCAGGACCGTCTTCACGCCGACGTCCTTGCTGAACACCTTTGTTGCATCGACCTCCACGGGAGCGAGGTCCGCCGCCGTCAGTTTCTTGACCTCATCCGAACTCGGATTGACCAGCTTGATGTCCGTGCGCAGTTCGGTCTCCCGCCAGTAGGAGGCGAGGGATGCGCCGGCGGTCGTATAAGCGACGGCGCCGACGATGGTGCCGGCCTGAAGCGCGTCGCCCTGGGACTCCGTGCCGATCTGGACGTGATTGAACTTGTAGCCGAGCGCCTTGAAGATGCGCTGGAAATTGAGCCAGTTCATGTAGCCGGCGGGGGTGAAGAATACCCGCTTGCCGCTGAAGTCGCCCCAGGACTTGAATTGGGCGGCCTTCGAGGCGTGCACGGCCATGAACGACTCCATCGGGTAGGCGTACCAGGTGTGGACGAGATTCGATTTGGCGGCCTTGAAGCCCTTGAAGCCGCCCGTGCCCTCATAGACCTGGGTCATCCCGACATCGGCCGTGTAGCCGATCTCTCCCTCGCCGTTCATCGTCGCCTTCATCGCGCCGGTCGTCGACGGATAGGGATTGACGGTGACGGTGTATTCGCCGCCGAGCGCGTCCTCCAGCACCTTGATCATCTGGGCCGCGACCTTGTAGCCGTAGGAACCCGTGCTGGATGTCGCCCAGCGGATCGACTTGCGCTCCGCCGAGTAGGCAGGGTTGATCGCCGAAAAGGCGAAGAAGGCGGCAAGGGCCGCCACAGATACCGCGAACTTGTAACTGGGTCTTGTCTTCAACATGGTTTCCCTCCTTTGAATGCATTGAAATGGAACGTTTATATGAAAATGCCCCCCCTCCCTGTATCCCTCCCCCTCGATGGGGGAGGGAGGGGTGGGGGTGATTTTCATCTTCGTTGTGCCCGCGCCCGGGCATGGGAGTTATTGATAAGAGACAACTTCCCCACAGGGGCAGATTACGATGGGCCGCGACTT
>JBDREN010000196.1:0-4809 GCA_043819795.1 Elusimicrobiota bacterium
CGACACCTTCAAGGCGGATGCCTTCGCAGCGGATATGGGCGTCCTGTACCGCCCGCGCCCGGACGCGAGTCGGCCGCTGTCCTTCGCGGCGGTCCTCAAGAACTGGGGCACGCGGCCCTCGTACGTCGTGGTCTCCGACCCCCTGCCAATCAGCTTCACGCTCGGCGTCGGCTACCAGGCCATCCCGAAGCGTCTGAAGCTGGACCTGGACCTGACGAAGTACCGGGACACCGACCTTATCGTGGCGGCGGGCGGGGAGTACCTGCATCCCTTCACCCCGGCCGTGTCCGGGGCCGCGCGTTTGGGCCTCACAAGCCACCGCCGCGAGAACCAGGGCTTCAGCGAGATCACCGTGGGCGCGGGCATCAACTTCCACCGCTTGAGCTTCGACTTCGCCTGGGTCCCGTACGGCACCCTCGGCAACACCTTCCGCTACTCGCTCTTGCTGCGTTTCGGGCAGCCCGCCGAGGCCCCCGAGACCGCGCAAGCCGCTCCCGCCCAGTCCAAGTAGGACTCGGCCCCCCCCTGCGAAGAGGCTTCTTGCGAAATCCGCGAAATAGGCGGCCAATTCCGGCGGATTTCGCGAGAATCCGATCGTATCGCTCAAATAATGGAGTGTTTCCAAGTCGTTTCCAGGGTATTGCATCCGGCGCGGATTCTGTTATCCTAGAAACGTAAGGATTCGGTCAATCGCGAAAGGGCAATCCCCGCGTCCTTTCCCTTCAGGCGTCGTCGCTATTAGGGAAAGGGGCCGCCTCCGCCGCCGCGACCGGGGAGGGAGGCGCCGCAAGGGGGGCAAGCACCACTACGCCAAGCCAGGATCCCCGCGGTTGCGGGGACGTTCGGTTGCCGAACATATGCGGCACGTCTCGATCTTGTCGATCGACAGCGGTCATATAGGGCGGAAGCCCGGCATGCGCGGCGGGAGATCCTCGGCGGGGTTTCTCGCCGTGGGCTTTCGCCTTCTTTTCGCGGCGGGGATCGCGGCCGCCGCATGCGGCCGGGTCTGGGCCGCCGCGTCCGTCACCGAGGCGAAGGGCATCGTTCAGGTGGCGGCGAGCTCCGCGCGGGAGTGGCGCAGCGTGGAGAGCCTGCCCCACCGGCTTTCCGACGGCGACCGGGTCCGGACCGGCACGCGCGCGGGCGCGGTCGTCGGGTTCGACGACGGCTCCCGCGTCGAGCTGGGCCCCCACAGCTCCTTCGCCATCGAGGACTCCTCCCCCGGCCGGAAGCTGATGCGCGTGGACATCGGCGAGCTTACGGCCTTCGTGCGGCGGTCCGCCGGCCGGAAGTTCCAGGTCCGCACGCCCACGGCCGTCGCGAGCGTTCGCGAGACCGAGTTCCGCGTCTCGGTCCTCTCCGGAGGAAGGACGACGGTCGAGCTCTACAAGGGGCTTTTGGGCGTCGAGGACAACCGGGGGCATCAGCTCCTGCTGCGTCCCAACGAGAGCCTTCGGATCGACCAAAGGGGCATGAGCGTGCCGCAGCGGATCCCCACCAAGGCCCAGGTCCGCAAGGAGAGCGTCCACGCCCGCATCAAGCGCGAGGTCGGCCGGGACATGGGCAAGGAGGAGGTCCTGGCGGCCGCCGCGCGGGAGATCAAGCTCTCCGAGTACCAGCTGGGAAAGGCCCTTGTCGACGTTCACGGCGACCGCGTGCGCGTGGAGGGGTACGTCCTGCGCCCGCGGGCGGACCAGTTCAAGCTGGTCGTCCTCAACCGCCGGTCGGAGCGCTTCGACTACTTCTACTACCTCGGGACGTTCAACAAAGCGCTGCCCACGGACCTCGGCGTCGCGGTGCGGCGGCTCGGCGGGGCCGTTGACGCGGCCGCCGAGTTCTTCCTGACGGGATTCGAGACCGGCCGGTCGAACCTCACCGACACGATCCACGAGATCGCCCAGGGCGGGCACGTCGTGGACGTCAACGGCAACGGCGTCGGATCCGACGACGTGAGCCTTTTCTTCGACGCCGGGCAGGACCGGTTCGTGGACGTCTCGGGCCGCGGCGTTTACGAGACGCTTTTCGACCGCTACGGATTCTACCTCAACGGCAGGCTGAAGTTCGGCTGGAGCGGGACCGCCGTCCAGGCTCGATCGGAGGCGACGGAGGCCTCCGTCACGGACCCCATCACGGGAGCGGCGCTCACTTCGGCCAACGCGTCGCTCGACGGCTCGGGCCTGCTCGCCTTGCGCAGCAAGAACGTCACCTACCCCGACGCCTCGCGCATGCACCGGAGGGTCCACGAGTCCTATTCGGACGGCTCGTTCGTGGCTTGGGACAACTTCAGCATCGACGGCGAGGGCCGGACCGCGGGGCTCGCCGATTTCGGGGGCGCCCGGTCGGGCTCCGGATACCTGGAGGGCCTGCTCGGCTTCAACTACGAGCAGGTCATCACGGCCAGCGAGTTCGGCGGCCGGAAGATCGACCTGGTCGTGGGGCCGAAGATCCTGATCCAGTCGGGACTGATCCCATGAGCCCCGCGACGAAAATGCTCTCGGCGAGAGGACGGGTGAGGAGTCGCAAGCCGTCGCCGGTTGCGGCCTGCGTGCTGGCCCTGGCCGTAGCGACGCCCCCGCTGGCCCGCGCCGTCGAGGTCCAGCCGCTGTGGGCCGCGCGCCTGCTCGGGGGCCAGTACTTCTTCGAGGGAGAGAAGGGGACGCTGAGCGGCAACGTCTCGGTCCTGGTGGCTCCGGCGCTGATATTCAACGACAAATGGACCCTTCTGCCGTCCTTGTCGAGCGGCTACCAGGGGACGAAGCAGGTGGTCGACCTCGTCGGCGCGGGTTCGCTGTTCCAGGAGCGGATGGACCACCGGGTCGGCGCCAAGCTCGTCCACAGCCCCGAGGGGTCCCGGTGGCGATTCAAGCCGGAGGTCCGCTACAAGACGGAGCTCCTCAAGGAGACGAGGGACGAGCGGTGGCTGAAGGGGCTCTTCGACTACCAGAGCGTCGGCGCGGGGGTCGAGGCCGAGTACGTCTTCCGGGACCCCTTCTCGGTCCGGGCCGGCTACGACTACAGCTACACCTTCTTTCCGAACTACAACTCGCTCGAGTCCTCGGTCGCCCTGGACTTCCAGGGCCAGCCGTTGGCGCGGGAGCTGGTGGGCGACAGTATCCTGGACGCGCACATCCACATGATAACGCTGGCGGCGGGCGCGCCCCTCGGGAGGCGCTTCGAAGGCGAGACGCGCCTGGTCTTCCAGCGCCGGTCGTTCGGGAAGCAGCGCGTCGTGGAGAGCTCCGGGCTTCTGGCCGGGGAAACGCGCCGGGATTTCGTGACTCTCCTCGACGCGACGGTGCGCCTCCCGGCCGAGATGACGCCGGACTGGAGGCTGCTCGCGTCGCTGACGGCCGGCGTGGCGAACGCGGTCTCTAACCAGAACAGCTTCGACGCGCTGAGGACCCGGTTTTTCCCGAGCTTCTACAACTACGGGGAGGTCCACGCCGGGCCGCGGGTCGCGCTGGCGATCGGCGACGAGCGCCAGCCCGTCGCCTGCTCTCTGGGGGCGCGCTTCTCGTACCGGCGCTACCCATACCGCCTGGTCCAGGACGCCTCGGGCACGTACCAGGCCTCGGCGCTCCATCAGACCGCCTGGACGGTCTCCGCGACCCTGAGCTACCCGATGGCGCCGCGGTTCAGCCTGCTGTTCGATCTACAGCTCGGGAGGGCGTCTTCGAACCAGGGCTTCGAGCAGTTCTACAGCTACAACTACAGCGCGACCAGCTATCTGTTCGGATTCAGCTACGACTATTAGGATAGGAGAATCATATGCAGAAGCTTGAGATGAATGAGATGGACTACGGACGTCTGGCGAGCGCGATGCGGAGGGTGGATTTCTTCGCCCCGCTCACGGTCGGGCAGCTCGAGATGGTCCTGCCCTACGTGCTGTACTGCCGCTACCGGTCCGGGGAGCGGGTCTGCAAGCAGGGGGACAGGGGCGACGCCTTCTACGTCGTGCGCGACGGGGCGGTAAGCGTGCGGGTCAGGTCGCGGCTGCTCCTCACGAGGGAAGTGGCGCGGCTGGGCGCGGGCGAGTTCTTCGGCGAGACGGCGCTCCTGACCGACGATCCGCGCAACGCGACGGTGGTCTGCGCGGCCCCGACGCGCCTGTTCGTTTTGCTGACGACGGACTTCCGGTACGTGTTCGCGAACAATCCGCAATTCGCGGCGAAGGTGAGGAAGATCGCGGAGACGAGGCAGTTCATCGCGCAGCATCAGTTCTGAGCCAGGCTCCAGGAGGGGCGGACGTCGGGTCGCCATGAAACTGATCGCGCTAATCCTCTACGCGTCCGCGGCGCTGCCGGCGCCGGCGTGCGCGGCCGGCGTCCTGTGGAGCGGCCAGGGCGACGGGACGAGTTGGAGCGACGCGGCCAACTGGACCCCCGTGGGCGTTCCGGGCCCCTCCGACGACGTATCGGTCTCGTCGAGCGGCGTCATCCTCTCCGGGACGGTCGCGACGCTCGAAGTGAACTCCCTGACTCTCGGCGACGGCTCGGCCGCCCCCAGGCTGGCTCTCTCCACCGGAGCGGTCGTGGCCGGGACGCTGACCATCAAGGCCTCGGCCGTCCTGCGGTTCGACGCGGAGGCCGCCGTCTCCGGAGGCACGGTCACCGTGGAGAGCGGCGGGGCCATAACGCACACCGGCCCCGTCCAGAGCTCGACCGTCTCGGCGCGCTTCGACGTCGCCGTATTCGATTTGCGGGGCGGCGCCCAGGTGGATCTGGCCGGCAAGGGGTACGCCGGCGGGGCCGCGCTGGCGGTGGGAGCCGGGCCCGGCGGGGGCGGCGCGGGCGGCGGCCCGGGCGGGGT
>JBDREN010000197.1:0-47187 GCA_043819795.1 Elusimicrobiota bacterium
ACGGGCCGCCGCGCGGCGGCCGTGGCGGCCGCGGCGGCGGGCCCCGCCGCGGCGAGAAATCCTACCGCTGAGGCGGAGGCCTTTCAAGCCTGGGATGGCCAAGAGAAGGCCCCGGAAGAACTCCGCCCCCGCCCGGAAGCCCCGCGGGAAGTCCGCGCCTCAGTCTCGGCGGGACGGCCGCGGGGCCGATGGTCCGCTCGACGAGCTGAAGCGGCTCTACGAGTTCATGACGCACAACGGCCTGCAGGCCCTTGAGCTCGACAGGAAGGACTTCCATGTTCGCCTGGTCCGCCGGGCCAGGGTCTCGGTCCCCGTGCCGGTCCCGGTGCCGGCAGTGCCTGCGGCCCCGGCCCCCGGCTTGGCAGCGGTCGGCGCGGCGACCGCCAGCGCCGCGCCGACGCCGAGCCTGCCTGCCGGCGCGCTCGTGATCAAATCGCCGATGATGGGCGTGTTCTATCGGGCGTCGTCGCCGTCGAGCCCCCCCTTCGTGAAGGAAGGGGCCGCGGTCGAGCCCGGGGACCTCATTGGCCTCATCGAGGCGATGAAGGTATTCAACGACGTCAAAGCCGAGGTCGCTGGCACGGTGACCCGCATCCTGATCGAGAACGGCAAGGCGGTCAAGGCCGGGCAGGACATGTTCTGGATCGAGCCCTCGCGATGAGCGCCGACGACTTCCGGGGCCAGCTGGAGGAGACCGCCCGCCGCGTCCTCGATTCGCTCGGCCAGGGCGCCCCGGACAAGCCGCGGGGCGGCAGGACCGCCTGGGACCTCAAGATGGAGCTCAAGGTCTCCCATACGGTCCTGCACATGGCGCTCGGGATGCTCGTCGAGCGCGGAAGGGTCGTCCTCCGGCCCGACCAGCTCACCCACATCGTCGAGCCAGCCCCCCGCCCGCATGCCGAAGCAGGGGAGGCGCGCGCCGAGGCGGAGCCGGCATCCCTGACGGAAACGTCCCCCCGCGCGGAGCGTTAGTGCCGGCGGTCAGCGTCTCATCCAAAAGAAAGAAGCGCCAGAAAGGGAACCCCGTGCTCGTCCGGGCGGCCCGCTGGCTGTTCGCGATCTTCTGCGCGGGTTTCCTGACCTGGTCTTTGTTCGTCCCCCAATCCGCGGGAGCCGTGGGCCGCTCGATCCACGGGGGTCTGCTCGGCGTCCTGGGAGGCGCCGCGTATCTTCTCCCGTTCGTCCTGGCCTACGGGCTGCTGTGGTACTACCGGACCGAGGATTGGAAAGGGCTCGTGACGATGTCTTTGGGCGCCGCGCTCTGCGTCCTTTCCGCCTCGCTCCTTCTCGGCACGGTAGGCCGTCCCGAATGGGGCGGGAGCATGGGCGCCGCGCTCGCCCGCTCGGGGCTGGCGGCGCTCGGGCGCATCGGGACGTTTTTCGTCTCCGTTGGGAGCGGGCTGCTGGGCCTGCAGATCCTCTTCGATATCCCCTGGAGCCGCATCGTCAAGCGGGTCGCGACCGTCCTCAGCGATGACTATCGAGGATGGCAGCGGGGGCGGCGCGAGCTCAAGTCTCTGATCGGAGATACCGCCCGAAAGCACCTCGGGAGGGACGTCGAGGGCCCGACGATCGCGCCGATCCCCTTGCCCGCGTCCCGGGGCGCGGCGCCTACCGTTGCCGCGCCTGAGCCCGCTCTCGCGCTGACGCCTCTTTTGATCGAAGCGGCCGACCGTCCGCCCGGCGCGGAGAAGGCCGAACCCGCGCCGAGGAGAAAGCGGCCCGCGAAGGGGTCCGGGACGGACGCGCAGCCGGACGGCGCCTCATACCGGCCGCCGCCGCTGGACCTGCTCCGATCCAAGAGCTCGGGCACGTCGACGGGCCGGCCTTCCGACGCCGAGATCAGCGAGGCCGTGACCAACCTCGACCGTACCCTCCACAGCTTCGAGATAGACGCCCGGGTCACGGGCATCAGCCCGGGGCCCGTGATCACCCGCTACGAGGTCAGCCCCGGCCCCGGCGTGACGGTCAGCTCCATCGTCGCGCGCGCCGACGACATCGCGCTCTCGATGAAGGCCCGCGGCATCCGCATGATCGCCCCGATCCCGGGCAAGGCGGCGATCGGCATCGAGATCCCCAACCAACGGCCGGCCGCCGTCACCCTGCGCGAGGTCCTGGAGTCGCCGGCCATGGCCGAGGAGACCGCGCCGCTGGCGTTCGCCCTCGGGCTGAGCTCAGACGGGACGCCCCTGGCGGCGGACCTGCAGACCATGCCGCACGTCCTGGTCGCCGGCGCCACCAACAGCGGCAAGAGCGTGATGGTGCACTCTCTCATCGCCTCGATCCTCTTCAGGCGGCGCCCGGACGAGGTGAAGCTGCTTCTCATCGACCCGAAGCGTATCGAGCTCACCCTTTACGACGGCATCCCGCATCTCTACGACCCCACGACTCCGCCGGCGGATGTCCGCGTCATCACCCAGGCGAAGCAGGCGGCCCGCTCGCTGAAGGCCCTGGTCCGCATCATGGAGGACCGCTACGAGAGGTTCCAGGCCTACCGCGCCCGCGACATCCAGCAGTTCAACCGGGAGGCGGCCAGGCGGGGGGAGCCGGGGGAGTTCTTCATCATCGTCGTCATGGACGAGCTCGCCGACCTGATGGTCGTGGCCCGCGACATCGTGGAGGACTCGGTCCAGCGCCTGGCCCAGATGGCGCGCGCCGTCGGAATCCATCTGGTCATCGCGACGCAGCGGCCCTCGGTGGACGTCCTGACCGGCGTCATCAAGGCGAACCTGCCGTCCCGCATCGCGATGCGCGTGGCCTCGAAAGTCGACTCGAAGGTCGTCATCGACGGCAACGGCGCCGAGGCCCTGCTCGGGAAGGGCGACGCCCTCTACATCTCCCCCGGCCAGGAGCCCGCCCGCATCCAGGGAGCTTTCGTCTCCACGACCGAGATCGGCGCCCTCGTCGACTACCTGAAGGCCCAGTGCCGGCCCGACTATCCTCTGCTCGACACGATGGCGGGCGCGGCCGGCGAGGCCGACCTCAGCCAGTTCGGGGTGGAGCCGCTCGAGCTCAGCCAGGCGCTCAAGCTCGTCCTCGAGCGGCGCCGCGTGAGCCAGGACCTGCTGAAGTCCCAGTTCGGCTCCTCGGCGCGCGCGACCAACCTTCTGAGCCTGCTGGAGATCAAGGGGTTCATCAACAAACCCGAGGGATCCAATCGCTGGCAGATCCAGTTCGATAAGATCGAGGACTACCTCAGCAAGCACTTCCCCCAGGTTCGCCTCGAAAATCGGGGTTAGCCCGCGCGACCGGAAATCCGGTCCGCGGATTTTCGGTCGCTACGAATCCCCCGCGGCTGCTATTTAGTACAATAGACCTATGCGTCGCCCCGTGCCGCCCGGGACCATCCCGCTTTGCTGCGCGCTCGCCGTCCTACTTCTCGCCCGGGCGCCGGCGGTCGCGGCCTCCGCGGCGGAGGAAAGCGCCACGCCGGCGCCTCCGGAAACGGGCGGGGCCGTCGCGGTCCCGGTCTCGACCTCCGCCTCGGCATCGGACTCCGCGGGGGCCTTCGTCTACGTGCCGAGCTCGACCGGTCCGCTGACCGTCGAAGACGTCCTCGCCCACTTCGAGACGTTCGACCGCGAGCTCAAGACCCTCACGGCCGTCTTCACTCAGTCTTTGACGATGACCGAGACCGGCATGACCTCGTCGATCGAAGGAAGCGTCGCCTACGGCAAGCCCTCCCGCCTGCGGATCGAGCACGTGCGCCCCGAGCGGCAGACCGTGGTCTCCGACGGCAAGGATATCTGGATCCACCGCCACTCTCGGAGCCAGGTCATCCAGTCGGACATCGAGGACTGGAAGAAGGCCGACCCGACCCTCAACAACCTGATGCAGTTCGGAAACTACGCTAAGATGCTGCGGACCTACGACGTGTCGATCGACACCACGGGCGCCCAGCCGATCCTGCGCCTCGTCCCCAAAAAGCGGGATCCGGCCCAGGACCTCGAGCTGCGCCTGGCCCTCGAGCCCGAGACGCTCTTCCCGGAGCGGACCGAGCTGGCCGTGGGAGCGATCCGGGCGCGGACGAACCTCAGCCGCGTCGTATTCAACCCTCCGCTCGCCGAGGAGACCTTCCGGTTCTCCCCGCCGCCGGGCGTCGACGTTTTCCGGGATTTCAAACCGCCGCGGTTCGAGCCATGAGCGAGAGGATGGAGGAGGGCGCGCGCGATATCGGGGCCCTCTTGCGCAAGCGGCGTCTGCTGCGCGGCCAGAGCCTCGAGACAGTCCACCAGCACACTCGGATCCCGAAGAGGTTCATCGAGGCCATCGAGACGAACCGCTTCGACGACTTCCCCGCGCGCGTCTACCTGCGCGGCTTCCTCAAGAACTACTGCGATTACCTCGACATGGAGTTCGAGCCGCTCTGGAAACAGCTGGACCCCGCCCCCCGCGGCGACGCCGCCCGGGAAGAATCCGGCGACGCCCCGGACGGACGGCAGAGCCGGGCCGCCTCCCACCCCCTGCTGCTGCCGTTCACGGAATCCACCCTGCTTCCGTTCGCGCTCTTCGCCGGTCTCGCCGTCGTCGGAACGCTGCTCTGGGCGCTGAAGGGAGGCGGGCCTTCGGCCACGTCCTCGAGTGCCCCGGCGCCGGGCAATGCGGGGGAGAGCTACAAGCTGCCGCTCGAGACCCGCCCCGGCAAGCCCCGGATCGTCACTCTGCGCGTCACCGCCGTGCGCGACGGTTGGATCCGCCTCAAGGTCGACGGGGGCCTGCGCTTCGAGGGCCGCATGCCCGCGGGGACATCGCAGCAGTGGCGCGGAACGAAGGCATTCCTGCTGCGCGCGTCGGACCCGCGAGCCATACGCGTCGAGCTCGACGACACCGAGACCGACCTGGCGGCCCTCGTCCTCGAGCCCGACGGGTCCTACCTTCTGCGTCGATGACCCTGGCCAATAAGATCACTCTGGGCAGACTGGCTCTGGCCCTCGTCACCTTCGGCTGCCTGTGGGTCCAGCGTCCCGCGCTGTACGTCGCCGCCCTGGCGCTCTACCTGCTCGCGACCGCGACCGACTGGATCGATGGGTGGCTCGCGCGCCGGACCCATTCGGTCAGCCCCTTCGGGGCCATGGCGGACCCCGTCGCGGACAAGGTGCTCGTCATCGGGGCGCTGATCGCCTTCGTCCGCATCCCCCACCTGGACGTCCCCACATGGGCCGTGTTCCTGATCATCGTCCGGGAGCTGGTCATCACGGCTCTCCGCGCGCTGGCGGGCCTCCAGGGGCTGATGATCCCGGCCGATCGCGGCGGCAAGTTGAAGATGGCCATCCAGAGCGCGGCGGTCCTGATCATCCTGGGTATTCTCGTCGCGCGCGGCTACCGCTTGATTCCCGCCTGGACGTGGCTCGACGCGATCCCCTATTACCTGGTGGTGCTCAGCATGCTCGTGAGCGTCCTCAGCGGGATCCAGTACATCCGCAACGCGCGGCACGTCCTGCGGGCGACCTGGAACGCCCCGCGCAGGAAGCGCCGATGAGAGAGCGCGCGCTCCCCGTCATCGACCGGTTCTGCGTCGCGGTTGCCACCGGGCTGTATTTAAGTTATATTCCGTTCTGGCTCTCGAAAACGACGCGGCTGGCCCGTCTGCGCCGGTGGACGGGCGCCGGGCTGGTCGGAACGCTTCTGGGATGGGCCCTGCTCTACGCCCTTCCCGACGGCGGAACGGGCTTCGGATGGGCCCTATCGGCGGGGATCGTAGCGGCCTGCGTCGTCAGCGACCGGGCCGACAAGCGCTTCGGCTCGCACGACGACACGCGCATCATCGTCGACGAGACCGTGGGGTACTGGGCGGCCGTGGGATGGCTGCCCCGCGACCCTTGGCTGCTCGCCGCGGGATTCATCCTGTTCCGCGTGTTCGACGCCGGGAAGTTGCCGCCCTGCCGCTGGCTCGAGCGCCTTCCGGGAGGGATCGGCGTGGTGATGGACGATGTCGGCGCGGGCCTGGCGACCAACCTGGTCCTGCGCGGCGCGCTGTGGCTCCATCCGGGACTATGAACCTTCTTCGCGCACTGATACTCGTTGCGGCCTGCCTCTCCGGGCTATGGGCGACCGAGGCCGAGGCCGGGGCGTCCTTCACTCTGGCCCAGGTGGTCTTCCCGGATGAGTTCCCACCCACCGTCATCGACGAGACCCCGCCCGCGGGAACGCCTGAGCCCGGCCTCGCGACCCCGCCCGCGGGAACGCCCGCGCCAGTCGTCGCGACCCCGCCCGTCGTCTCGACGACTCCCCTCGGCGTCGAGCTGCCCATGGACCGCGGCCCCTGGGTCGTCGGAGAGGCGGTCTTCGTCGGCAATCAGAGCGTCAGCGACTACGCGCTGCGCGGCAATATACGCGCACGTCGCGGGACGTTGTACACCCCGTCGGACATCGAAAGCGACGTGGCCGAGCTCACCGCGATGCCCGCGATCATCAGCGCGAAAGCCGCCCTCTACAGCATCCCGGACCAGCCGGTCCCCGGCAGCTATCGGACGATCGCCGTCTCGACGATGATGGTCCGCATCGTCTACACGGTCGAGGAGAAGGCGATGTTCCTGCCGGGCTTGAGGCCCCGACGACCCCGACGGGGATGAAACCGGCGCCCGGGACCCCCCTGAAGGCGCCACCGGTCAGCGTCAGCGGCGTGGTCATGACGCCGACGGCCTACCGGGGGATCGGCCAGTACAACCGTCCCGGCCTCGGCCTCGACATCAACGCCGTCTATTTCATCGGGCGCCTCTACGGGAAGAACTCTCTGAGCGTCAATAAGACGAACTTCATCGACCGCATCGGCCAGTGGTACCTCAGCGCCGACGGGAAGATGCAGATCCAGTCGGAGGCGACCTGGCGCCCCGCGGCCGCCGTGGGCGTTCGGGGCATCTTCACCTTCCGCGACGCTCCGCAGCCGTCGCTGTCGCAGCCGGGAGTGTCGGTCACGGTCACGGGGGACACGACGCGGACGCTCGCGGACAGCTATTTCGTCCTCTCCAAGAACATCCATGGACTGCGCACGAGCTTCGGGTACGCCTACGGCAACGCCGGAGAGCGCATCGCCCAGCTCACCGAGTTCCTGACGCCGCAGGCGCTGCTCTTCGCCGGCCACCCGAACCAGGAGGCGACGTCGAAGGATGTGGTCTTCGCCAGCCTCATGCTCCTGCCCAAGCCGGACCTCCCGCTCGCCGTGGAGTTCATCAAGCCCAACGGGATGGCTCTGCAGCCCGTCCTCCTGAACCTGAAACTCGGCTATTTCCTGAAGCTGAACTTCGACCTGGCCTATCTCAAGTTCCAGGGCGGGTGGGACCTCCTCGGCATGTTCCAGTTCCGCTACACCCACTTCCCCCCGCACCATCCCCCGAGATAAGGCGAAGTAAGGCTTCCGATCACCGCCGTCCGGCGAGCCGGGCGCGGGCGACGCCGATGTATTTTTTGGCGTCGCGGTTGTCCGGGTCGATGCGCAACGCCGCTTCCAGCTCGCGCACGACCTTCGGCCAATCCTGGCTCCAGTGCAGCACGGCGATGTTGTAGTGGGCGCGCGCGTAGCGGGGATTGGCGACGAGGGCCTTGCGATACATCGCCTCGGCCTCGCGCCTCTTCCCCATCTTCTCGTGTACCACGCCGAGGTTCAGGCTCGCGTCCGCGGCCGCCAGCGCGACGCTCTCCTTCACGTCCGGCAGGGAATGGTACTCCCGCGTGAGCCGAAGGGTCTCGTCGTAGAGACCGTCGGCCAAGGCGTACGCGTCGGCCGCCTTCTCCAGAGCCCCTTCGCGAAAGTACAGATAGCCCAGGTACGCGGCCGTCTCGGGCAGGCGCCGTTTCATGCTCCAGGCCCCCAGCAGATGGCCGCGCGCGGCCTCGACCTTATCCTCCTCGAGGAGGTGGGCGGCCAGACGCTGGCGCGCGACCGCGTTGGCCTCGACGAGATCGGCCGTGAAGAAGTCGGAACGCCGCTCATAGCGGTAGTCGCCCCGGCGCACGATAAACTCCCATGCCGCCCCGGAGGCGGGGGCCTTGGCCCCGTCTTGGGCGCCGAAGGGCGTCACCAGCCCCCGCGGCGGGCCGGGACGGATCCCGGAGGGGATCGCCACGTCCGTCGTGACATAGACCGGGCGGCCGTTCTCCTCGAGAAAGCGCCGCCAATCCTCCCCGCTGCGGAGGAGGCCCAGCCGAAGCGGGCTGTCCGCGCGCCGTTGGGAGGCCCGGTACCAGGCGCTGTGCGCGATCCCCTGGGCGACCAGCCTGAGGTCCGAGCGCTTCCTCTCGACGCGGTGATAGTACCACAGGCTGAATATCTGGACGTCTTTCTTGGCCACGAGCACCGCGCCCATCGGGGTGGAGCGCAGGACGTTGCTCGCGTAATCGTAGCCGACCAGGTTCCACCTCCGGTCCATCTCGGCGAAACGGCCCGAGATCAGCGGATGCAGCGCGCAGAGCGCGGCCAAAACGGCCCCCACGGCGCCGGGCCGGTATCCTACGGCGCCCTCGGCTCCCCGCCATCGGCACAAGGCGGCGGCTCCTCGGGCCGCCCACACGGCGAGGACGAGGTCGGAAAGCAGGTAGTGCGGCTCGACGATCGCCATCGCGTGCGGGTTCGGCGGGAGGTTCGCCAGATAGAGGAAGAGGGGGCCGCTCGCGCCGTAGAGGAGCGTCGTCCCAACAAAATCACGGCGGTCGGACCGGTAGGAGACCGCGAGCCCCGTCCCCGCGAGAGCCAGTCCCGCGAGCCCCAGGTAGCCCCAGAGGTGCCCGGCGTACACCTTCAGGTTCGGGAGCAGCATCGCGCCCGAAGGGTAGTTCTTCGATAACAGGTCCAGAGTCCCGCCGTAGCCGCGACGGGTCAGCGAGCCGATGAAGTTGCCCAACTCCGCCGGATGGTTCCAGTCGAGCCAAGGGCCCTGCAGGGAGCGCAGCGGGAGATAGAGATAGACGCTCAGGCCCAGGGCCGTCCAAGCCAGGGTCTTCGCCGCGAAGCGGAACCGCTCAGCCCCGGAAGAGGCCCGAAAGGCGGCTGGCAACGCGAGCGCGACCAATCCCGGAGCCCAAAGCAGCAGGTCGGTCCGGTTCCCCAGGAAGACCCCGTAGAGGAAAGCGGCCGCGAACCAGAGGCGGGCTATGAAACGAGCCCTCAGACGCGTCGCCAGGGCCCAGAGGAAGGCGGCCAGCAACAGCGTCAGGCTGTACATCTCCTGGACGCCCGCCACGTTCCAGTACGTCGCGTTGGAGCCCAGGAGCAGGACCAGGACGGCGGCCGGCCAGGCGCCGTATCGCGCGCCGACCACGGCGAACAGAAGCGCGAGAGCGCCCGCCGAAGCCGAGGCCGACACCAAGGCCAGGCGGTAGGCGGGCGTGCCGAGAGGAAGGGCGTCGGCCAGACGACCCGCCATGACGTAGAGCGGATAGCTCGGCGGGTGCGCCACCCCCAGGGTGTGGGCCCCTACCCCCATCTCGCCGGCGTCCCGGTAGGGAGCGAGCGTGGGGGGCATCGTCCATAGATACAGCGCGAAGAAGACGAAGAACACCGCCGAGGCCAGGACCGCCGCCAGCGGCCTGCTCATGGCTCGCCTCGGGCCCCGGCGCGGTGCCGGGCGCGGCGGGAGAAGGAGCGGACGCCGGCGTCTTCGGGGCGCATACGGGACGCCTCCTCGAACATGGCGGCCGCCAGGTCCCACCGCTGCTGCGTCCAATAGAGCGCCCCGAGATTGTAATGCGCCTGGAACGACTCCGGGGCGATCTCCAGGCCACGCCGGTAGGTCTGCTCGGCGTCCCGCAGGCGGTCCTGCTTCTCCATGGCGACTCCGAGATTGAGCCAGGTGTCGGCGTTGTCCGGCTGTCGTCCGGCCGCGAAACGGTACGCCCGCTCGGCGACCTTCCAGTCTCCCGCGCGCGAGGACCGATACCCCACCCACTGGGCCACCTGCGCGGCGGTGCTCCCGATCCACCGGACGTCCGGACCGACGGCGGCGGCCAGGCGAAGACGCATGAGCGCCGACCCGAACGCGCCCCGCGCCGCGTCGGCGGCCGCCCGCATGGTCGGATAAACGGGTATGAGAGCGCGGTAACGATAGTGAGAAAGAGCGCGCTCGGCGGAAAAGCGCCTCGGGTACACCGCCCACAGCGCCCGGCCGTGCGCCGCCTCAACCAGCTCCCGCCGCCCTCCCGCACGAGCGGAGCCCACCTGCCGCAAGAGCCCGCTCAGGGGAAGCTCGAAGCCGGGCAGAACGCCGTCGTTGAGCGTGGAATAGAAGGTAGGCCGCGCGCGCGCGGCAGCCGCTTCGATGTCGCGGCGGCGCTCCTCCTTGCGGTCCTTCGCGAGGCGGCGGAAGTCGGCGCCGTAGATATTGGGGAACACGAGCCCGCCGCGATCGTGGACCTCGAGGTCGGGCCGGCGCCTCTCCGCGTAGAGGAGGTAGGCGAGCGTGTAGAAGGTGTCGTCGCCGCCGTCGATGAACAATAGCGCGCCGCGCGGCAGCGAGCGCAGGAGGTTCCGGCCGTAGTCGTCGGCCGCCAGGTCCCAACGCTGGCCCCAGGCCGGGGCCGTGCGGACCGCGGAGACCGCCGGCACCAGAAGCAACGCGAGAGCGGCGGCGCGCCCCCCGCGTCCCAAGGAGGCCAGCCACCCGGCCCCCGCCGCCAGCAGCCACGCGACGCCGAACCACGAGAGCAGGTGGAAGCGCTCCAAAGCTCCCGTCGTCTGCGCGTCGAAAGGGGGGTTGCCGAGCCACAGGAACCCCGGCCCCGCGAGGACCGCCAGCCACACCGGAAGCCGCCAGGTGACCGACGGGCCTTCCCGGGCGCGGAAACGGTAGGAGGCCACGCCCAGCAGCGCCAGAGCGAGGCCGAACGGACCGAGTCCCGCGTAAAGGGTCCCGAGATACCGCGCCGTCTGGGACCAGAGGCCCGCCCACCGCCCGCTGGAGGCCCCCTCGACGGTCAGGGAGAAGGATCCGTAGTCCCGACGCAACAGGACGTGCAGCAAAGACGGCAGGTCCGCGGGATGTCCCCAATCCAGGGGGGGGAACGCTCGCGCGCGGATCGGGAGGTACAGGTACGCAGTGAGCCCCGCCAAGGCGAACGCGACCATCAGGGCCAGCCCACGCGCGGCCCGCGCCGCCCAACAAGGACGCGCCTCGGATTCGGCTCCGGGCCCGGCGGCGGCGCGCCGCGCGTGGAACCACCCCGCCGCCAGCAAGGCGGGGACCGCGAGCACGAGGGTGTGATGATTGGCCCCGCCCAGACCCAGGCAGAGCCCCAGCGCCGCCATCGGCCGCGCGTCGAAGAAGCGGTCCCGGTAGCGGACGAATATCCAGAGCCCCGCGGCCGCGAACAGGCCGTTGAGCGCGAAGACCTCCGTTTGGAGCGACGTGTGCAACCACAGGGGGCTGAGGCCCAGGAACAGCACTCCTGCCGCGGCGCCCACCCGCGGGATGCGCGCGCGTCTCAAGGCGTCGAATAGGATCGCGAGAGCCGCGGCCGCGCATAGGACAGATAGGAGGTTGACCCGATAGCCCCAGGCGGCCCACGGGAGCGCGGCTCCGAGCGCCCGGCCAGTCAGGCAGAACAGGGGGTAGCCCGGGGCGTGCGGGATGGAGAGCGTCGCGGCGGCCGCTATGAGCTCGCCGGAGTCGCCGAAGCTCACCGAAGGGCCCATCCCGAAGATCCCCAACCCGGCGAACGCCGCGAAGATGATGCCCGCGTCCCTCATACCCGCATCCCTCCCCCACGGGGAGGGATGCGCTTCGTAGTGGGGGCTGATCTCACTCCCTCTCCCCGCGGGAGAGGGCCGGGGTGTGGGGCTCATCCTTGTCGCCGTAAGTATCCGCGTTCCTTCTTTCTTAGAGGTATCCCAGCCTTCTTCTCATCAGCCATTCGAGCAGCAGCACTCCGGCGAGGGCCCAGAGCCACCCGCTCCACGCCCAGACATGCCTGCGCCCGCGCACGGTCCGCTCCCGACGCACCGGCGGCAGCGTATCGAGCCAGGCCCCGAGCTCGGCGTCGTCATCGGCAAGGTGCAGGTCGGAGTAGCGCCCGCCCGTCCTTTCGGCCAGCTCCTTGAGGCGCCTGCGGTTCAACGGGGCCTCGCCGCCCGCCGCCTCCCAGCGGAAGCCCGCCACGTCCTCGCCCCAGAACTGCCCGCGGTAGCGAGCGACCGCCCGCACCCGGTGCGCGCCCTCGGCTAGGTCCGTGAGCTCCACTTGGAACACTCCCGGCTCGCGCTCGAAGAAAGCCGGAGTCTTCGACGCACCGTCGGGTCCCGTCCAGACGAGGCGCAGGTCCACGTCCTCTCCCGAGACCGCCCGGAAATGCTCGTCGAAGACGTGGAGCGATAGCACGGCCGGCTCCCGCGCGGGCATGCGGTCGGGAAGGGGGCTGAACTTGACCTTCTTGAGCTCGAGGCTCCCGGTCAGGTATTGGACCGCCCGGCTCCAGAAGCGGCCGAAGAACGAGGATATCTTCCAGTTGCGCCCGCCGCCCAGCTTCCATCGCCACGTGGACTCGGTTCCGACGAGCATCACCTTGCCGCGCCCGAACTCGCGGACCGCTATGACGGGCAGCGGCTGGCCCGAGGACGTCTTCTCGGTCGGGTGGGCAAGCAGCACGCTCGCTCCGGGACGCACCGCCGAGAATCGGGTGAACCCGTCGAGCGGCGGCAGCACGCTCCAAAGCTCGGCGGTCGCTTCGGGAGAGTCCCCGAGTTGGAGGAGCGGATGCCGCGGCGACGCCACGGTCGGACGGAACACCCCAGGCACGAAATCGTCGGACTTCGTCAGGAGCGTGACCGGCAGGGTCTCCTCCAAGGGCGTCCCCTGGTAGCCGCCCTTGGTGAAGGCGTTGGAGCCTCCGATCACGAGCAGCGCGCCGCCCTGCGCGACGAAGCGTTTGAGATTCTGGAGGTACACCTTGGGGAGGTTGAAGCGCCAGAAGGCGAAGTTTTCGAGGATGAAGAGGTCGAACTGGAACAGGTTCTTGACGAAGATCTCGGTCGCCGGGAAGGGGATCAGCGACAGCTCGCTGTCGGGCACCGGGCTGACGTCCTCCGGGTTGCGGAGGATCACGAAGG
This sequence comes from Elusimicrobiota bacterium, assembly GCA_043819795.1. GTDB lineage: Bacteria > Elusimicrobiota > Elusimicrobia > UBA1565 > UBA1565 > JBDREN01. The sequence goes on from JBDREN010000197.1 coordinate 13,034, forward strand.
AAACGAGCTCGTGGTTCGGATCGCCCTTGAGCTGGGCCCGCAGCTGAGAGTACTCGAAGCTCGGCCTTCCGGCCAGGTACATGATCCGGTATTTCTGGCGGATGACCTCGACGCCGAAGTCGCGCGCGCTCTTGACCCGGTCGCCCGCGTCGCCCGCGTCCACTTCGAAGCGGTACTCCTGCCGCCCGAGCGCGTCCGCCTCGACGGTGAAGGTGGCCCGGATCATCTCGTAGGGGCGCGTCACCGCAAACGACTTCTCTCCGACCAGGACCCCGCCCTTCCGGAGACGCAGGCGCACCTCGCCTCCCTCCAGCCTGTGTGCCTCGACGGCCGCCGAAACGGGGAAGCGGCTGTGGATGAATACGAAATCCGGGGATTGGAGCGCGGTGAGGCCCACGGACCGGCGGACCTCCAGGGGCCCCACGCCGAACGCGTCGACCGGAGCGCCTACGCGGGCCAAGACGGGCTCGAGCTCCTCGCCGGACTCGAAGGCCCCGTCGGAGAGCAGCCAGACGCGCGCGACCGGCGGTCCCGCGTTCGTCACGTCCGAGAAGACCGACGCCGGATCCAGAGCGGAGGGCTCGGGCTCGAGCCCGTCCAACTCTTCCCAGGGGACGCGGCGCGCCCCGCCCGACGCCCCGAAAAGAACGGGCTCCGCGCGCTCTTCGATGAGGCGGCGGTGGCGCTTGAGCCAGCGTACGGCCCGCGCGAGGCGGGGGACGCCGCGGTCGTCGGCCGAGCGCATGCTGGGACCCTGATCGATGACGACCGCCACGCGGGGCCGCGCGACGCGATCGGACAGCAGGTGAACGACCGGTTTGAGGATCGCCCCGGCCAGCAGCAGCATCGCCAGCAGGCGCAGCGCCGCCAGCGAGCGCGGCAGGCGGCGCAGCGTCGGCCAAAGGGCCCCCAGGGCCGCCGTGGCGGCGGCCGCCAGGGCCCACTCGAGGGGGCCCGACTCCAGGACGATGCCGTAGTTCAAGGGTTCCCCGAGCGCATCTTCTGCAGGATGAACGGCTGATGCACGGCGTCCGACTTATAGGTCCCGGTGAGCGCGTACATCACGATATTGAGCGTGAGCTTGCGCGCCTGCATCCGCTGCCGCTCGCCGCCCGGCACGCACTCGTAGAGGTAGTTGCCGAGCGGATCCTTCGCCCAGGCGCCGAGCAGGTCGTTGCGGGAATAGACCACGACCGTCTTGCCGGCCCAGTCCACGCCCTCGACCGAGCCGGAGACCTTGACCCGGCCGCCGATGCTGCGCATCAGGAAGAACGTCTTGAAGAGCACGTGGTCGGCCGGCAGCGGCTTGAGATCCGAATCCGGGAGCACGTCGCGCAGAGTCCGGCGTACCCACGCGTCGAAGGGCCCCGAGACCAGGCCGGAGGCGTCCTCGATCCACAGGAAGCCCCCCGAGGTCAAGTAGTCGCGCAGGTGCCCGATCTCATCGTCGTCGAGGCCCGGAGGCGCCTGCTTGCCGCCCAGCAGGAGGAACGGCGACGAGAAGAGCTCCGGGTCCTTGAGCGTCAGCACGCGCCGCTCGGGAGCGGCGAGGACGCTCGTGACGTCGGCGACGAACTTGAGCGCTTCCGCATGCACGCCCGGGTACGGGTCCCAGGCGCCCGTGTAGCGCAGTTGGGTCCAAACGAAGAGGTCCCCCAGCTGCGCCGCGGCCGGCCCGGCTACAAGCCAGAGAGCGAGCGCGAGAGGGAAGGCGCGCGTCCTCACGCGGCCCCTCCGGCGGACGAGGCCGTCCCCGCCGCGACCGCCGTCTCCGGCGGCCTGCCCGCCGTGCCCCCTCCGGCGAGGCGCGGCGGAGCGGGCAAGTCCGCGCCGCGATGGCGCGGCCTGCAGAGAAACGCCTCCATGACGAGCAGAACGAGCACCAGGGCCAGCGCGCCCGTGCGGACCTCGCGCCCGTAGACCGAGCGAAGGAAGTCCTCGCGGAGCGCGTCCGGCCGCAGAGATGTCCAGGGCGGCTTGCTCACCGGCGCGAGGTCTCCCTCCGGGCCGGTCCGGTCCAGGTTCACCGCGAATGCCTCCGGGCTCGCGTCCGCGCCCCATCGCCCCTCCTGCCGCTGCGCCGAAGAGCCGGGCTCCCGCCCCGTATCGGTCCCGCCCATCGGCCGCAGGAAGTACATCCCCGGCTCGCGCGTGTCCTGGTACTCGAGCCTCCGGTCGCGGACGATCAGGACCGCCCGCCGGCCGCCGGGCCCGCGGACCTGCGCCCTCGGCGGAGCCGCCTCGCCGGAAGCCCAGACCCGGACGATCGGCTCTCCGACGGAAAGCGTCCGCCACTTCTGCCGGCCGGAATAGCGCGAAAGCCACCGCAGGCCGACGTCCACCCAGGCCGTGAACACGGGCTTGAGCGCGAGGTTCGACCATCCGATATCGAGCGACGACGCCCACAGCAGGACCCGTCCCTGACCGAACTCGCCGGCGAGCATCAGCGGCCGGCCCGAGCCGTCCCGGAACCATATCGAGGCTCCCGGGCCGGAGCTGAGCCGATATCGGCGCTCGATCGACACGTTCCTCAGCTCGAACTCGTTCCAGGCGAAGGACAGCCCCTCCACCGTCCTCTGCGGGGAGCCCTCGCCCGCCTGGGAGGGGACGCTTCCCGTCCCGCTCAGCGGGACCGCGGAACCGGGCACCTTCGCCGGCACCAGGACGGAGGTCCGCGTCGCGCGGCTCTCCGCCGGGCCCAGGCGGCCCGGAAGGAGCCGGCGCAAGGGATGGTAGGTGTCGGGCTCGGCCCGCGTGCCGGCCAGCAGCCACAGTCCCCCGCCGCGGACCACGTAGCGTTCGAGCGCCTCCGGCATCCCGGAGGGCATGCGGCGGAAATCGGCCAGAATCACCGCGCCGTACTCCTCGAGACGGACCTGGTCCAGGCGGCCGAGGTCCGCCACGTCGAGCTGATACGGAAGACGCTCCCCCTCGGATAGGAGCTTCTTCAGGAAGTAGCCGCCGCGGCCGGCCTCCAGGTACCGGGGGCTGCCGTAGAGCAGAAGGACCTTCGGCTTGGGCTGCACGCGCAGCGAAAAATAGTAGACATCGTCGGGCTGGAGCGCGTCGCGGCGCAGCTCCAGGCGTCCCCAGTGCTCCTCGCTCCTTCCGGGGGGAAGCCGGAACGTGAGAGGTGCGCCGAGCCCCGGATCGAGCTTCAGGCCCCGGCTGTCCACGCGCCGGTCGCGGACCCAAAGGTCCATATGTCCCGCGCGACGCTCGCCCGCGAACAGGGCGGTCCGAACCGAGAGATCCGTCCGCTCGGCCGCGCCGCGGGGAGTCCCCTCGGCGCGGCGAAGCGCGGCCGTCACGCTCGCCGGAGCCGGCCTCACCTCCTGGATACCGGCGTTGTCCGGATGGTCCTCGAACCCCAAGCCCAGGAGAAGCACTTCCGCGTCGTAGCCGGTTAGCGCGGCCACCCCTTTGTCGGACAGGGCACGGAAGGCGTGCCCGGCGTTGTCCGAGAGGACCACTACCACCCGGCGCCGCAGGCTCCCGGGCTCGCGCTCGGCCAGGTGGGCGTAGGCCGACCGCAGAGCCGGCCCGACGTCGGTGTTGCGGTTCCCGACCCGGTGCCGGGACAAAGCCTCCCGCGCGGCCGGGAGGCTTTCCGCCCAGGCCAACGCTCCCTCGATCCTGTCCGAGAAGGCGGCGACAGCCACCCGGTCGGCGGGCCGCAGGAGCCCGATCAGGAGCGAGCCCGCCGCCGCCGCCCATTGGAGCCGCGACTTCCCGCGGACCACGGCCGCCATCGACCAGGAGGTGTCGAGCAGGATCACGACGTCCAGCCCCTCCTCCGAGCCGCCGGCCGCCGCGGCGCGCCGATGGAGGACCGGACGGGCGAAGGCGAGCACGATCCCTGCGAGGATGAGGCAGCGGACGAGCATCAAAAGCCATTGTCTCAGCCGCGTGGCGGGCAGGGTCCGGGCGTAGGCCGCCCGGAGCAGCGTCAGATCGCTAAACGGCATCCGGCGCGCGCGCCGGAGAAAGATCAGGTGCAGCACGACGGGCGCGGCCGCCAGGGGGAGAGCCCACAGGAGCGCCGGGTTCAGAAAGGACATCATGACGCTAACCTATAGCCCGCTGCCGCGCCAGGAAACGCGCGAGCGTGGGGTCCCAAGGGGCGTCCGTATAGAACACGCAGTAGTGGATGCCTGAGCCGTGGAAGGAAGCCTGATAGAGCCTCTGCTGGCGCTCGAAGGCCTCGCGGTAGGCCCTGCGCAGCAGGGCCGCCTCGCAGCGCAGCGTGCCGTCCCCTTCCATCGCCTCGAAGAGGACGGGGCCGTCGAGGTCCAGGTCCCGTTCGGTCGGGTCGAGCACCTGCATGACGAGGATGCGGTGCTTGCGCGCCTGGAACGCCTTCACCGTCTCGAGGATGCGCTTCGCGTCTCCGAGGAGGTCCGAGACGATCACGATCAGCGAGCGCCGCGGGATCGAGCCGACGATGCGGCGCAGGACACGGCCCAGGTCGGTCTCTCCTCCCGGACGCGTGCGGTCCAGGACGCCGTCCATGAGCTCCAGGTGCGCCAGGCGCTGGCGCGGGGGCAGGAAGTCCCGCCGCCCGGTGTCGAAAGTAAGCAGCCCCGCCGCGTCGCCCCGGGCGAGGACCAGGTAGGCCATGCACATCGACAGCCTGCAGGCGAGCTCCCACTTGGGCTCGGGCCCCGCGCCCCGGTAGCCCATCGATCCCGAGGCGTCGAGCATCAGGTATGTCTTGAGGCTCTTCTCCTCCTGGAACTCTTTGATGAAGAACCGGTCCTTGCGCGCGTAGACCTTCCAGTCGATGTGTTTGACCTCGTCTCCCGGGACGTATGTCCGGTGCTCGGCGAACTCCTGAGAGAAACCCCGGCGGGCGCTGCTGTGCCGGCCGGTGAGGTGTCCCTCGACGATATGCCGGCGCAGGTCGAATTTGAGGTTCTTGAGCCTCGCCAGGACGACGGGATCGAGGTACCGCACTACCTATCCAGGAGCTTCTCGATGACTCCGTCGACAGAGACGCCCTCCGCCTCCGCCTGGAAGTTGAGCACGATCCGGTGGCGCAGGATGGGCTTGACGATGCGCAGGACGTCCTCGCGGTCCACGGCGAGGCGCCCCTTGAGCAGGGCGTGGGCCTTCGCCCCGAGGATGAGGGCCTGGCTGGCCCGGGGTCCCGCGCCCCACGCGACCCACTTCTTGACGAACTCGGGGCTGCCCGAGCCCTCCGGACGCGTCGCCCGCGCGAGCCCGACGGCCCAGTCCACGACGGATGAGGGGACGGGGACCTTGCGCACGACCTCCTGAAGCTCGATGACCTCGCGGCCCGTCAGCGCCTTGGCGAGCTCCAGCGACTTGGCGCCGGTCGTCTCGAGGACGATGCGCTTCTCCTCCTCCTCGTTGGGGTAGTCGATGTTGATCTGCAAAAAGAAACGGTCGAGCTGCGCCTCGGGCAGGGGATAGGTCCCCTCGTGCTCGATTGGATTCTGCGTGGCCATGACGAAGAAGGGCAGGGGCAGTGGGCGCGTCTTGCCGGCGGCCGTCACCTGGTACTCCTGCATCGCCTGCAGCAGCGCCGCCTGGGTCTTGGGCGGGGTGCGGTTGATCTCGTCGGCGAGGACGAAGTTGGCGAAGACCGGCCCGGGCAAGAACTTGAACACCCGCTCCCGCGTGGCCCTGTCCTCCTGGAGGATGTCCGAGCCGGTGATGTCGGAAGGCATGAGGTCCGGCGTGAACTGGATGCGGGAGAAATCCAGGTCCAGGATGCGCGCCAAGCTCGAAAGCATCAGCGTCTTCGCCAGACCGGGTACGCCCACGAGCAGGCAGTGTCCGGAGGCGAACAGAGCGATGAGGAGTTCCTCGATCACGCGCTCCTGGCCGACGATGATGCGGCCAAGCTGCTCCAGGATGCCGCTCTTCGCGCTCTGGAGCTTGTCGGCTAGCCTAACGTCCTGTTTAGTCGTTTCCATGGTGTTTAGTGGGAATGATAACAAAGATTGACGGGATATGGCGAATCGCCCCACCCTTGTCCGCGCCTCAATAGAAGCCGCGCAGGATGCCGCGGACGCGGGATCGGGGCACGAAGCGGACGGGCTCCCCGGAATCCGAGTCCCTCCAGACCGTGGAATCGTTCGACTCGTCCCGGTTGTCTCCCAGGACGAAGTAGTGGAGCTCCGGGACCTCGACGGGGCCCATCGTGTCGCCCCGGAGGCGCTCGCGCGGGCGCGTGTGCCGCGCGTAGGGCTCCTCGACGAGCGCGCCGTCGACGAAGACCTCCTTGCGGCGCAGCTCGACGACGTCGCCCCCGGCCGCGATCACGCGCTTCACCATCTCCTCATGGGGGGGGACCGGCGCGGAGAAGGCGATGATCTCCCCGCGACGCGGCTCCCGGAACCGGAATGTGATCTTATCGAGGAGGACGTGCGTCCCGACGGGCAACGCAGGCTCCATGGACGCCGAGGCGATGTATATCCCCTCGAAGGCGACCAGACGGAGCGCTCCCGCGGCCACGGCGGCGATCGCGAAGAGAAAGAGAAGGCGCCGGAGGCTCACTCACGTGAGTGTAGCAGGCCCCCGGCGCCCTTTCAATAGCCGGATGGACTCAGAACGGGATGATGAACTGCGGGCAGCCGGTCCACCCGCCCCCGTCTTGGTCGAACGGGTCCGCCGCCGGCATCGGGCGGGTGAGCTCCCCGCCGCCGTCGCAGCGGTAGACGCACACGCCGTCGCCGTAGTCCTTCAGCCAGCAGGCCTTGGATCCCGGACGGATCGTGCTTTCGGCGGCGATCGAGCCGTTGATGTGGGAGAGGAAGCCGCTCGCCAGGGAGCTCCCGCTCTGATAGGCGGCCTGGCCGGTCTTCCACCAGCCCTTCCAGGTCGGCTTCGAGACCTGCCCGATCCGCTTGAACCGCCACTTTACGTAGTAGAGCTTGCCGTCCCGGAGCTTGTGCGCGAACTCGTCGGCGAAGTCGGCGAAGTTGATCATGAAGGGCTCGCCGACGATCGGTATGTCGAGCTCCGTCTTCCAGACGGTCCCGTCGAACCAGCCGGAATGATGGCGCACGAGCCGGATCTCGAGCCCCAGGCTCTCCCCTTCATAGTAGGACGCCCAGCGGTCGCGAAGGGTGAGGGCGAAGTTCCCGGAGGCGGGGTCGAAGCCGAAGGACTCCGCGTACACGCCGGCGGGGTCCGGCTCCGAAGCGATCTTCGCGCCGGCCCGGGCTTCCACAATGTCATAGTTCCAGCCGGGGGTGTCCACCGTGTACTCGTGGGAGGCGTCGATCACGCGGGCGGAGAGCCAGTTGTCGTAGAGACACACCCGGAAGATGTCCCGCTCCCAAGGGAGCATCTCGCCGCGGCCCGAGACCCGGACCCGGACGCGACGCCGCTCGGTGCGGACCCAGTATTCGTGGCAGTCCTCGCCGCCGTCGTGGCGGGGCTGGCAGCGCTCCTCGAAGATCCTGCTCTCGAGCAGGATGCTCTCGGACGTGAGCGGATCATTGGCGGCGAACGAGAACGTCGCGCAGTCCTCTTCGGTATGATAGCGGAGGGGGCCGACATGATTCTCGGTCAACTCGGGGGCCTCCTCGGCCTCTTGACGGACCTGCTCGAGGACGCCTTTGATATCCACGCCCTGATCCAAGTCGAAGGCCGGCGTCTCGGCTGCCGCGAGCCGGACTGAAAGCAGAAGCGCGGCCACGACGGACATCGTAACGGCTTGTTTCATCGCGATCCCTCCGGGTGGCGGGCTCGGAAGACCCGCTTCCCTAAAAGCGGGGACATTGTACCGCACTCGCCCTCCCGCCGCATAGGGCTGAGAGTCCCACGACAACATGGGCCCTAGGGCCCATGTTCCGGCTAGGGGGAGTTGATGACTCGAAAAATCGCGCTTCCGCGCTTTGCCAATGCCCGGCGGATTTGGCATAATCAAGCCCGACTATGGGCGGATTCGACGTCGGGCTCAAGGAAACCCTCGCCGCCGGCTGGTTCACGCTCGGCATCCTCGGCCTGCTCTCCGTCTATTCCACCGGGCTCATCGCTCAACGCTGGATAGTATTCAAGAGGAGCATGGGCTCGGCTCCCGACTTCCTCGCCCGCCTGCGCCGCTGCGTCGAGTCCGGGAAGCTCAAAGAGGCCCTCGATCTCTGCAAGCGTTATCCGGGCTCCGCCTCGGCCGTGGTCATGGCCAGCATGGTGGGGCCGAGCGGCAAGGCGGAGCGCCGCGCCGCCGCGGAGCGCACGCTCGAGCGGCAGGTTTCGCGCCTCGAGCACGGGCTCCCCGCCCTCGGCACCATCGGCAGCACGGCGCCGTTCATCGGCCTTTTCGGGACCGTGCTCGGCGTCATCCGCGCCTTCCGCGACCTCGCGGGAGCCGCGAACGCCGGTCCGGGGGTGGTGGCGACGGGCATCTCGGAGGCGCTCTGGGCCACGGCCGCGGGGCTCTTCGTGGCGATCCCGGCGATCATCGCCTACAACTATTTCACGACCCGCGCCAACAGCTTCGGCGACGAACTCCGCTGGATCGTCGACGAGATCCTCGAGCGCCTCACGGAGCGGCCAGTCCACTGATGCACGGGAAGTTCGATCGCGGCAGGCCGATCGCGGAGATGAACCTCATCCCGCTGATCGACGTCGCGCTCATCCTCGTCATCATCTTCATGATCCTGACGCCGGTGCTCGTCCAGCACCAGCTCACGGTGCGCCTGCCCTCATCGACGCAGGGCGAGTCCGGCGAGGCGGAGGCGGCGATCCGGGTGCAGATCGACCGCAGGGGCAACGTCACGATCAACGGCCAGCCCGTCCGGAGCGGCAAGCTCGAGCGCGAGCTGACGCTCAGGCTCGGCAAGTCGGCGCGCAAGACCGTGCTGGTCCAGGCGGACCGGACCGTCCCGATCGAGAAGGTGGTCACGGTTCTCGACGTCGCCAAAAAGTTGAAGGTCGGCAAGCTCGGCATCGGGGTCATCCGGAAACCATGACGCCTCCCGAAGGGAGGGGGGCGCCGGAACCCGGCCGTGCCCCCGCACCGCGCCACGCGCCCGATTCCGGGGGGCGGCGAGTACTGCGACTTTGCCAGGTTGCCGGTGTCTAACCCGCGGCCATGCCGGAGCTGAACGGATCGATCAAGCCGTATCTCACCTGCTCGGCCGCGAGTCACGCGGCGCTCATCCTGGTGCTGGGGATCGTCCTTCCCAACGGGGCGGCCGCGCCGGAGAAGGTTTACAGGATCGACTTCATCGGCGCCACCGGAGGGATCATCAACCGGTCCGGGACGCCGGCCCGCCCGAAAGCCCGGGGGGAAAAGGCCGCCCCGAAACCCGTGACGCTGAAGGCCCCTTTGCCAAAGCGGGTGGCCCCCCAGAAAGACCCCGACGCCTTCAACCTCAAAGCCCGCAAGCCGCTGGCCCCGCTGCCGCGGCCGAGCTTGCTGGCCCGGCCCGCGCCCTCCGCGGAGAAGCCGGAGCCGGAGATGATCGCCGCAGCCCCGCCCCCCGTCGAGCCGGCCGAAGCCCCGGCGCCCGCGGAGGAGGCCGAGGTCCCATCGGCGGCCTCGGGGGAGGCGGCCGCCGACGCCGGGGACGACGAGCCCGGCGCCCTCGTGTCGGCCGACATGCCCGACTTTCCCCACCCTTGGTATCTGACGCGTCTGCGAGCGTCGCTCTGGGATCGCTGGTCGGCGAGGATGCCGCCCGGTCCCGCCGAATGCGGCGCGGTATTTTCGATCATGCGCAGCGGGAGGGTCGTGGACCTCCGCATCGAATTCACCTCCGGCGACAGAGGCTACGACTACGCCGCGCTGAGCGCCGTGCGGGACAGCGCTCCGTTCCCGCCGCTGCCCGGCGGCTTCCGCGAGAAGTTCCTCAAGGTCCATGTCCAGTTCCGGTCGCGGTGAGGTGAGCGCGGCCGCAATATGCTATCATGGATGTCGGCGGGGCGCCTGGCAGGGCGCGTCTTCTTAGGATAGGAGATCACGCATGGCCCGAGAAATCTGCGAGAAGTGTCGCAAGCCCATGGCGGCGAACAAGCGGTGGTTCCAATGCTCCAAGTGCCACGCTTGGTTCTGCCCGAGCTGCATGGACCGCTTCTGCCTTTTCTGCCGGGCTCCCGTCAACCAGATCCAGCCCCGCTGACCGACGCCTCCGATCGATGAAACGGGCTCTCCCGGGAGGGAGAGCCCGTTTTTCAATGGTGCGCCCGGCAGGGAATCCCGCGCCGCTGCCGGGACTCCTCAGCCGGACTCAACGCACCACGGCAAGCTTGCCCGAGCTCCAGATGCCGGCCTCTCCGGACTTCTCGGCCTCGATCGTGTACAGGTAGACGCCGCTGGGGATGCGGCCGCCCCACGCGTACTCGTAGGCGTATTTCGCCCCGCTGCCGTCGTCGACGACGGCAGGCGTCCCCTCAAGGGTCGCCTGGTGCACCTGCTGGCCCGCCACGTTGTAGATGCGCAGCGTCACCTTGTCCGCTATCCCGGCTGCGTCCTTCGCTCTGTGCGCGGACGCCGCGCGGGACTCCATCAAGCGGCGGGAGCATCGAGGCTTCTCCTGATTCAGGCGGACGCCCGTCGGAGCACACGGCCGCGCGCCCCTCGCGCGGAGCTCGTGACGAAAATCACGCCTACCCGTGACCAAAGTCACGTTGCCCCCGCGCGTTCCTCATGCTAAACAATTGAATGGGTCTTGGCGGGCGAACGAAGGCGACCACCGTTCGGAATACCGCGAGGTGATGATGGCCACAAAGGTTCTCGTCGTCGATGATGAAGAGGATTACCGGACCATAGTGAAGACCGTTTTGGAGGACGCCGGCTATGAGGTCCGCCTGGCCGAAGGCGGCGAGCAAGGCCTGAGCGCCGTCGAGGAGTACCAGCCCGAGATGATCCTGCTCGACTGGACCATGCCGGAGCAGGAAGGCCCCAGCTTCGTGCAGAAGGTGCGCAGCTCGGGCGCCCGGAAGGACGTCCCCGTCATCGTCCTGACCGAGCAAGAGTTTCCCGACCAGGAGCCTGACGACCTGCCTTCGGATGTGGACGACTTCATCGGCAAGCCCTTCGAGAGGGGCGATCTGCTGACCCGGCTTCAGGCGATGCTCTGGCGCGTCCCCACCTGAAGCCCGCTCTCCACCCTCACGCGCGCCCTCCGTCCCGCCGGCTCCTGATTCAATCGGGTATCTTCCCGAAGGCTCACGCGAAATGCTGTAATCCGCTGCGATAGGGGACCCGTGCGGTCCGTTTCCCCGGGCGCGGGCGCTGCTGGCGAAGTAGGGCCGACCCCTTCCGATCCGGAGAAATAAGATGACGAGCAACGCCACCGTCTGCATCGGGGCCGGGGTGCTGGTGTACCTCGCCGGCATGCTGGGGGTGGGGTACCTGGCCGCCCGGCGCATCGAGAACGCCGAGGACTACCTCGTGGGGGGCAGGAACCTCCCCATATGGCTTGTGACGGCAACGATCTTCGCGGGGTGGTGGGGGGGCGAGACCGTCCTCGGAGCCTCAGGGATCGCCTACCGCGACGGGATCATGGGCACGGTCTACGACCCTTGGGCCATCGGGGGCTGCCTGATCCTGGCGGGCCTTTTCTACATGAAGACCATCCGGAAGATGAGGCTGGTCTCTTTGGCGTCGTTCTTCCGGATCCGCTTCGGCCCCAAGGCCCTGTTGGTGGTCTCGCTCCTCTTCATCCCCGAGTACGTGGTCTGGACCGCGGCCCAGATCCTGGGGATCGGCAAACTCTTCCACGCCATCCTCGGGTGGGACCTGATCTGGACCTCCATCCTGGGAGCCGCCGTCGTCATCGCCTACACCTTGGCCGGGGGCATCCTCGCGGTGGTCTGGACGGACTTCGTGCAGAGCCTGCTCATCCTTCTCGGCATCTGCCTGATCCTGCCGCTGGCGATCTCGGCCGCCGGGGGGTGGTCGGAGGTCGTGGCGCGGGTGCCGGAGGAGCACTGGAGGCTTTTCCCGGCGTTCGGGGACTGGAAGACCTGGCTCTGGTGGTTCGCCGCCTTCACCGGGATCGCCCTGGGCAGCATCCCGGCCCCCGATCTGATGCAGCGCGCGATGGTCGCCCGCAGCCCCGAGGTGGCGGCCCGCTCGTCCATCCTGGCGGGGACGCTCTACTGGACCTTGGGGGGCATCCCGCTGCTCCTCGGGCTCATCGCCTTCCCGCTGGTAGCGAAGGGGATCCTCCCGGCCGAGCGGATCGCGCAGGACGCGGAGCTCATCGTCCCCCTGATGGCAACCCACCTGCTGCATCCGCTGATGGCGGCGGTGTTCGTGGGAGCCCTGTTGGCCGGGATCATGTCTTCGGCCGACACCGCGCTGTTCGCCCCCGCCACTATCATCTCCAACGACCTGCTCAAGCCCTACTTGGAGAGGCGCCGGGGCCGGGCGCTGGGAGACCGGGAGTTCCTCGCCCTGTCCCGGTACTCGGTGCTCGGGGTCGGGATACTGGCGACGGTCGTGAGCGCCTATTCCGACACGCTCTACGGCCTGCTCGTCATCGCGTTCACCTACGTCTGGCACACGATCTTCTTCCCGTTCACCCTCGGCCTTTATTGGGAAAAGACCACCGAGCGGGGCGCCTTGGCGGGGATGTTCGCCGGGGCGGTGACCTTCCTGTTCGGGGCCGTCCCCCAGTTGACGACGACCCCGCAGCCCGAGCCGCTCTGGACCTTGGTCCCGGCCCTTTTCTCGGGCCTGGCGACGGTCCTGGTCTCCCGGTGGACCCAGAAGTCCGACCCCCCGAAACCGCTGACCACGGAGGACGGCGAGCTCCTCGCCAAGTGCTGAGGCGCTCCCCGGCGCGTGTTGAACCCTCGATGCCGTTATAGTAAAATGCTTTTTCAATAGAGAGTCGCCTTCCCCCTCTGGAGCGCCGATGCCCAAGTCCGTCAAGCAAGCCGAGCCTCGCCAGCGCCGGGACCGTTCCATCCGGCTGCAGAAACGGCGGCTCAAGTCCGTCCCTCGGGCCGTGTTCTCCTTCTCCCAGATCGCCGTGGCCGACGCCCAGGGGGCCCGGATCCGCGACGTGGACGGCAACGACTACATCGACTTCGGGGGCGGCCTCGGGTGCCTGAACGTCGGGCACCGCCATCCCTCCGTCGTCGCGGCCCTGAAGGAGCAGATCGGGCGGTTCCACCACGTCTGCTTCCACGTCTGCAATTACGAGGGATACGTCCGGCTGGCCGAGCGGCTCTGCCTCTCGTGCCCGGGGGATTTCGCCAAGAAAGCCGTTCTTCTCAACAGCGGGGCCGAGGCGGTCGAGAACGCGGTCAAGGCCGCGAAGGTGTTCACTGGACGGCCGGAGGTGATCTCCTTCGACCTGGGCTTCCACGGCCGCACCAGCATGGGCATGGCCCTCACCGGCAAGGACACCCCGTACCGCAAGGGGTTCGGCCCGTTCCCGCCGGGCGTCCATCACGCGACCTACCCCTATCCCTATCGCCCCCCGGCCGGCGTGAGAGCGGAGGACCTGACCGAGCACTGCCTGAGCGAGCTCGTGAGGCTTCTGGCCACGCGGACCTCCCCGGACCGGGTGGCCGCCGTGGTCGTCGAGCCTCTTCAGGGAGAGGGGGGGTTCATCGTCCCGACTCCCGGCTTCCTCCCGGGCGTGCGGAGGCTCTGCAAGCGCTTCGGCATCCTGCTCATCGTCGACGAGGTCCAGACCGGAGTGGGCCGCACCGGAAGGATGTGGGCGTGCGAGCATTCCGGCGTGGTCCCCGACCTGATGACCGTGGGCAAGTCGCTCGCGGCCGGGCTGCCGCTCTCCGCGGTGGTGGGCCGCGCGGACGTGCTCGACGCGGTTCCCGTGGGGGGCCTGGGAGGCACCTACGGGGGCAACCCCCTCGCCTGCGCCGCGGCCCTGGCCGTGCTCGACGTCTTCGAGCGCGAGGACCTTCTGGCGCGCGCCGCGAAGCTGGGGACGATCATCGAGACGCGCTTCGACGCGATGGCCGAACGGTGTCCGGGGGTCGGGGATTCCCGCGGTTTGGGACCGATGCGGGCGATCGAGCTGGTCAAGGACCGGAAGTCAAAGGCCCCGATCCCGGCCCAGACGACCGGGGAGATCCTCGACGCCTGCGCCGAGCGCGGCCTGCTGATCCTGAAAGCCGGACTATACGGCAACGTGATCCGCTGCCTGGTGCCGCTGAACGCCTCGGAGGCGAAAGTCCGACGGGGCCTCGACATCCTGGAGGAGGTCGTCTCCGGGAAGCTTTCGACTTCCAAGGAGAAACGTTGATATGAAGATCGCCGTTGTTGGAGCGTTCGGCCAGATGGGAGAGGCCTGCCTCTACGACCTCTGCGCCTCCCCCGGGGTCACCCGCGTGCTGGCGGCGGACCGCACTCTGGCCCGCTCCCGCGCCGTGCTGCGGCGCATTCCCCGCGGACGCAAGGCGCGGGCCATCGCCTTGGACCTCGCCTCTCCCGCCGCCCGCCGCAAGCTGGCGGGCTCCAAGGTGCTGGTGAACTGCGCCTGGTACGAGTTCAATCTCGAGGCGATGAAGCTGGCCTTGGCGCTCAAGGCCCACTACGTGGACCTCGGCGGCCTTTATCACATGGCCCTCAAGCAGCTGCGGCTGCATCCCGACTTCCGCCGGGCCGGCCGCACCGCGGTCCTGGGCTGCGGCTCCACGCCGGGCATCACGAACATGATGGCGGCCCGGCTCGCGGGGAAGCTCGACCGCCTCAAGAGCCTCAAGATCTACAACGTGAGCCAGGACCCCTCCGAGCCCGGGGGAGACTTCCTGCCTCCGTTCTCGATCCGGACCATGCTCGACGAGGGCGAGATGCCCGCCCCGGTGCTCTCGGGCGGCCGTCTCAAGACGGTCCCGGCCTTCAGCGCGGAGGAAGCGGTCTCCTTCCCGCCTCCGTTCGGGCGCGGGCTCGCCGGAGCCCTCATCCACTCCGAGCTAGCGACCCTCCCCGCGGCGTACAAGAAGAAGGGCCTGAAGGACTGCTTTTTCAAGCTCGTCTACCCCGAGGCGGTCAGGCGGCAGCTTTCGCTCCTCATGGCGATGGGTTTCTCGAGCGAGGAGCCGATGGAGATCAACGGGGCCAGGATATCGCCCCGGGACTTCCTCACGGGCATGGCGCTCAAGGGGCTGGCCAAGTCCACCGGGATCCCGCAGGACGTGGAGATGCTGCGCGTGGTGGCCGAGGGGAGCGCCGGGGGTAAAGCCGTTGCGATCACTTCGGACTGCTCGTTCCGATCCGCGTTCGGCCTGTCGGCCGGGGCCATGGGGGTGGGCTTCCCGGCCTCCATCGCGGCCCAGATGGCCGCCGCGGGCTCCACGGCCCCCGGGGCCTTTGCTCCCGAGAGCGTCCTGCCGGTGGACCCGTTCTTCAAGGAGCTGGAGCGCCGCAAGATATTCCGTCTCAAATCGACGGCTCGAAAAGGCGGGCGTTCGAACCGGTAAGGAGCATAGACCGTGGCCTTCGACAGCAAAGAGATCCTCAGACAGACCCGGGACATCCTCCACCTCATCGGCCAGGATGAGTTGAGCGAGGAGCAGCGGCAGTGGCTCCTGCAGACGACGCTCCAGGGATACGCCGACCACATCAACCCGGGCATCATCGAGTACCGCAAGGCGGTCTCGACCGACTACGCCGCGATCGAGTGGAAGGACGGCGGCAACCACTTCACCGACATCAACGGACGCCGCTACGTCGACCTTCTGGGAGGCTTCGGGATCTACAACACGGGCCACCGCCATCCCAAGGTGGTCAAGGCCGTCGTGGATCAGCTCAAGCGCCAGGCGCTGCACAGCCAGGAGCTCTTGGAGCCGTTCCGGGCCGTGCTGGCCAAGCTCCTGGCCGAGCTCACCCCCCGGGGCCTGGACTTCAGCTTCTTCGGGAACTCGGGCACCGAGGCCATCGAAGGCGCGATGAAGCTCGCCATGCTCCACACGGGCCGAAAATCCTTCGTGGCCGCGGTCCAGGGCTTTCACGGGAAGACCCTCGGGGCCCTGTCCTGCACCGCCCAGGCCAAGTACCGCCAGCCCTTCCTTCCCATCCTCCCGGACTGCTACCACGTTCCCTTCGGCGACGCCGCGGCGATGGAGGACATGCTCACCTCCGCCGACAAGGTCGGCAACGACATCGCGGCCGTGGTCCTCGAGCCCATCCAGGGGGAGGGCGGCATCCACGTGCCGCCGGACGACTACCTCCCCAAGGTGCGGGAGCTCTGCGACCGGTTCGGGGCGCTGCTGGTCCTCGACGAGATTCAGACCGGGATGGGCCGCACCGGCCGCATGTTCGCGTGCGAGCACTGGGACGTGGTCCCGGACGTGCTCTGCCTCGGCAAGTCCCTCGGGGGGGGAGTGATGCCGATCGGGGCCTTCGTCTCGTCGCGGCCCATCTGGGAGCACCTCTTCAGCAACCCCTTCCTGCACTCGACCACTTTCGGCGGCAACCCCCTGGCCTGCGTGGCGGCCATCGCCGGCATCCACGTCCTCATCGAGGAGAACCTGCTCGAGCGGGCCGAGCAGACGGGGAACGTCGTCATCGACAAGCTCAGGGCCCTGGCGCGCCGCTTCCCCAAGCTGTGCGTGGACGTCCGGGGCAAGGGCCTCATGCTCGGGATCGAGTTCCCTTCCGACGAGATCGGCTTCGACGTGGCCAAGGGGCTCTTCGACAACGGGGTCCTGGTGGCCGGGACGCTCTTCTCCGCCAAGACCGTCCGCATCGAGCCCCCTCTCACCATCAGCCTTGAGGAGATGGATGGGGCCCTCGCCGTGATGGAGAGGGTCTTCAATGACGTCAACGAGGCCCATTTTCCGCCCAAACCCACACGGGTCGCCCCGCAGCCTTGAGCGTGCCGCCGACCGAAGAGCGCCCAGGAGGAACCTCCATGACGAAGACGGCAGAGAAGACCAAGAGCCCGGCCAAGGCCGAAAGCCTCAAGATGCTCATCGGGGGCAAGTGGGTCCGGGGCTCCGGGAACCCCCGCGAGGTCATCGACCCCGCGACCGAGCGGACGATCGCCGTCGTCCGGGACGCCGGAGCCGACGACGTGGACCGCGCGGTCGCGGCGGCGAAAGAGTCCTTCGATGACGGCCGGTGGTCGAAAAAATCTCCCGGGGAGCGCTCCCTGGCGCTCTTCCGGCTGGCCGACCTGATCGAGAAGGACGCGCAGCGGCTCGCCGTCATCGAGAGCGAGAACGCCGGCAAGCCGATGAAGCTCGCCGCCGAGGGGGACATCCCCTTCGCCGTGGACAACCTGCGGTTCTTCGCGTCGGCGGCCCGGATGCTCGAAGGGCGCGCGGGTGGGGAATACGCGGGCGGCTACACCAGCTACCTGAGGCGCGAGCCGGTGGGCGTCGTCGCTCTGGTGGCGCCCTGGAACTACCCCTTCATGATGGCGGTCTGGAAGATCGGGCCCGCCCTGGCGGCCGGCAATACGCTGGTCCTCAAGCCCTCGGAGCTGACCCCGCTGAGCACGCTGGAGCTCGGCAAGCTCGTGGCCAAGGCCGGCATCCCCGACGGCGTGCTCAACATCGTGACCGGAGGCGAGGAGACCGGCAGGCTGCTGACGCAGCATCGCGACGTGCGCATGATCTCCTTCACCGGTGACACCGACACCGGCCGCAAGATCATGGGGCAGGCCGCGCCCACGGTCAAGAAGCTCCACTTCGAGCTGGGCGGCAAGGCGCCCTTCGTCGTGTTCGATGACGCGGACCTCGAGGCCGCGGCCCAGGGCGCCGTCGTGGGCGCCTTGCAGAACGCGGGCCAGGACTGCACCGCCGCCACCCGCCTTTACGTCCAGAAGGACGTCTACCCCAAGTTCATCGAGCTCCTGGTCAAGCACCTCAAGGCCGTGCGCGTGGGCGCGCCCGGAGAGAAAGGCACGGACATGGGCCCGCTCATCAGCCGGGACCAGTTCGACCGGGTGCGGGGCTTCGTGTCCCGGGCGGCCCAGGCGGGGGCCAAGGTCACGGTCGGCGGCCGCCCCCCGGCCGGCAAGCCGCGGGGGTATTTCTACGAGCCCACCCTCATCGAGGGAGCGCGCCAGGACAGCGAGATCGTCCAGAAGGAGGTCTTCGGCCCGGTGGTCGTGGCCCTGCCGTTCTCCGACGAGGCCGAGGCCGTGCGCCTGGCCAACGACGCGGACTACGGCCTGGCCGGGAGCGTGTGGACCCTGAACGTGCAGCGGGCCATGCGGGTCTCGGGCGAGCTGCGCTGCGGCACGGTCTGGATCAACGACCACCTGCCCCTGGCCTCCGAGATGCCCCACGGCGGCTTCAAGCAGTCGGGCTTCGGCAAGGACATGTCCGCCTACGCCCTCGAGGAGTACACCGAGATCAAGCACGTGATGGCCGACATGAGCGGTGACCGGCGCAAGGGCTGGCACTACCTCGTCTACGGCGACCAGCAATAAAGGAGGCCGCGCATGGCCAAGTTCACCGTCATCGATCCCGCTACCGAAGAGGTCCTGAGCGAGTTCAACTCCGCCGGCGCCAAGGAGGTGGCCCGCGCCGTGGCCTCCGCCAAGAAGGCCTTCGAGTCCTGGCGGTCCGTCCCGTCCCAGGAGAAGGCCGAGATGCTCCACGAGATCGCCAAGCGCCTGCGGGAAAACACCCAGAAGCTGGCCGAGACCCTGACCCGGGAGGGGGGTAAGCCCCTGCGGGAGAACGTGGACGAGATCGGCTGGACGGCCTCCTGCTTCGACTTCTACGCCGAGCTGGCCCGCGCCGGGCGCGGGCGGGTCATCCCCTCCACCGAGCGCAGCCAGCTCAACCTGGTCGTCAAGGAGCCCTACGGGGTCGTGGGGGCCATCGTCCCCTGGAACTACCCCCTGCTGCTCATGGCCTGGAAGGTGGCGCCGGCCCTGGCCGCGGGCAACACGGTCGTGCTCAAGCCGGCCGAGCAGACCCCCCTGGCCACCAAGAGCTTCGTCGAGATGACCGACGTCCTGCCCAATGGCGTGCTCGAGCTCGTGCTCGGCGGCCCGGCGACCGGGGCGGCGCTCGTAAGCCACCAGGACGTCGCCTTCGTGGCGTTCACCGGAAGCCTGGAAGTCGGCCGGAAGATCTCCCACGTGTGCGCCGACCAGATGAAGAGATGCCATCTGGAGCTCGGCGGCAAGGACGCCTTCGTGGTCTGCGAGGACTCCGACCTCGACCTGGCTGTCCGCGCCGTGGCCTGGGCCGCCTTCCTCAACACCGGCCAGGTGTGCACCTCGGCCGAGCGCGTATACGTCCACGACTCGATCGCCAAGTCCTTCACCGAGCGCCTCCTCGAGACCACTCAAAAACTCAAGGTGGGCCCGGGCATGGACCCCACGACCGACGTCGGCCCCATGATCCGCGGCGAGTACCGCCGGAAGGTGAAGGCCCACGTGGACAGCGCGGTCCGGCGCGGGGCCAAGCTCCTGACCGGCGGCAAGGTGCCCACGGGCAAGGGATTCTTCTTCGCCCCGACCGTCCTCGCCGGGGTAGCGCAGGACATGACGGTCATGCGCGACGAGACATTCGGCCCGGTCTGCCCGGTCGCCACGTTCCGCGACTTCGACGAGGCCATCCGCCTGGTCAACGACTCGATCTACGGCTTGGGCTCGAACCTCTACACCCACGACGCCCGGAAAGCCAAGCGCTTCTTCGAGGACGTGCAGGCCGGCACCATCTGGATCAACGATCCCCTGACCGACAACGACGCCGGCCCCTTCGGCGGCTACAAGGCGAGCGGCGGGGGGCGCGAGTTGGGCTACGAGGGCCTCGAGGCCTTCCAGCAGTCCAAGCACATCCATTGGGACTTCGAGCAGAACGCCAAGCCCTGGTGGTACCCCTATGCCGAGGCCGAGGTGAGCAAGAACTGAGCTGCTCCGAAATGGTCTGAATGCATCCAGGGAGTCTTCCCTGGATGCATCCAGACGGATTTCTGATGCAAACGGCTCTAACGATCTCGATCGGCGCCTACCTCGTCGTCATGTTCGGCGTCGCCCTCTGGGCCCAGCGCCACATCAAAGACGAGGGGGACTTCATCGTCGCCGGACGGCGCCTCCCCGTTTCCCTGGCCTCCGCCACGCTCCTGGCCACCTGGTTCGGAGCCGGGACCCTGCTGACCGCGGCCGACGAGATCCGCGCCGAGGGCCTGCGCGTGGCCGCTTTGGAGCCCTACGGAGCGGGGCTCTGCCTCATCGTGGCCGGCCTCTTCTTCGCCAAGCCCCTCTGGGAGATGAAGATCTACACCATAGCGGACCTCTACCGGGAGAAGTTCGGCCCGGTCACGGAGCAGATCACGGTGGTCCTGACCGTGCCCAGCTTCATGAGTTGGATCGCGGTGCAGCTCATCGCGGTGGCGGGGATACTCGATCTCCTGCTGGGGGTCCCCATGACGACCGGGGTGGTCTCGGTGGCCCTCGTTGCCATGCTCTACACCCTTCTGGGGGGGATGTGGTCGGTGACCCTTACCGACGCGATCCAGCTGATTCTGGTGATGATTGGGCTCGTTGTCCTGAGCGTCAGCGTCTTCACCGACATCAGCCTCGGAGGGGTCCTGGCCGCGGTCGAGCCCAAGGACCGGATCCTCATCCCGCGCGAGAACGCCGCCGAGTTCTTCGGCTGGCTGAGCCTGCTCACCGTCGCGGTCCTGGGCAACATCCCCTCGCAGGACCTGGGCCAGCGCATCTTCGCCTCCAAGTCGTCGGCGGTGGCCCGCCGGGCCTGCCTCATCGCGGGCCTGCTCTACGTGGGATTCGGGACGATCCCGGTGCTCCTGGGCCTGGCCGGCAAGTTCGCGCTCGGCGACGATGTGCGGCAGTCGGTCCTCCCGGCGCTGGCCCTGAAGTTCTTCTCGCCCGCCATGACCGTGATCTTCGTGCTGACCTTGCTCTCGGTCGTGCTCTCGACGATCGACAGCGCGATCCTGGCCCCGGCCAGCGTACTCGCGCGCAACACTCTGCGCCGCATCATTCCCGAGGAGAAGGTCTCGACCTTGACGCTGTGCCACATCTCGGTCGTGGCCATCACCGCGTTCAGCGTTTGGATGGCCCTCTCGGGCAAGAAGGCCTTCGAGCTGCTCGAGCAATCCTACGCCCTGGGCCTGGTGGGCTTCTTCGTCCCGTTCATGGCGGGGATCTGGCTCAACCGCCGCTCCGAAGGCGCGGCCATCGCCTCGATCGCCGCGGGGATGGGCGTCTGGTCGGTGGAGTTCTTCGTCGAGACCAGCCTTCCCATGCCGCTTCTGGCCCTCGCGGCCAGCCTCGTCGCCTACCTCGCCTGGGCCTACCTGATCCTGCCCGCGCCCAAGAAGGCGGCGTAGGCCCGCCTTTCCGGACCCTCCGAGGATTCGCGCGGATGCGAGCTTTTTCCGGTGTCAGTCGAGCCGGCCGTCGTCGGCCCAGTCCTCCATCACGCTGATCGAGCAGCCGAACTTGCGGTGGCCCTTCATCGCCTCCGAGGAGGCGGCCAGTATCTGCTCGCAGCTGCATCCGTGGGTGTCGGCCGTGGTGAAGGTATTCCTGGGCCCCTTGCCCTTGGACGCCGTGGTGTCGAACACGTAGGCGCCGGCCTCGCGCGTCCCGGTCACGATCGCGAAGCGGTTGGTGCCCAGCCTCACGCCCGGCACGGAGGCCTCCGGGGCCTCGGTGTCGCGGCATCGGTCCTGGCAATACGCTACCCCGTCATCGTCGAGATCCGAGTCGTCCGGCGTCTGGGCGCTGCAGTCGTCGTCCACGCCGTTGCAGCGGGTCTCCGGCGCGCCGGGATTGACCTCCGGGGCGGCGTCATCGCAGTCGGTCGGCCCGCAGTCGCCGCCCTCCACGGCGTAGCCGTCGCCGTCGGCATCCGTGCAAGAGGCCTCGCAATAGCCCTCTCCAGCCAGACCCTTGGCGTACTGCTCCCCGATCTCCTCGGCGGTCAGAGCCCTCTTGTAGATCGCCACTTCATCGACAAGGCCTCTTGTGGGATAGTCGAAGGCGGACCGGATCCCGATGAACAGCCTCTTGTCGCTGTTGATGGACCCGGACGCGGTCTTCTGCATGATGGGCTGGCCGTTCAAGAACATATGCAAGCCGTTTCCGCTTCTCACAAAGGCGATGTGATGCCAATCCCCCAAGGTGATCAAACGATACTGCGTCAGCCAACCGCTCGCCGTGCTGTAGAAATCCAGATTCTGGAGCGGAGCGAGTCCGCCGAATCCCAATGCCACCACCGGGACCGAACCCGGATCCCCTATGCTCAGGAGATACTGAGAATTGCCCGTATTCTCCACGTTCGCCCAGAGGCTTATCGTGAAGTCTCCGCCTCCGAGATCCCAGTCGCTGCTGGCCGGCGCGCTTACATAATCATTGCTGCCGTCGAAACTCAGCGCGCCTCCGGCCCGCCCGGCCGGAGTCCAGACGGGCCCGTTGACCAGAGTCCCGCGATTCGCGGCGTAGGAATCATGCGCGGTCCCGCCCGAAGTCTCCTCGAAACGCCAATAGCTGGCCATGCCCGCCGGCGCGCCGGGATTGCCGCAGGCGTCGACGTCGTCCGGGCTCCCGTCGCCGTCCGCATCAGGGAAGCAGACGCTCGGCCTTCCCATGCAGCTGTGGCCGGGATCAAGGGCGCACGCGGCGGAGCACCCGTCTCCATCTAGGTTGTTCCAATCATCGCATTCTTCTCCCGCATCTACGGCGCGCGCCCCGTCGCCGCAGAAGGCCTCAATGATCTCGTCACAATAGCCCTGCCCGAGCCCTTCGCTGTAATGCCGGCGGATCTCCTCCGGCGTCAAAGCCCTCCTGTAGATCGCCACTTCGTCGATAAGGCCTTTTGTGGGATAATCAAGAGCGGACCTGATCCCGATGAACAGCCTCTTATTGCTGTTGATGACGCCGGTTCCGGTCTTCTGCATGATAGGCTGGCCGTTCAAGAACATATAGAAGTCGTTTCCATCCCGCACAAAAGCGATGTGATGCCATTCCCCTAAGGCAATCACGCGATACTCTGTCATCCAACCGCTTGCCGTGCTGAAAAAATCCAGATTCTGGAGCGGAGCGAGTCCGCCGAAACCCAATGCCACCACCGGGACCGACCCCGGGTCTCCTATGCTCAGAAGATATTGAGAATTCCCCGAATTCTCTATCTTCGCCCAGAGATCGATCGTAAAATCCCCGTCTCCGAAATCCCAGTCGCCGCTGGCAGGCACACTGACATAAGCTTTGCCCCCGGGGAAGTCCAGCGCGCCTCCGACCCGCCCGGCCGTCTCCCAGACGGGCCCATTCACCAAAGTCCCGTCGTTCGCGTCAAAATCATCGTTCCCGGGATTCGATGGATCATCGAAAGTCCAATAGGAAACCGTGCCAGGAGGACATGCCTCCGTTTCCTGCGCCAAGGCGCCTCTGACGAACGCCAAGGAACTTGCCAGTATCACTCCCGCGAATATTCTTGTCATACCCTCTCCTTCCCGTTCCCGGAATCACGCCGTCGCGCGACCGATCCGCGTTTGTATCCCCAACCACAGTATAACACGGCCGGCGAATCCCAGCCAGCCGTCGGAAGCTACCGCGCGGACCGCAGGCCCGCCGGGTCACCTGGAGACTGCCGCACTCCGGAGAGCGATAACAAGGCTCCGCTTTCCCGCTGACTCATCAACAAATGCTTTTTTGATAAGCACCATTTCCAGGGGATTGTCAGCGCTTGTCCTTGATTTGCCAGAGGAATGGGGTTATATCATTGCTAAGGCTGGCAGGCGGGCGGGCCTTGACGCATCGGTGCCCTGTCGGGGCGTGGCCGCGCGGAGGATTAAGGAAATGAGAATAATATTGTCTGGACTCATACTGGGGAGTTGCCTGCCTTTTGCCGGAGGCGCGCTGGCGCAAGAAACATGTCCTTCCGGCATGGTCTCGTACTGGACATTCGACGATTCCCTGGATCCCGGGAACGACGATTTTGGCGCGAACGACGGGACTTTGCTCAATGGCCCTGTCTGGACCTCCGGCCGGGTCGGGGGGGCCTTGGGTTTTGACGGCGTGGACGACTATGTCTATGTGCCCGACAGCGACGACTGGGATTTCGGCGCCGGCGATTTCGCGGTCGAATTCTGGACACGACTTCGCAGTCTTTCAGGATGGCGCATCTTTATGGATATCGGAGGCCATGATGTCGGCATCCGGATCAACTATTTCGGCAACAATCTGGAAGTATATGTGGCGCACGGGTCCGGCCAGAATTTCAATTTCCCATGGTCCCCGTCGCTGAATACCTGGTATCACCTCGCCGTCATAAGGAACGGGAATGCTTTTGAAGCGTATGTGGACGGCTCTCAGATCGGCAGCACTCAAGATGTCACCGGAAAGGACATAACGGGACTCACCCGCGGCGTCGGGATCGGAGAGGCGGTCAAGTCCACCGCGCATCTCAACGGGGACCTCGACGAAGTCGCGATCTACAACAGGGCGCTGACCCCGGAAGAGATCTCGCAGCACGTCGATGACGGCCTGGCCGGCAAGGGGTATTGCGAGGCCTATGTCCCCTGCGGCGACGGCGTCATCGACGCGGGCGAGGAATGCGACGACGGCGATCGGGCGGACGGGGACGGCTGCTCCGCGGCTTGCGCGGTGGAGGACGGCCACGTGTGCCATGGAGAACCCAGCACCTGCTGGCCCGACCTGGACGGTGACGGCTGGCCGGACCTGCGGAATCTGGTGTCCAACCCCGGTTTCGAGCTGGACGAAAACGACGACGGTTGGGTCGACGAATGGTACCTTGCCGGAATAGACCGCGAGGCGGCTCACGGCGGGGCCGCTTCGGGCCGGCGCGAGACCGGATCCTATACGTGGCAGTATGTGCCCATCAACGGCCGCGTGCACGGGTTCACCTTCGGGGGCTGGAACAAGCTCGACAAGCAGTCCGAGACCCAGTATCAGCCCACGATGCACGTGGTCGTCTACTACGAAGACGGGACATCCGCCGGCTCCAGCAAGGGCGCCCGGTTCGATCGGGAGACCCACGATTGGACGCTGAGCATGGACTACATCGACACCGACGAGACCAAGCTCATGACCACCGCGCTGATCAGGTTGTGGTGGCAAGGGGACGGCACCACCTGGTTCGACGACGTATTCCTCGTCCCGTCCCGGTGCCTGACCTTGGACGGCGATTGCTGCGGCAACGGCGTCCTCGACGCGCAGGAGGCGTGCGACGACGGGAACAGAGACGGCGGCGAGGGCTGCTCCGCGGCCTGCGCGGTCGAGCCGGGCTACGGCTGCGCGGGCGAGCCGAGCATATGCGCTCCCAACCTCGACGGCGACGACATGCCGGATCTGGCGAACCTGCTGAGAAATCCAGGCTTCGAGACCGACGAGGACTACTACGGCTTGGTCGACGAATGGTACCTTACCGGGATAGACCGCGGGGAGGCTCACGGCGGGGCCGCTTCGGGCCGGCGCGAGACCGGATCCTATACGTGGCAGTATGTGCCCATCAACGGCCGCGTGCACGGGTTCACCTTCGGGGGATGGAACAGGCTGGACAAGCATTCCGACACCGGGAAACAGCCCCAGATCTCGGGGGTGGTCTACTACGAGGACGGGACGTACCACGGCTTCGGCGACGTGGTCCGCTTCGGCGCCGACACCCACGACTGGACGTTCGGTTCGGCCTATTTCGACACGGACGAGACCAAGCTCATGACCACCGCGCTGGTCAGGCTCTGGTGGCAGGGCGACGGCACGACGTGGTTCGACGACGTTTTTCTGGTCGCCAGCTCATGCGTGGACCTGGACGGCGACGGCCATAAGGGGACACCGGCCGGGTGCGGGCCGGACTGCGACGACTTGGACCCGGGCGTGAGCCCGGGGGCGGGCGACGCGGATTGCGACGGGCTGGACCAGGACTGCGACGGCACCGCGGACGACGATTATGTCGCGGCCCCCACGTCCTGCGGGGTGGGCGCCTGCGCCTCGACCGGCGAGTCCGCGTGCGTGAACGGACAAGAGACCGACACCTGCGCGGAGAACGCCCCTCGACCCGAAACCTGCGACGGCCTGGACAACGACTGCGACGGGACCGCGGATGACGGGGGCGACGCCCTGTGCACCGACGGGCTCTGGTGCACCGGAACCGAGACCTGCGCCGGGGTCTCAGGCTGTCAGCCCGGAATGCCTCCGGTCTGCGCCGACGCCCTGTCCTGCACCGTTGACAGCTGCGACGAGGACGCGGACGCCTGCGCCTACACGCCGATAGACGAGGACGGCGACGGCTCCGACATCTGCGACGGGCCCGGTCAGGACTGCGACGACGGCAATCCCGACGCCTATCCGGGCGCCGAGGAGCGGTGCAACGGGTTCGACGATGACTGCGACGGGCAGACCGACGAGGGCTGCGACGACGACGGTGACGGGATCCTGAACGCCGCCGACAACTGTCCGGACGCCTACAACCCGGACCAGTTGGACACCGACGCGCAGGGTGGAGGAGACGTCTGCGACATCTGTCCGAACGATCCTGCGGATGCCTGCGATCCCGGCGGCTCCGCGGGCGAGTACGTGGAGGCGGCCGAAGGCGGCGAGGTGGCCGCTCCGTCCGGGAGCGCCTCGTTCGCGGTCCCGGCCGGGGCCCTCGACGCCGACACGAGCATGGCAATCACGGAGAGCACCCCCGCGGATCCGAACATCGAGATCGGCTCGAACAAGGGGCAATCCCTGTCGCAATACTCCTTCACGCCGGCCGGGACGACCTTCAACGAGCCCGTCACGGTGACGCTGGTGACGGAATGCACGCTCAAGCCCAGGCTGTGCGACAAGCTCAGGATCATGGTGAAGGGCACCGGCGCGGGGGCTTGGGAGGCGCTGCCCACGACCTGCACCACCGCGGGCACGACCTACACCTGCACCGCACAGACCACGCACTTCAGCCTGTTCGCGGCCGCGGGACCGACCGACGAGGACGAAGACGGCATCGCCGACAGCTGGTTCGGGGAGCTGGACAAATGCGGCGGCGGCGTGCCCGGGGGCAACCCGTGGTACGCCGACGGCGGATTGAAGCCCAACCATTACGACAGCGGCAACTGGAGCCTGGAGGACGCCTACGGCTGCAGCTGCGCCCAGGTCCTGTTCTGCAAGCCCGGGGAGAACGCCGGCGAGCTCAAGCACGGCTGCTCGGCCGGCACCAAGAGCACGTGGGAGGCGCAGGCCCCCGAGTCCTGGGCCCCGAAGTGCCAAGCGGACGGGATCGTGGCCCCGTAGGCGCGGATCCGGCAAATCGAGTCAGGGTGGGTGGAAAGATGAGCAAGAACATGAAGCCGGTGGTTCCGATATTCTTGGCATCCGTTTCGGCGGCGGCTTTGGCTCTCCTGCCGCTCCATGCGCGGGCCCAATGTCCGAGCGGCGGGGGGATGGTCAGCTATTGGACCTTCGACGCGGGAGACGCGACCGACGATCACGACGCCAATGACGGCGCCGTTCACGGCGCCACGGCCGCGCAAGGCAGGACCGGCCAGGCGTTCCATTTCGACGGGGAGGACGACTATATCGAGGTCCCGCACGCGACGAGCCTGAACCTGGCCGGCCCCGAGCCGGTGTATGACTACGTCGAGGTCCCCCATTCCCCGAGCCTGGACCTAGCCGGCCCCGAGCCGGTGCATGACTACGTCGAGGTCCCCCATTCCCCGAGCCTGGACCTGGCCGGCGGGCAGTTCACTTTCGAGACGTGGATCAAGATAAGGGGGTACGCGGGCGATTTCCGGACCATCATCGGAAAGATCGGCTGGACCGATACGAGCCTGTGGAGCTACAACTTCCAGGTCAGGTCCGACGGGGGCTTGTACGTCGACTTCGTCAACACCGGCGGCACCCGGTTCCCGTTGAGCAGCCACACCGAGTCGCTTCGGACCGGGATATGGCATCATGTGGCGGCCACCTACGACGGAGGCATGCTGCGCTTGTACATCGACGGCGACGAGGTGGCCTCCCGGGAGGCCTACGGCGTCCCGAGGGCGAACGACTATCCGCTCTCCATCGGGCGATGGTGGTCCGACGACCCCAACCAGTTCCAGGGCATGATCGACGAGGCGGCGGTCTACGACAGGGCGCTGGCCGCCTCGGAGGTCCTGAGCCACTACGAGGCCGGCTCGGCCGGCTATTGCGTCGGTGGCTGTCCCGCGGGAATGGTGAGCCATTGGAGCTTCGACGAGGCGGACGGGGCTACCGCTTACGACTCCATTGGCGTCAACGACGGGACCATATATGGAGCGGTCCGCGCGGCCGGCAAAGTGAACGGCGCGCTGGACCTCCCGGGGAGGCAGTTCACGTTCGAGGCGTGGATCGACATAAGGGGTTACGCGGGCGATTTCCGGACCATCATCGGGAAGATCGGCTGGACCGACACGAGCCAGTGGAGCTACAACTTCCAGGTCAGGCCCGACGGCGGCCTGTACGCTGACTTCGTGAACGGCGCCGGCACCCGGTTCCCGTTGAGCAGCCACACCGAGTCGCTTCGGACCGACGTCTGGCAGCATGTGGCGGCCACCTACGACGGCGGCATGCTGCGCCTGTATATCGACGGAGCCGAGGTGGCCGCCCGGGAGGCCTACGGCGACCCCAGGCCGAACGAGTATCCGCTCTCCATCGGGAGATGGTGGTCGGACGACCCCAACCAGTTCCAGGGCATGATCGATGAGGCGGCGGTCTACTCCAGGGCGCTGGCCGCCTCGGAGGTCCTGAGCCACTACGAGGCGGGTGCGGCCGGCTATTGCGACGGCGGTTGCCCGGCGGGGATGGTGAGCTACTGGAGGTTCGACGAGGCGGGCGGAGCGACCGCTCACGACTCCGTCGGCGGCAACGACGGGACCGTCCATGGGGCGGTCCGGACGGCCAGTAAGGCGAACGGCGCGCTGGACCTCCCGGGCAGGCAGTTCGCCCTCGAAGCTTGGATCAACGTAAAGGAGTACGCCGGCGACTACGGGGCGATCGTCGGGAAGATCGGGTGGAGCGATACGAGCCAGTGGAGCTACAACATGCACGTCAGGTCCGACGGCGGCCTGCACGCCAGCTTCGTGAACGCGAACGGCACCCAGTTCCCGCTGAGCAGTCCCTCCGACTTGATCCAGGCCGGCGCTTGGCACCATGTGGCGGCCGCCTACGACGGCGCCATGCTGCGCATGTACATCGACGGCGCCGAGGTGGCGGCCCGGGAGGCTTATGGCGACCCGAGGCCGAACGAGTATCCGCTCTCCATCGGGAGATGGCATTCGGGCGATCCCAACTGGTTCTCCGGGGCCATCGACGACGTGGCGCTCCACAGCAGGGCGTTGACGCCCGCCGAGATCCGGGAGCATCACGACAAGGGCTCGCTCAGCAAGGGCTATTGCTGGGCCTGCGCCGCCGACGCCGAGTGCGACGACGGCAACCCCTGCACGAAGGACCTGTGCGCCGGCGGGACCTGCGTCGCGGACCCGGCGGCGATGAACGGCGCCCCGTGCGACGACGGGACGCTCTGCACGGCCGGGGATATCTGCGCCAACGGGTCGTGCGCGGGCGCGGCCGTGCCCGGCGCCGAGGGCCTGCGGAGCTACTGGACCTTCGACGCGGGGGACGCGGCCGACGTCTACGGCGGCAATGACGGGACCGTCCACGGCGCCGCGGGCGCGCAGGGCAGGACCGGCCAGGCCTTCTCCTTCGACGGAGAGGACGATTATATCGAGGTGCCTCACGCGGCGGACCTGAACCTCGGGGGGCCCGAGGCCGTGGCCGACCGCGTCGAGGTGCCGCATGCCCCGAGCCTGGACCTGGGCGGCCCCGAGCCGGTGAGCGACTACGTGGAGGTGCCGTATTCCCCGAGCCTGGACCTGGGCGGCCCCGAGCCGGTGAACGACTACGTCGAGGTGCCGCATGCCCCGAGCCTGGACCTGGCCGGAGGGCAGTTCACCCTCGAGGCATGGGTCAACGTGCGGGCGTACGCCGGGGATTTCCGAACGATCATGGCGAAGATGGGCTGGACCCATACGACCGGGTGGAGCTACAACATGCGGGTCAGGGACAATGGCGGCCTGTACGTTGACTTCGTCAACGACAACGGCACTCGATTCCCATTGAGCAGTCCCGCCGGCCTGCTACAGACCGGTGTTTGGCACCACGTGGCGGCCGCCTACGACGGCGGCATGCTGCGCTTGTACGTCGACGGCGCGGAGGCGGCGTCCCGGGAGGCCTACGGAAGCCTCAGGCAGAACGACTATCCGCTGTCCATCGGCAGGCTGCGATCGGGAGACCCGGACCAGTTCTTGGGCATGATCGACGAGGCGGCGGTCTACGACAGGGCGCTGGCCGCCCAAGAGGTCCAAAGCCACTACGCGGCCGGCTCGGCAGGCTACTGCACGGGGGGCTGCCCGGGGGGGATGGTGAGCCTTTGGAGCTTCGATGAGGGCGATGGATCCGTGGCGTACGACTCCATCGGCGGCAATCACGGCGCCATCTATGGGGCGAGCCGGAGCGCCGGCATGGTCAACGGCGCGCTGGACTTCCCGGGGGAGCAGTTCACCCTGGAAGCCTGGATCAACGTGAGGGGCTACGCGGGCGATTTCAGGACGATCATGGCGAAGATGGGCTGGGACCATACGAGCTGGTGGAGCTACAACATGCAGGTCAGGGACAATGGCGGCTTGTACGCCGACTTCGTGAACGAGGCCGGCACTCGGTTCCCATTGAGCAGCCCCTCCGGCCTGCTCCAGATCGGCGCTTGGCACCACGTGGCGGCCGCCTACGACGGCGGCATGCTGCGCTTGTACGTCGACGGCGCGGAGGCGGCGTCGCGGGAAGCTTACGGCAGCCCCAGGCCGAACGACTATCCGCTGTCCATCGGCAGGCTGAGGTCGGGGGACGCAAACCAGTTCTTGGGCAAGATCGACGAGGCGGCGGTCTACGACCGGGCGCTGGCCGCCGAAGAGGTACTGAGCCACTACGAGGCCGGTTCGGCCGGCTATTGCGACGGCGGCTGCCCGGCGGGGATGGTGAGCCTTTGGAGCTTCGACGAGGGCGACGGAGCCGTCGTTTACGACTCCATCGGCGGCAACCACGGGACCGTTTCCGGGGCGGTGCGGACGAGCGGCATGGTCGGCGGCGCGCTCGACTTCCCGGGCAAGCAGTTCACCCTCGAATCGTGGATCAACGTGACGCGCTACGATGGCGATGAGAGGACGATCCTGGCGAAGATGGGCTGGACCCATACGAGTTGGTGGAGCTACAACATGCAGGTCAGGTCCTATGGAGCCCTGTACGCCGACTTCTTCAACGAGAACGGAACGCGGTTCCCGTTGAGCAGCCCCTCCGGCTCGATCCGGACCGGCGCCTGGCAGCACGTGGCGGCCACCTACGACGGCGCCGTGCTGCGGCTCTACATAGACGGCGCCGAGGCGGCGTCCCGGGAGGCCTACGGGGACCTCAGGCGAAACGACTATCCCCTGTCCATCGGCAGGCTCAGGTCGGGAGACCCCAACACGTTCTCCGGGTTGATCGACGAGGTGGCGGTCTACGACCGGGCTCTGGCCCCCGAGGAGCTCCTGAGCCACTACGAGGCCGGCGCGGCCGGCTACTGCGACGGAGGGTGCCCGGCGGGGATGGTGAGCCTCTGGAGCTTCGACGAGGGCGGCGGGGCGGCCGCGTACGACTCCGTCGGCGGCAATCACGGGACGATCAGTGGAGCGGTCCGGACGGCCGGCATGGTGGGCGGCGCGCTGGATTTCCCGGGCAGGCAGTTCGCGATGGAGGCGTGGATCAATCCGGCGGAGTACGCCGACGATTACAGGGCCATCATCGGCAAGGTCGGCTGGACCGATACGAGCCGCTGGAGCTACAACTTCCATGTCCGATACGACGGCGGCCTGCACGCCAACTTCGCCAACGACAACAACGCCACCTTCTCGCTGACCAGCGCCCCCGGCTCGATCCAGACCGGCGTCTGGCAGCATGTGGCGGCGACCTACGACCACGGCATGCTGCGCCTCTACATCGACGGGGCCGAGGCCGCGTCCCGGGAGGCCTACGGCGGCCCCCGGCCGAGCGACTATCCCGTGTCCATCGGAAGATGGCAGTCGGCCGATCCCAACCCGTTCGCGGGCCTCATCGACGAGGCAGCGGTCTTCGGCAGGTCGTTGACGCCGGCCGAGGTCCAGAAGCATTACGACAAGGGCCTGATCGGCAAAGGCCTTTGCGAGGCGCTCTGCACGGACGCCGACGGCGACGGCTACGGCGCGGCCGGCAGCGATACCAGCGGCTGCGCCGAGCCCGGCTACGACTGCGACGACGGCGACGGCGCCGTCATCCCCGGCTCGATCATAGAGACGGACATCTACGGCTCGGGCGACATCGGAGAGTGCCGGACCCGGATCGAGGAATGCCTGGGCGCGTCCGGCGCTCTCCAGACCATCCGGGCCGCGGTCGGCCCGTCTGTCGAGGCCTGCGACGGCCTGGACAACGACTGCGACGCCGCGGCGGATGAGGACTTCCCGGATTTCGACGGCGACGCGGCGGCCGACTGCGTGGACCCGGACGACGACGGCGACGGGCTCGCGGACGAGGACGACGGCTGCCCGTACGAGAATCCCGGAGCCCAGGACGCGAACGGCGACGGCTGCGCCGACAGGCTGGAGGACGCCCCCCGGGTCGTCGAGGAGCTGAGCCTGCCCGGGGGAACGGCCAACGAGATCACCTCCAAGCTGGAGACCGCGATCGCGGCCCAGAATGAGGGGAAGACCGAGCCGGCGGTCAACAAGCTTCGCGCCCTCATCAACAGCGTGCAGGCGCAGCGGGGCAAGAAGATCTCCGCCGAGGACGCGGACCTCCTCATCGAGTTCGCGAACAACGCGATAAGCGGGATGGAGTAGGCCGCGCCTCCTGCCCGGCCTTACCGGAAATATGGTGCGGCCGACGTGTTCTCGCCGCACCTCGAGGAAGGCTTCGATACGAGGTTTGCGGCGCATCTTCGCTTAAATCTACAATGATACCGTCCGAAGGCCGCAGGATCTCTGCCCGCCATTTCATCGAGCGGCCCGACGGGAAGGAGGCGGCGATGATGAAGACTAGAAGGGCGGCATCCGCGCTCGGCGCGATCGGCTGCGTTGCGGCTGCTTTGGGTTTTGCCGCCATGACGGCGCGGCCAGCCGGGGCGCAGGCCGCGTGTCCGGACGGCATGCTCCACTACTGGACGTTCGACGAGGGGACGATCGAAGGGAACACCGTCGAGGATGTGGCCGGAGGCAACGACGGCGCGATCACCGGGGCGATATCGACCGCGGGGCGCGTGGGAGAGGCTTTGCGCTTCGACGGCAACGATTACGTGCTCTCGAACGGCGGCATCAACATATCGGGGAATCAGCCCAGGACCGTCGAATACTGGGCTAAGACGAATCATCTCCTGTCGAGCGCGTCCCAGCCGATCCTCTGGTGGGGAGGGCTGTCCACCTCGCGCCTGAACCTGGTCACCTTCGGGCATCAGCGCAAGACCACCTTCCCGACGGCGAACTTCTACGGCTACTACCGGGACGTGTCGGGCAGCGCCGAGGTCTTCGCCGACGAATGGACCCACGTGGCGGTGACGTACGACGGAAGCGATATCAGGATATACATCAACGGCGCTGCGGGCTCGCCGAGCCCGCAGCCGCTCGACACCGACGCGAGCACGTTGACCATCGGTCACTACCCCGGCTGGCCCAGCTACTACATAGGGGAAGTCGACGAGATAGCGGTCTACGACAGGGCTCTTACGGCGGAGGAGATCGAATTCCACTATCAGAGCGGCCTCATGGGATACGGATACTGCATGCCGGACACCGACGGCGACGGGATAGGCGACCACATCGACGCGTGCGCCGACACCCCTCCGGGGGAGGAGCTCGTCCGCGGATGCTCCGGCAGCCAGATGTCCGGGTGCGACGATGCGGACGGCGACGGCGTGGTGGACGACTCCGACGCCTGCCCGGGCACGGATCCGGAGCTGGAGCCGTACCTGCCCGTCGCGGAGGGCTGCTCCTGTTACCAGATCCTGGAGCTGAAGCCCGGCGCGGACAAGGGCGAGATGAAGAACGGCTGCTCCGACGGGACCTTGGGCGCCTTCTTGAACAGGACGGGCTGGGCCAAAGACATCCCGCGGCCGGGTCAATAAGGGAAGGATTCAGCGAAGAGACGTGAAGAACCGGCCCCCCGGGCGCGCGCCCCCGGGGCCCGTTGACTTCCGCAGCCGCCACGTCGTCAGTCCCCCGCCGACTAGCCATCCACCCC
>JBDREN010000198.1:0-16176 GCA_043819795.1 Elusimicrobiota bacterium
GCGGCGCTGCTCCGATGGGCGGCGCCGGTGGCGGCGGCGGTGGCGGCGCCATGGATTTCTTCGGCGCGGGCGCCGGCGGCGGCGGCGCCGGTGGCGGCGCGGGCGGGAACTTTGTGCCGCAGGGCGCTCAGGCCCCCGCCGCAGGCGCCACATACACGAAAAAAGCGAAGCGCAAGGAGATCGAGGCGCAGCAGCAGAAGCATTTCGAGGCGGCCGAGACCTACCACTCGGGGGCCGTGGAGCCGCTCCTGAGCCGCGAGAAGGCCGGCACCCTGCAGTTCCAGACGGATGTCAACTCCGCGGCCGACACGCTTTCCTCTTTGGACGACGCCGTGGTCGCGGGGAGCAAGAGCTTCGCGGACCTTCCGGCGGCCCACTCGGTCCTGATGGACACGCACCACCTCATCTCCGACCCCTCGAGCGGCAGCGACATGGGGGGGCTGGAGCCGCGCCTGCGCACCGCCAGCCAGGACATCTCGTCGGCCGGCACCAACCTGGAGCGCTTCCCCACGGCCTGCGAGTTCAACCCCACCGTCACGCGTCCGGTCGGCCCCCGCTACCAGAAATGCACGGGCCAACGCCGGGTCTGCGACGGGTATGATAAGGGTTACGGGGGATGCCGGACCGAGCGGACCGGCTGCACTTGGGTGCAGGATACCGAGACGGTGCAGCTCGATTTGCGCAAGTCCATCGTGATGGGCCAGGACCTCATGGCGGGCGCGGTGCGCCGGTCCGTGAACGTGCGCAGGGAGGCGCACGCCGGCATCCCCCTCGTGGACGACAGCTTCGGGCCGATCGTCGCCGACTTGAGGGCGGCCCGGCAGTACGGGCGCGCGAACCAGCTTGAGGGCCTCTCCGACAGGATCAGGCGCGACCTGACGAAGGTGACCGACCTCATCGCCGAGGACCCTCCCATCGGCTCGGTCAGCGGCCAGCAGAGCCCCCACGATAAGATCCGGGCCGCGGCGGACAGCGGGCACCGGAAGTTCAGGGATCTCAATGAGGAGGTCAGCGCCAAGCATCTCACCTATCCCGAGCACGCCAGCCGCCGGTACCTGCTCGTCCACGCGGGGGACGCGCTCCTGCATTCGCGCAACGCGTTGACCTACGTCAACGGCATGAGGGGGCAGCCGCAGGACACGCTCATGACCTTGATCAACTCGATGGAGACGTCCACCAAGGCCTACATCGAGATCTGCGACAGCAGCGACAACCTGAAGGACCTCGCGGCCCGCGCTCCGCAGTAATCCATGCCGGCGCCGCAGGATTGCCCTGCGGCGCTCAGCCCGCTGCGTTATCGGGAACTCCATCGCAAGATCGCCGTCAGCCTTCCAGCGCCCGGGGCATGCGTCGTGCGGGCGATCCTTTCCCCCACCGCCCACGGTGCCGGCGCCGGCGTTTTTTTGTATGATAACGCCTGCGCCGAGATATGGAGATCGGAATCGTCGGCCTTCCGAACGTCGGGAAATCGACGCTCTTCAACGCGCTGACCGCCGGGAGCGCGGCCAGCTCCAACTATCCTTTCACCACCATCGAGCCCAACGTCGGCGTCGTATCCATCCCCGACGAGCGTCTTGCCCGCCTGGCGGAGATATTCAAGCCCGAGAAGACCACTCCGGCCACGGTCCGCTTCGTGGACATCGCCGGGCTCGTCAAGGGAGCCGCGCGGGGAGAAGGTCTGGGCAACAAGTTCCTTTCCCATATCCGGGAGGTGGACGCGATCCTGCACCTCGTGCGTCTCTTCTCGGACCCGGACGT
Organism: Elusimicrobiota bacterium; assembly: GCA_043819795.1. Classification (GTDB taxonomy): domain Bacteria; phylum Elusimicrobiota; class Elusimicrobia; order UBA1565; family UBA1565; genus JBDREN01. The sequence continues at coordinate 1,759 of JBDREN010000198.1, forward strand.
CGTCCACCCGATGGGGGCCGTGGACCCGCGCCGCGATATCGGGATCATCGAGGCCGAACTGCTCCTGGCCGACCTGGCGAGCGTCGAGAAGCAGATCGAGAAGCTCGCGACCAAGGCCCGCACCGGCGAGAAGGAGGCCAAGGAGCGGCTCGGCACTCTCGAGAGGCTCAAGGCGGGGCTCGAGCGGGGCCTTCCCGCGCGCGGCCTCGGCCTGGGCGCGGAGGCCGTCCGGGACTTCTTCCTGCTGACGGACAAGCCCGTCCTCTACGTGGGCAATGCCGATGAGGCGCCCGCTCCGAAGGAGCTCGAAGACTTCGCGGCCGCGGCCCGGGAGCGGGGCTCGGAGTCCTTGACCCTGTGCGGGAAGATGGAGGCCGAGATACTCCAGCTGCCCGTCGAGGAGCGTGCGCCGTTCCTCGCCGAGCTCGGGGTGGAGAAGACCGGCATGGAGCGCGTCATCCTCGCGGCCTACCGGCTGCTGGGCCTGCGGAGCTACTTCACCCGGGGCCCGGTGGAGGTCCGAGCCTTGGCCATCCGGGAGGGGACGAAGGCGCCGCGGGCCGCCGGGCTCGTGCATACCGATTTCGAGAAGGGCTTCATCCGCGCCGATGTCTATTCCTTCCGGGATATCGACGCGCACGGCTCGGAGGCGGCTCTGCGCGAGCAGGGGCTGATCCGCTCCGAGGGGAAAGACTATGCGATCCGAGAAGGCGATGTCTGCTTCTTCAAGTTCTCCAGATGACGCCGTGAAGGTGGAGCCGCGCTGCCGCCACTTCGGCGAGTGCGGCGGCTGCCGGCTGCAAGGCGTGTCCTACGAGAGCCAGGTCGCCCAGAAGGGGGCCGACCTCGAGGGCCTGCTGAGCCGTGTCCACTGGCAAGTCTCGGTGCCCATGCACCCCTCCCCGGAGCCGTGGCACTACAGGAACAAGATGGAGTTCTCGTTCCAGGACGTGTTCCCTCATCCCGGAGAAGGCGAGGATTACCTGCTGTTGGGGCTGAAGGTCCGCAACCGGTGGGACAAGGTCATGAACCTGTCCGAGTGCCACCTGCTCTCGCCGGAGGCCCCGGGGCTCCTCGCCGCGGTCCATGCCTGGGCGCTGCGGGAGAGGCTCGAGCCCTACAACCTGCACAAGCACACGGGCTTTCTGCGCCATCTCGTCGTCCGCGAGGGGAAGAACGCGGGTCAGCGCCTGGTGAACCTGCTCACGACCGAGGGGGAGCTTCCAGCGGAGAGCTTCGTGTCGGCCGTGCTCTCGGCCTACCCGGCGACGACGGTCCTGAGGGGGGTGCACACCGGCAAGTCCGACATCGCGGTCTCCGAGAGGCTCGAGACGCTGCACGGCCCCGGCCACATCTACGAGGAGGTCCTGGGCAGGCGGTTCCGCGTCTCCCCCTACTCGTTCTTCCAGACCAACACCCGGGGCGCCGAGTTCCTCTATGGGCTGGTCCGCGCCTGGCTGGAGGACCTAAAGCCGACGAACCTGCTCGACCTCTACTGCGGCGGCGGCGGCATCAGCCTGTCGGTGGCGGACCTCTGCGAGCGCGTCATGGGGGTGGAATCCGTCGAATCGGCGGTCGAGGACGCGCGCCACAACGCGGCCGAGAACAAGATCGCCAACGCGGAGTTCATGGCCGCGAAGACCGAGGATATCCTGCCCGGCCTGGCGGCCCAGAAGGTCGATGTGGACGTCGTGATCATCGATCCCCCTCGTTCCGGGATGCATCCGAAGGCCGCGGCGGCGCTCAAGGAGCTCGCCGCCCCGTCCATCATCTACGTCTCCTGCAACCCGAAGGCGATGGTCGAGGACCTGCGGCGGCTCTCCGAAATCTACGACCTCATTAAGGTGGAGGGAGTGGACCTCTTCCCCCATACCGACCACATGGAGGCCGTCGCCCTCCTGCGGCGCGTCTACTGAGCCCCGGGGGGATAGGCTCCTCGACGCGGATCCGTTCCAGCTCGCGGAAGCCTTTTAAGGGATTGGATCATATATCCCGGGAGCGAAGGCGCCCGAGCGGGGTTCATGGCGGCCCCCCTCCGTATGTGATAAAATCAACGACGGATGGCCTCCGACCTCGAGCAGCTCAATCCCGAGCAGAGATCCGCCGTCGAGCATCATGGCGGTCCGCTGCTCGTGCTGGCCGGCGCCGGCACCGGAAAGACCCGGGTCATCGTGCACCGTGTCGCGGCGCTGCTCCGCCGGGGAGTCCCGCCGGCACGCATCCTCGCGGTCACCTTCACCAACAAGGCCGCCGACGAGATGCGCCAGCGCATCGACGGCCTCGTCCCCGGCAAGGGGGGGCGGGCCTGGGTCCACACCTTCCACGCCTTCGCCGCGCGCGTCCTGCGGCGGCACGCCCGGGAGCTGAACCTCACGCCCCATTTCACAGTCTACGACGCCGACGACCAGAAGCGGGTCGTCGTGGAGGCGCTCAAGGACCTGGGCCTGGCCGGCGAGAAGAACAAGGTCGGCCTCTACGTCGCCGTGATCTCCCGCGCGAAGGACGACCTGCTCGACGCCCGGTCCTACTCGATCTACGCGATGGCGCAGCGCGACGCGTTCCGCCAGACGGTGGCGCAGGTCTACGAGCTCTACCAGCGCAAGCTCGACGCCCTGGGCGGCCTGGACTTCGGGGACCTGCTGCTCAAGACCACCGAGCTCTTCGCGGGCGACGCCGGGGTCCGCGCCTACTACCAGGAGCTTTTCGAGCATGTCCTCGTCGACGAGTACCAGGACACGAACCACGCGCAGTACATCATCACGAAGACGCTCGCGGCCCGGCACCGCAACCTCTGCGTCGTAGGGGACCCCGACCAGTCGATCTACGCGTGGAGGGGCGCGCACATCCGCAACATCCTCGAGTTCGAGTCGGACTTCGCCGACGCCAAGGTCGTGAAGCTCGAGCAGAACTACAGGTCCACCCCGAACATCCTCAACGCGGCGGGCGCGGTGATCCGCAACAACCGGCAGCGCCACGCCAAGACGCTCTGGACGAAGGCCGCCGAGGGCGACCCGGTCCAGGCCGAGGAGCTTCCGGACGAGCGCGGCGAGGCGCGCTGGGTCGCGGGCCGCGTCATCGGCCTGGTCGACGAGGGGGCCTCTCTCAGCGAGATCGCGGTATTCTACCGCACCAACGCCCAGAGCCGCTCGTTCGAGGAGGCCATGACCCTGGCGCAGGTCTCGTACCGGGTCGTGGGCTCCATGCGGTTCTACGAGCGAAAGGAGATCAAGGACATCCTGGCCTACGCCCGGGCGGCGCTCAACGAGGCGGATTCGATCTCGCTGACGCGCGTCCTCAACGTCCCGTCGCGCGGCATCGGCAAGGCCGCCGAGGAGGCTCTCAAGCGGTACGCGCGCGACGAGGACGTGTCGCTGAGGGAGGCGCTCGCCCGCGGGGAGTCGGTCCCGAAGCTGTCGGCCGTCGCCCGGCGCGGCGCGCGCGAGCTGCACCACCTCCTCGACGGGCTTTCCGAGGATATCCGCTCTCTTCCTCCCGGCGAGGCCATGGGAGCCGTGATGCGGCGCAGCGGCTATTGGGACTGGGTCGAGAACGCGGTCGAGTCCGACCCGGACGCGGCGAACCGGCTGGGCAACCTCCAGGAGCTTCTCAACGCCGTCCAGGAGTCCCAGGAGCGGGGAGTTCCAGAGGAGCCCCCCGCGGGCGGCGGCGACGAGGGAGCCCGCCTCGAGCGCTTCCTCGAGCAGGTGGCTCTCAAGAGCGGCGTCGACTCCTACGAGGCCGGGGCGCCGGCCGTGACCCTGATGACCGCGCACCTGGCCAAGGGGCTCGAGTTCCCCATCGTATTCGTCACCGGGCTCGAGGAAGGGCTGTTCCCGATCGCGGCCGGCAACGCCTCCCGGGACGAGCTCGAGGAGGAGCGCCGGCTGTGCTATGTCGCGATGACGCGGGCCAAGGAGCGGCTGTTCCTGACGCATACCGCGACGCGGCGTCTTTTCGGCAGGGTCTATTCCAACCTGCCCTCGCGCTTCATCCTCGAGGCGAGGCTTTTCGGCTCCCGCGAGGAGGAGCTCCCCGCTTTGGAGGCGCCCGCCCCTTCGGCGCCCGTCCCGCTCATGAGGGCCAGGAAGGGGATGCGGGTGCGGCACCCGGAGTTCGGGCCTGGCCGCATCGTCGAACTTTCGGGCTCGGGCGAGACGATGAAGGTCGCCGTCCTTTTCGACAACGGACAGACGAGGAAGCTCCTGGTGCGCTACGCGCCCTTGGCCGCGGCTTAGATGGCGATCACCGACGAAGATGTCAAGCACGTGGCGCGGCTCGCGCGGCTGCGGCTGACGGCCGAGGAGACGCGCCTTTATCGGGGGCAGCTCGAGCGCATCCTCGAATACATGGCGCAGCTCGACGAGCTCGACACCGTGGCCGTGCCGCCCACCGCGCACGTGCTCGGGCTGCGCAACGTGCTGCGCGAGGACGAGGCGCGCCCCTCCGTTCACCGGGAGGGATTCCTGGAGAACGCCCCCGCGTCGGAAGGCCCGTATCTCAAGGTGCCGAAGGTGATCGAATGAGAGCCGCCGGGCTTCTCTCGTGGTTCCGGCTCGTCCCCATATGCGCGGCGGCGTTGGCGCTGTGGCTCGCCCCGCGCGCGGAAGGGCGGCCGGCGGCCGGGCCGGAGCTCCTCGCCCAGAGGAAGGCGCCTTCCGGCGAGAAGGCGGGACCGCTCCGGAAGGGGAAGGGGCGCGCACGTCGACCGAGTCAGGGGCCCGGCCGCGAGGCCCTCGAGGCGATGCGCGAAGGGGTCCGGGCCTACACGCAGACGCGCTTCGACGAGGCGGTGGAGCTCCTCACGAAAGCCCTCGAGCTGCACCCGGGCTGGAAGACCGCCGCCGGGTTCCGAGCGATATGCCTGTGGACGACCGGGGACATGGAGGGCGCCCGGCGCGACGCGGGTCTGGCGGCCAATCTGCGCCCGGACAGCGCCCAGTCGTTCGTCGCCCGCGGGTTCGCGCGTTTCGTCAGAAGGGAGATGGATCTCGCCGCGAAGGATTTCGTCAGCGCGGCGAAGAGCGATCCCAAGAACCCCTTGGCCTACTTCGGCATGGGAAGCGTCCGCAGCTCGGAGGAGATGCTGGATGAGGCGCTCACGAACCTCGATATCGCCGTCAAATTGGCGCCGGAGGCGGCCGTGGTGCGCGTGGTGCGGGGCACGGTCCGGGAGAAGCGGCGGGACTACGCCGGGGCGGCCGGGGACTATACGCGGGTCATCAAGCTGAACCCCGAGTTCATGTGGGCCTTCTACTACCGGGGCCGCGCCTACCGGGAGACGAAGGAGTACCGGAAGGCCGTCTCGGACTTCTCCCGTTTCCTGAAGCACAATCCCGACTTCGAGCGGGCGCTCTACTACCGGAGCAACGCCTATTTCCTGAGCGGCGACTTCGAGAGCGCGGTCGAGGACCTGAACCAGGTCATCGCGCTCAACCCGCGCCACGGCCTGGCCTACGCGAACCGGGGGACGGCCCGCATGGAGCTGGGCGACCGCGACGGCGCTTTGGAGGACCTGAATCGCGCGGTGGAGCTGTCGCCGGAGAAAGCGGGCAATATCCGCGACGAGATCGACCGCATCCGGTCGGGCGAAGCCGATCGGGGCGAGGCGTCCTCGGCCGGCATCGCCGCCGAGCCGGACCTGCCCGTGGTGCTCCCGCTCGAGCCGCTGCCTCCCGAGGAGCCGGACTCCGACGAGGAGGACCGGCTGCTGCCCGATCGCCCGGCGAAGGCTACTCGGCGCGGCGCGCCCCCGGCGCGGCTGCCGTTCGACGCGGAGCGCGACGATTCGGGCGAGGGCGGGGCCGAGGCCGGGCGGTGAGCGGGAACGGGGACGTCACGAGCCTGAAGGCGGTCGAGATCGCCGGTGGGGTGCGGGAGGGCAGGCTGCGCGCCGAGGAGGTCGCGCGCGCGTTCCTGGACCGCATCCGGACGCGCGACAAGGGGATCGGCGCGTTCCTTCGGGTGCTCGAGGAGACGGCGCTCGCCTCCGCCCGCGCCGTGGACGATAAAGTCCGCGCGGGGGAGCCCGTGGGCCGCCTCGCCGGGGTCCCGGTGGCCGTAAAGGACAACCTGCTCGTCGGCGGCGCCGAGGCGACCTGCGGGTCGAGGATACTGGAGGGCTACCGCGCCTTCTTCGACGCGACCGCGGTCGAGCGCCTCGCGGCGGAGGACGCCGTGATCGTGGGGAAGACGAACCTCGACGAATTCGCCATGGGCTCCTCGACCGAGAACTCCGCCTTCTTTCCGACCCGGAACCCCTGGAATACCGATCACGTGCCGGGCGGCTCGAGCGGCGGGTCGGCGGCCGCGGTCGCGGCGCGCCTGGCGGCGCTGGCCGTGGGCTCGGACACCGGCGGCTCCATCCGCCAGCCCGCCGCCCTCTGCGGCGTCGTCGGGCTCAAGCCGACCTACGGGGCCGTTTCGCGCTACGGGCTGGTGGCCTTCGCCTCCTCGCTCGACCAGGTGGGGCCGCTCGCACGTTGTGCCGAGGACGCCGCGCTGTGCCTGAGCGTGATCGCCGGGCACGACCCGAAGGATTCGACGTCGGCTCCCGGCGAGCGGCCGGACTATCTCGCCCAGAGCGAAGGGGGCCTCGCGGGCCTGCGGGTCGGCGTCCCGAAGGAGTACTTCCAGGAGGGGCTCGACCCCGAGGTCGAAGGCGCCGTCCGCCAAGCCGCGGAGGTCCTGGCGGGACTCGGCGCCGGGGTGCGGGAGGTGTCGCTGCCGCACACCCGCTACTGCGTGAGCGCCTACTACATCATTGCCCCGTCGGAAGCCAGCGCCAACCTGGCCCGGTTCGACGGCATCCGCTACGGGCGGCGGATCGCGGACAACGGCGGCTCTGGGGGCCTGCTGGCTCTCTACGAGGACAGCCGGGGCGCCGGCTTCGGCGCCGAGGTCAAGCGCCGCATCATGCTCGGGACCCACGCGTTGAGCTCCGGCTACTACGACGCCTATTACCTGAAGGCGCAGAAGGTGCGCACGCTGATCCGGCGGGATTTCGACGCGGCTTTCGCCGGGGTGGACATCCTGCTGACCCCGACGGCCCCCTCGCCGGCCTTCCGCTTCGGCGAGAAGACGGCCGACCCTCTGCAGATGTATCTTTCCGACATCTACACGCTTCCGTGCAACCTGGCCGGCCACTGCGGGATATCGGTCCCCTGCGGCCTCACCGCGGCCGGCCTGCCGATCGGTTTGCAGCTCATGGGCCGGCCTTCGGAGGAGGGCCTGCTGCTGAGGGCCGCCCGGCGGTTCGAAGAGGCGCGGCCGCTGCCGGTCTGTCCGGAGGGGACGCCGTGAGGGCTCCGTCCGCCGGGAAGAACGGCCGCGCCCGGGAGTTCTCCGCGGGCGGCGTCGTGACGCGCGGGGGCACGGTGCTCCTGATCCGCATGCGCACGCTGAGGGGGGGCCACGTCTGGACCTTCCCGAAGGGGCATGTCGAGGCGGCCGAGACCCCCCGGCGGGCCGCCTTGCGCGAGGTGGCCGAGGAAAGCGGCTACGAGTGCGTCGTGCTGGCGCCGCTGGGGCTCGTGCGCTATTCGTTCGTCCGGAGCGGCGTTCCCGTGCGCAAGCGGGTCCGGTGGTACTGGATGCGGCCGCGCCGCCGGGTGGGCGAGCCGGACCCCGCCGAGATATCCGGGTGCAAGTGGCTCCCGTACGACGAGGCGAAAGGCCTGCTGCGCTACCCGGCGGATTTCCGCCTGCTCGAGGCCGTCCGCCGGAAGCGGGAGCCAGGCGGGGGCGGGGCGCGATGACGGCGCGAGGCGGCATGGAGATGGTCGTCGGTCTCGAGGTCCACGTGCAGCTCGCCACCGCCACGAAGCTCTTCTGCGGGTGCTCGACGGCCTCTTTCGGGAGCGAGCCCAACACCAACGTCTGTCCGGTGTGCACGGGACAGCCGGGCGTCCTGCCGGTGCTCAATGGCCGGGCGGTGGACCTGGCCTTCACCTCCGCGCTGGCGCTTGGGTGCCGGCTGCGCGAGCGCTCGATCTTCGCGCGCAAGAATTTCTTCTACCCGGACATGCCGAAGGGCTACCAGATCTCGCAGTACGAGGAGCCGTTCTCGGAGAACGGGCGCCTGGAGCTCCCGGGAGGGCGCGGCCGCGGCATCGGCATCCATCGCATCCACATCGAGGAGGACGCGGGCAAGCTGCTGCACGCGATCGGATCGGAGGAGCTGCCGTATTCGCTCGTGGACTTCAACCGGGCCGGGGCGCCGCTCATCGAGATCGTCTCCGAGGCGGACATCCGCTCGCCCGAGGAGGCTTTCCAGTATCTGACGGGCCTCAAGGAGGTCCTGAGGTACTGCGGCGTCTCGCGCTGCGACATGGAGAAGGGCGAGCTGCGCTGCGACGCCAACATCTCCGTGCGCCCCGGAGGCTCCGCGGAGTTCGGGACCAGGACCGAGATCAAGAACCTCAACTCCTTCCGCGCCGTGAAGGACGCCCTCGCCTACGAGTTCGAGCGCCAGTGCTCCGTCCTGGCGGAGGGGGGGCGCGTCGCGCAGGAGACCCGGTTATGGAACGCCTCGCACGCGCGGACCGAGTCCATGCGCTCGAAGGAGGAGGCGCACGATTACCGCTACTTCCCCGAGCCCGATCTCGTCCCGCTCTTCGCCGACAAGGGCTGGGAGGCGCGCATCCGGGCCGGCCTGCCCGAGCTGCCGCCCGCGCGCCGGCGCCGTTTCGTCGAGGAGTACAAGCTCTCCGAGTACGACGCCGGCGCGCTGGCCTCCGAGCGCGCGTTGGCCGATTATTTCGAGGCCGTGGTGAAAGCGGCCGAGCCCGCGGCGGCCGGCGGCCCGGCGCCGGCTGCCAAGGAGCTCGCCAAGGCCGCCGCGAACTGGACGCTCACGGAACTGCTCGCCAAGATCAACGCCGAGGGCAAGCCGATCGAGGAGTGCCCGGTGGCGCCGGAGCGGCTGGCCGAGCTCATCGGCCTCATCCGCGAGGGAGATATCTCGGGCAAGATAGGCAAGGACGTCTTCGCGAGGATGTGGGAGACCGGCGAGGCTCCCGCGGCGCTGGTCAAGGACCTCGGGCTGGCGCAGGTGTCCGACGCCGCCCGGATCGGGGCCTGGGTCGACGAGGCCCTGCGCGAGAACCCGAAGGCCGTGGCCGACCTCAAGGCCGGCAAGGAGAAGGCCGCCGGCAGGATCGTCGGCGCCGTCATGCGCAAGTCCCAGGGCAAGGCCAACCCCGGGTTGGTCAACAAGCTGATCAAGGAGAGGATCCCATGAGACCCACGTTCTTAGCCGCTTTACTGGTCGTTCTCGTCGCAGCCGCGGACGCGCGCGCGTACGACTTCATCGAGTTCGCGGACCCGATCGACGCCGGCATGTCTGCGCACGCGGTGGCCGCGGCGGCCTCTCCCTCGCGGCTCTACCTGGTCGACGAGAAGAAGAGCGCGCTCCATATCTTCGACGCCGAGGGCAAACACCTCAAGACCGTATTCGGCAAGGACCTGCTCTCCGGGCCGCGCGGGATCGCGCTCGGGCCCTCCGGAGAGGTCTTCGTCGCCGACACGAAGAACTCCCGCGTGCAGGTCTTCGACCCCGAGGGAGCTCTGAAGCGCTCCATCGGGTCCAAGGGCTCGGCGCCCGGCCGCCTCAGCAAGCCGCATTCGGTCGCCGTGGGAGCCGACGGGCGGGTCTACGTCGCCGACACCGGCAACGACCGTGTCCAGGTGTTCACGCGGGAGGGCGTATTCCTCTTCGGCTTCGGCGAGAAGGGCTCGGATCCGGGGCAGCTGAAGGGCCCGACGCGGATCGCCGTGGACCCCTCGGACCGCGTCTACGTGCTCGACGAGGGCAACGAGCGGCTGCAGAGGTACGGCTCCGACACGAGCCTGGACCGCGAGTTCGTCCTGCACGGCTCCGACTTCGCCGTCGACGACTACGGGTTCCTCTACATGCTCGACAAGAAGCGCGGCAAGGTCAAGGAGGTCGGGCCCGACGGACTCGTCCGCGGGGGCTTCGGCGCCGCCGGCAAGGGCCGGGGCCAGTTCAAGAAGCCGCAGGGGATCGCGATCGGTCCCGACGGGACGATCTTCGTGGTGGATGCGGGCAACAAGCGGATCCAGCGCGTGCTCCTGACCAACAAGCTTAAGACCGAGCGGCTCAAGCATAACCTCGCCACGAAGCTGCTGGTGACAGGTCCGACGCGCGTCCTGCCCCTCGCCGCCGCCGCGCTCGCGAGCAGCGGGGAACTCCTGATCGCCTACGAGGAGAAGACGGGCCAGTTCGTGGTCATCGGCAAGGATGGGGCCGAGGTCCGGCGCTTCGGCACGAACAAGGGCTCCGACGAAACGGTGACGGAAGGGACCCGCGGCTTCGCCGCAAGCGAGAAGTACGGCCTCTACGTGGCCGACACGAAGGGCGGCAAGATCCAGGTGTTCGGCCTGGACGGCGAGCACAAGACCAACTTCGGCGAGGCCAAGGGCCTGTTCGCGAGCAAGAAAAAGGAAGGCCGCGTGAAGGAGCCGGCCGGGGTCGCGATCGACGAGAAGGGGAAGGTCTACGTCGCCGACGCCGGCAACCGCCGCGTCGACGCCTTCAGCCCCGACGGGACGTTCCTTTTTGGGTTCGGCCCGCGTGTCGGGCCTCACGAGTTCGACCGGCCCGTCTCGGTCGCCTGGGACGAGGCGGGCTTCGTCTACGTCCTCGATAGCGGGCTGAGGAAAGTGTTCAAGTGCACGCCCTCCGGCGGTTTCATCAAGGCCTGGGGCGCGGAGGGCCGCGGGGTAGGCCAGTTCGACGATCCCGTCTCGCTCGCCTACGACGGCCGGAGCTACCTCTACGTCCTGGACCGGGGCCACAAGCGCGTCTCCGTATTCGACCGCGACGGGACCTGGGTCACGAACTTCTTCTCCGGGGGCTCCGACGAGCTCAGCCTCGACGAGCCGTCGGCCTTGACGGTGACGGGCGACCAGTTGGTGATCGCGGACCCGCGCGCCGGGCGCGTCGTCTCCTTCACTCTCCACCCGCGCCTCGCGCCCCCCGTGGAGATCTCCACGAAGGCCGTGGAGGGGGAGGTCGTTGTGAGCTGGAAGCCCGTGTCGGACCCCTGGGCGGGGGGCTACCGCGTCTACCGCTCGAGCCGTCCCCTCGGGCCGTTCGGCGAGGGGCTTCTGGCGAAGAAGCCCGTCTTCAAGGACTCGAAGGTCGAGGCGTATGAGCGCTACTGGTACCGCGTCGCGGTGGAGGCCGGGACCGGAGACCTGGGCCCGGTCTCGCGGCCGGTCGAGGTCTACATCCCCGGCGCCTTCAACCGCCCGCCGATCGAGATATCGACGCTCGCGGTCGGGAACATCTTCTCGGCCAACTACAAATGGTACCTGACGAACCCGGTGGGGAAGGCCGCCATCGTGAACAACGTCAACCTTCCGTTCCAGAACGTGAAGGCCTCGTTCCGGCTCAAGGACTTCATGGATTTCGCCACCGAGAAGGTAATCGAGCGCATCGGGGCGCAGGAGACGGTCGAGATACCCCTGGTCGCGACGCTCAATAATCGCATCTTGGAGGTGAGCGAGGACACTCCCATCCAGGCCGAGTTCACCGTGACCTATTACGAGAAGGGCAAGAAGCAGGAGGTCTCGGTAGCCCTGCCGCTGAAGGTCTATTCCCGCAACGCGATCACCTGGGAGGACCCCAGGCGCATCGCGAACTTCATCACGCCCAAGGACCCGCCGGTGCTCGACCTGGGGCGCGAGATCCTGCGCCAAGCGCCCGAGGGGCCGCAGGGGACCGCCTACCTCAACGGGAACCTCGCGACCGCCATGCGGCTGTGGGCGGCGCTGGGGTCTTTGGGCGTCAAGTTTATGCCGAGCCCGAACAACCCGTTCGAGCTGATGTCGGAGGATCCGGCTTTCCCGGTGGACTATACGCAGTTCCCGCGCGAGACCCTGCGGCGCAAGAGCGGCGAGTGCGACGACCTCGTGACGCTTATCGCGTCCATGCTCGAGGGAGCCACCGTGCGGACGGCCCTCCTCGACTACCCCGGCCACCTGGCGCTGATGTTCGATACCGGCTCCAACGATCTCCTAGAGGTCGGGCTTCCCGAGGACAAGCTGATCAAGTACCAGGACACCTACTGGGTCCCGCTCGAGGCGACCATGGTGGGCTCTCCGTTCGAGGAGTCCTCGAGCAAGGCCCTGTTCGCCTACAAAGAGATGGCCGCGCAGGACAAGGCGGCCGTCACGGACCCGCGCGAGTCGTGGAAGGTCTACGAGCCGGCCACCTTGCCCAAGCCCGAGCAGGAGGCGCTCAAGCCCGAGGCGAAGGATTTCGCCAAGCGCTTCGACCGCGCGGCTTCCCATTACCTCAAGGCGCGCTACGCGTTCCTCAGCGCGCATCTCCAGAAGGCGGCCGCCGAGGCGGAGGGCGATCCCGCGCCCCTCAACCAGCTGGGCATCCTCGAATCCCAGCACGGCAGGCTCGCGGAGGCCGAGAAGGAGTTCGCAAAGGCGCTCGAGGCCGAGCCCGGGAACGCGGCGGCGCTTAACAACATGGGCAACCTCGCCTACGTCCGGGGCGACTACGAGGCGGCCTTGACGCGCTATCAGGAAGCGGCCGAGCGGGACGCGGACGATCCGGGAATCTGGATGAACCTGACTCGCGCCGCGCTCAAGCTCGGGCGCAAGGAGCGGGCCGATGAGTACGCGAAAAAGGCCGTGGCCCTCGACAAAACGCTCAAGCCGGACGTAGAGTCGCTCATGAAGCGGTGACCAAAGCCATCTTGAATATGGGCGCGCCGTGCCGGATAATCTATCAGAGGTGATGCCATGAAAAAGCCCTTCATTCTCGTTGCGCTGATCGCGTTCTTGACTCTGGCGGCGGCCCCGAGGCCGGCGCTCTGGGCGGAGAATAAGCCGCCGGCCCGGCGCTCGCTCATGTCCTGGTTCAAGCATTGGAAGCAGGCTCTCGAGAAGTCGGCCGTGGAGGCACGCTACCGGAACGTGCGGACCACCGCGGTCGCGGCCGTGCGCGGGGCCGGGCAGGCCGGGGCGGACCCCTCCAAGCCTTACTGGAAGGGGACGTGGTCGGACAAGAAGGCCGCCGAGCGCATGAAGGAGCGCGAGGAGCTGGCCGAGGCCGTCTCCCTGATCATCGAGGGAAAGACCGAGGGAGCGCGGGCCAAGCTCGACGCTTTCGAGAAATCCCACCCGGAGAGCAGTTTCCTGCCCGACGTCCGGGAGGGGCGGGCCAAGCTTGACGAGCTCAAGGCCGAGGCCGGAGCTTCGGACCCCGGTTCGGACGAGGGGGAGGCCGCCTCCGGCGAGCCCGCGGAAGCGGAAGCGGAATCCGGAGCGGATGAGGCTAAACCGGCCGAGTAAGCGGTGTCAGGCTATGACTTTCTTGACTTACTTGACTTTTTGCAGGGCGCGGGAAGTCGCGCTTTGCGAGATGTCCAAGAACGCCGCGATGGACGTTAAGCTGTGTCCCGCCGAGTAAGCGTCGGCGATAAAGGCTCTGCGAGCCGCGCTTGCCGCCCAGGAACGCCCTCGTCCCCGGATCGTCGCCACGGCGATCCCGGTCTCCTCCCCGGCCTTTGACACTAGGGCGTCAAGATCCAGCCGTTCGGCCCCGAGCCGTGGCTTGCGCGGCGTTGGCCTCGCTGCGGTCCTTTCCGGCATCGGATGTTCCATGGCTGCGGGGTCGTCCATGCCGTCCAAGACATGCCGTTCGTATTGGGCCAAGGCTTTCTTGCGGTCTGGGTCAAAGAGATTTAGGACCCGATCTGAATCGATGAGCCCGCGTTCGTGGCGCCCCATGATCTCTCGATGGCCGGACCAGGGCCATTCCTCCGGCGAGCGTACCAGCCCGGCCTTGATGGGGTTGAGATGGATGTAGCGAAGAAGATGGATGAGATAGGCGTCATCGTTTACGATTATCGCCTTGAAGCGGCCCTGAAAGACGTGGCCGATGCGCCTTCGCGCAATGTTGAACCGTTTGCTCCAAGTCGTCATCAGGCGGTGCATGATCTTGGAGAGCGGTGTGTCTTCAATCTCGACCAAGACGTGGAAGTGATTGCTCATCATGCAGTAGGCCAGGAGTCGGAAGTCGTCCTCTCCACGGATGTCGCTGAGGAGGTCGAGGAAGCCGTCCCACTCCTTGCGTCGCTGGAAGATAATCTGGCCGTCGTTTCCGCGGGCTAGCGCGTGGAACACGGCGCCGGGGAAGTGAGCTCTCGGAGGCCGGGGCATGCCAACACGTACGCCTGAGACGCCCAAAAGTTCCAAGAGTCAAGAAAGTCATAGCCTGACACCGAATCCCTAGCCCAGCTACGGATTCCGACCCGGGAGACGAGCGCACGACGCCGTACGAGCGGCGCAACGCTACATCCAGGAAGGACGCCGGTGGGTAGCAGACGCGGATTTGGAGTCGTTTTTCGACCGCGTCAACCACGATGTGCTTCTGGG
>JBDREN010000199.1:0-13878 GCA_043819795.1 Elusimicrobiota bacterium
GGTGCTCGATTTCGACGGCTCGAGCGTGGGCCTGTACGCGATGGGGGATTCGGCGGGGGACAATCCGGTGGTGAAGGGCGGCGTGACCGACATGGGGAGCGGGCCGCACCAATGGGCCGCGGGCGCGACCCTGACCCGGCACTATCCGCTGTACGTTGAGACCCGCACGAACCAGCCGGCCCCGGGCGCCCGCGTGGAGATCCGGGACGGGGCGAACGTCCTGTGGAGCGGCGCGACGGACCCGCAAGGGTACGCGGAGCCGGTCGTAGTGTTCACGGAGGCGATGCGCTGGGGGACTTACGATATCTACGTCGAGGGAGAGGCTAGAGGGGACCTCTCCCTTCGGTCGGCCACGCCGCTGAGCGCGATCGTGAACCAGCCGCCTACGGCCGAGGCGGGGGCCGACCAGACGGTCCTGGCGGGCGCCCCGGTGGCCTTCGACGGGAGAGGTTCCTTCGATCCGGACGGAAGCATCGTCTCGTACGGATGGGCGTTTGGCGACGGGGATACCGCCTCCGGGATGACGGCCGGCCACACGTATCAGGCGGCCGGCGCGTTCATCGTCACGCTGACGGTCACCGACGACGAGGGCGGCGCCGGCGCGGATACGGCGCAGGTGACGGTCCAGGACTTCTGTCCGGCGGACCCCGACAAGGCCGAGCCGGGCCTGTGCGGGTGCGGCGTGCCCGACGCGGACTCGGACGGCGACGGCACGCCGGACTGCGACGACCAGTGTCCGGACGATCCGGCCAAGACCGAGGCGGGCGCGTGCGGGTGCGGGGCGGTGGACGACGCGGACGGCGACGGGGTCTTCGCGTGCGGCGCTTCCCCGGACGACTGCCCGGCGGCCGCCAATCCGGATCAAGCCGACTTTGACGCCGACGGGATCGGGGACGTCTGCGACGCGGACATAGACGGCGACGGGACGTCGAACGAGGCGGAGGGGGACGCCAGCGCCGTGGTGGGCTCCGAGGGCGGCCTGGTCGAGGCCGGGGATGTGACGGTCGATCTGGCGGCCGGGGCCGTGGCCGAGCCGACCACCGTCACCGCCGTGAGCGGAGAGGGCAATTTCACGGTCTCGACGAACAAGGGCAAGGGGTCGGTCGTGATGGACTATCAGATCACGGCGGGCGCGGCGGGCGGCGCCACGTTCAACGAGCCGGTCACGCTGGTGTTCCACTACGACGACACCCAGTTCAGCAACCCGAGGCAGGAGGCGAGCCTGGACGTCTATTGGCTCGATACGTTGACGGGCCAGTGGGAGGCTCAGGGAGCCGTCCTGGATGCGGTCGCCAATACGCTGACCCTGGAGACCTACCACTTCAGCAGCTTCGCGGTGTCCGCGCCGGCCGATTCGGACGCGGACGGGGTGTTCGACGACTTCGATGGGGAGGTCGACGAGTGTCTGGGCTCGGCGCTCGACGGCATCGCGCTCAACCCGAACCAGTACGCTCAGAACGCGGATTTCGGTCCCTTCGAGACGGGCCGAGGCGGCGCTCCGAGCTCGGTGTACGATATGGCCGCGACCAGGGGCTGCACCTGCCGGCAGATCGCGGCGGCCCTGGGAGCGGGCAAGGGCCACCTGAAAAAGGGCTGCTCGCCCGGCCTCATGGAGGATGGACGGGCCTCAGCGCGGAGCCCGATAGGCGTTAAGGCGGCACGGTGCCGCGATAGGCGGCGGCAAAACAACGCCTTCGTCGGCGCCCGCGGCGGGCGGCTGGCGAAGGCGTGACGAGATAAGGCCGGTCCGGCAGGCTTGGGCTACTTCTTCTTCGCCTTCGCCGCGGTCTTCTTGACCTTGGTCTTTATCTTTTCCGACAGCTTGCCGAGCTCGAACGCCGAGGTCTCCAGCCCGCGCCAGACGTTGTCTCCCAGCTCGGCGGCCTTGCGTCCGCCCTGCTTCTTCAGCTTGGAGATGGCCTCGCGAGCCTGCTTCTTGCCGAGGTCCACCACCTTCTTGGCCTGCCGCTCGATCGCGTTCCGGTCATCGCTGTCCTTCGCCGCTTTGATGGCGTCCTTCATCTGCGTGCCGATGTCGCGGATGTCCTTCTTGATCTGGCTCCGGATGGCCGTTACGCGCTTGCTCTTGGCGGCGTGCTTGACGGCCAGTTGGATCTTCTTGCCCAGCGAGGAGATCTCTTTGCCGAGCATCGCCTTGGAGGGCGTCCCGTTCGTCCGGGCCTTCGTCGTCGTTTTCTTTTTTGCGGTCTTGGTCATTGTGCGATTCCTCCGGTCAAACCCCGCCTGTCTTATGAAGGCCGGGCAAGCTGCCGCGCAGGCCGCTTATGGGTCCCTTTTCAGACTATCATTTTGTGCCTGCCGACGACCAGGAAGAAAACGGCTTTCCGCGCCCTCCCCGCTTGTGCCATAATGGCCCCGGAAGGGAGGAAAACGGCATGCATTCTTCTTTGAAAACGCTGGAGGGGTCGAAGGCCGAATACGGGGGCGAGGCCGCCTCGCGCAAGTTGCGCCTGCTGAGGGACCTCGAGCGCCGCCGCCTGAGCCGGCCCCGGGAGGTCTTCAGGCTCCACGAAATCCTCTGCTTCCTGCGCGCCTATCCGGACGACGAGAAGGTCCTCCGGCGGGTCGAGCGGATGCTGGACGCCTTCGACCGCCGCGCGGACCTCCGGCGGCATCGCCGGGCCCTCGCCGACACGGGGATCGCCGGCACGCCGATCCGCTATTCGTTCTTCTGGTCGACCGCCCGCTGGCTGACGCGCCGCTGGCCGGAGCGGCTGACGCTCGACTGGTCGGGTTTCGAGAAGGGCGACGCCCTTGTGGAGCTCCTGGCCCTGCTCCTGCCGTATAACGAGACGCTGGCGCTCGACGAGACGGACCTTACCCCGCGCCAGTGGGTGCGCCTCCTCAAGGGGCCGGACGAGACCGACGCGGCGTTCCTCATCCGGCGTTTCGAGCGGCTGCCCGCCGACGATTTCGGCCGGGAGAAGGCCTTCGACGACCTCGACCTGCGGGTCGTCCTCTCGCCGGGACCGGACACGCCGTCGCGGACCCGGGCGAAGGTCCCGGGCTCGTCCGTCGCGTTCCAGGCCGGGCCCCTCTCCCGCTCGCGTCCGGACCTCCGCCGCGAGGTCCTGCGCCGCCCCCGCGTCGTGCGCCCGGCGACGCCGGATGAGGCCCGACGTCTGATTTTTCTCGCACGTTGCGCAATGGCGACCCGGGAGCGCGACCTCTACGTCTTCGAGCACGCCGATCCCGAGGACGTCCGGCTGGTGGAAGCCGGGCCGGGGCTGTGGTTCGCGTTCATTGGGACCGCCTGCGAGCGGCGCCTCTTGCTCGAGTCCAACTACGGCTGCCTCACGCTCAAGAACGGGGTCCCGATCGGCTACGCCTTGGTCGCCTCGCTCTTCAATTCGTCGGAGGTGGCCTTCAACACCTTCGAGACCTTCCGCGGCGCCGAGTCCGCCTTCGTCTTCGCGCGCCTGTTGGCGGCGTCGCGGGCCCTTTTCGGCGCGGACTCCTTCACGCTGGACCCCTTTCAGATCGGCGACGACAACCCCGAGGCGCTCAAGTCCGGAGCTTGGTGGTTCTACCAGAAGCTCGGCTTCGCCCCCCTGGACGCCGGGACATGCCGGCTCATGCGCCGCGAGCTCGCGCGCATGAAGAAGGACCCGCGCCACCGCTCCGACATCGCCACCCTGAAGGAGCTTGCTTCGGAGGGATTGTTCCTGCAGCTCGCGGGCCCCCGCCCGGACGTGATGGGCAGGATCGCGTTGGGCGGCATCGGGCGGGCGATCGTCCGTTATGTCGCGGCGCGCTTCGGCTCGGCGCGGGAGGCCGCCCAGAGGACCTGCTCGCGCGAGGCCGCCAAGCTGCTCGGGCTGCGTTCGCTGCGCGGCTTCTCCAAGGGGGAACGGCAGGCTTGGACGCGCTGGAGCCCGTTGGTCCTGGCTCTGCCCGGCGTGGAGCGCTGGAGCCTGGAGCAGCGGAAGGCGCTCGCCCGCGTAGTCCGCGCCAAGGGGGGCCGGCGCGAGTCGGACTTCGTCGCCCTTTTCGACCGGCACCGCAAGCTGCGCCGCGCCATCTTGAAGCTGGCGGAAGGCGGGTAAGCCCCGGTTTTTTCGGGGCGCCGCTCGCGCGGATGAAGTAAATCCCGAACTCAGATCGTATCATGGCTGGGCTTGAGCGCGCGCGTCTTGACCCTCTCCGGACTAATGGGCTACGCTCCTTTGTCGGGGCACGATGCGTCTGATGCGGGGCCGTCGGCCGCGGCCCGCCTCGCGGGAGTGATTGGGCATGAACAAGAATAAACTCGAGATCGCCGCCTGGATATGCGTTCTCGTGCTCGCTCTCGCGGGCGTCTATTTCATTCTCCTCAGGTTCGAGCCCGGGGGGCCTGGGCCCGTCCCGACCGCCCCGGCGACGAGCGCGGGCGTGAGCGTCGATATTCTGTCGGCGCCCGAGCTTCCGCCATCACGGATCGATATCGACATGCCCGACGTGGTCGTGCTGACCTCCAGCCTGTCGCGGCTTCCCGCGAGATTGCTTTCGCACCCGGTCCTCGGCGGGCTCCTCGACGAGGATCTCGTCTTCTACTACGAGGATAGCGAGGGGCGTTTGGGGCTCTCGGGAGCGCTGAGAAGGATCGCCTACGAGCACGAGCTATCCTCCTTGGACGGGGTCCTCTCATACGTGTTCAACACGCCGGCCAAGGTCGCTCTCTGGAAGGGACGCGACGGCCGCCTCAAGAGCTACATGATGGTCCTGCGGTCGGAAGGGCTGCGCGGGGCCGTGGAGGCCGCCGCGAAGATCGTGGCCGAGGACAGCCAGTTGAGGCTCGTCGGCCGGAAAGAGTGGGGCGGCGAACCCTTGTCCGTGTACGAGCTCCGATACGGCCGCCATCATAAAGCCTATTTCACGCCGGCCGGAAAGGAGCTTTTCGTCTATTCGGAGCCCGGGATGGCCTTGCCCGGCCGCGGCTTCCTGGAGAAATGGGCCCCGCGGTTCGGCAGGGAATTCTTCAAGAGGCGCAGGCGCGGGTTCTTCTCGCGTCTTTTCGGTTCCCACAAGGAGGAGGACAAGCACGCCGTCGTCTTGAGCTTGCGGTTCCTCTCCTTCGGCTACCAGAAATATTTTCCGTCGGTGGAGTCTTTGCGCCTCGAGTACCGCGAGAAGGAATGGAGGACCTTCCTTCTGTCCGGGGGCACGCCCGTCGGGCGGAGTTATGACGCGGCGGGCGTTTGGAAGGCTCTGCCGACGGGCCCGAGCTTGTGCGCTGCCCTGCCCGTCGAGCCGGCGGCTCTGACCGGCATCGCCGGATCGCTCTTGGAGGGCGGGAAGCCCGCGGCCGAGGCGCTTCTCGGCGCGGTGGAACCGCCCGTCGCGATCTGTTGGTATCCGGAGTCCAAGCTCCATACCCCGCTGGTGGCGGCCAAGTTCAAGCGGGGGCCGGAGCACAACGCCGTTCTCAAGGCGCTGTTTGAGAAGACCGTCGGCGTACGGGAGGCGCGGCGCGCTCTGGACAATGACGCGGATCCCTACGGCTTGTTGAAGGTCGCGGAAGAGGCGGGCGACGGCGGGATCGTCTGGACCCGGGATGTGAGCTCGCCCTACGGGCTTCTTGAGACCGCCGGCCACCGGAAAGGCGGCTTCATGCGATCCAGGCGCTACTTCAGGGTCGGGCTCGCTAATTGGGGCGGCTACCTGCTCTTCTCGCCGGACCATGCGCTCGTGCACAAGGCTGTTTCCGTCCTTGAAAAGCGGTTTCCTCCGGTCACCGATTCGTTCTTGTCGGGGGAGGAGGCCAACAGCCTCGTGATATATCCCAAGAGCCTGAGCCTCTTGGTCAAGGAGTCCGTTCTGGAGAGCCTGCCGAGCTCGCAGGAGTCCATATTCCGCGAGAGCGTTTCGAGGCATCTGTATCCGTTGCTGGATAAGTTTTCCGGATCCCAGGCGATGGCGCTGAGCATGCCGTCGCTGTCACCGGAATCGGCCGGGCGATGGCAGGAGCTGAAGTGGCGGGCGATCGTTTCACGCTAGCGGGCCTGGGGCTCGCCTGTGCCTTATTGACGGGGGCGTTGCCCGCCGGGGGGCGCCTCACGGGCGGCCAATCCGCCGCCTTTCGCGGGTGGTTCATCAGGATCGTCCAAGAGCAGTTCCGCCAGGGACCCTCGCCGCGATGGACCCAGCGGGACTGCGCCGGGCTGGTCCGTTTCGCCGCCGCCGAGGCGTTGAAGGATCACGACGAGCGTTGGCTCAAGGCCAACGGCGTGTCGAACCGCTACCTGCCCCCGGAGGTCGGGGTCGGCGGCGCGCGCAAAGAGGCGGTGGCGGGCTGGAAGCAGGTCGGCTCGCGGGAGCGCGGCGCGTACGCCTCGGCGATCGCCATCGTCCAGGAGAACAGCGCTTTCGTCTCGAAGGACGTCAATCAAGCCCGGCCGGGGGACCTGCTCTTCTTCGATCAGGGGGAAGACCAGCATCTAATGATCTGGATGGGCCACTATATCGCGTATCACACCGGACGAGAGTCGGAAAAAGAGACCGGGCTTCGGTCCGTCCGTGTCTCCGAGATGATGAAATGGAAGGATACCCGATGGCGACCCGTAATCGACAATCCAAACTTTGTCGGCGTCTATCGCTTCTCGTTTCTGTCGCGCTAGGGCTTTCCGGCGGGCTTTCGGCCGGGGATCTGAGCCCGAGCCGTTACTCGCTGTTCACCGGCGGCCGCTTCTTCCTTCTCACCGACTCCAGCTTCTCGTCCCGGGAGGAGGCCGTCGTCCGGCTGGAGGCTCCGGGCAGAAGGCACGCGTTCGAGGGCTACTCGGGCGTGGATATCGTGGTCTACCGCGTCCCTCAGCCCGTGAAATTCCTCAGGAAGCAGAAGAACCTTCACCGGCCGGAGGTCAAGGGGAACTACGCCGGCGAGGGGCTGGCCAACGCGATGAGCTACATCTGGGACAGCTGGTATAAGAAATCGAGATTGGCTTGGCAGAGGATCTTCGCCTACGGCATCCGCAAGCGGGTCATCGAAGAGTCGCCGGGCCTCAGGCAGGCGCCCCCCCATAGTTACGAGACCAGATTCGAGAACAATCCCCAGTTCGGGAAGGTCGGGGACTTCGAGCTCGTCACGCGGTTCCGCTACCCCATTTGGCACTCCAAGCCCATCGGTCCGCCCAAGGGCGTCGTTCTTGGCGGGAGCAGCAGCAACTTCATCAAGCCCAAGCAGGGCAACGTCTATATCCCCATCGGCAGGCGCGGGCCGGGGCTCTATTATGTCGAGGCCATCGTCGGCCAGTACCGGGCGAACACGCTCGTCTTCGTCTCGGATACCGTCGGGGTCACGAAGATGTCCCGGGGCCAGCAGCTGGTCTGGACCGTGGACAAGCTCACCGGCGAGCCCCGCGAGAAGACGAGGATCATTCTGAGCGACGGGGTCGGCGTCATCAAGAGCGGGGTCACCGACCAGGCGGGCGTGCTCGTCCTGTCCAAGGAGAGCCCCGAACGCAGCTACATCATCGGGGAAGACACCGACGGCGGGATCTTCATCTCGGAGAACTTCTACTACGACAGCGAGATCTACGCGGCCAAGGTCTATTCCTTCACCGACCGCCCGCTCTACCGGCCGGGCGACGAGGTCAAGCTGAAGGTCCTTGGGCGGATGTTCGAAAGCGCGGATCGGTCGGAGCCCCTGAAGCCGGGGAAGGTCCGGGTCGTGGTCTTGGACCCGAACCGGACCCCTCTCATCGTCAAGTCGATGGAGCTAGAGGACCCCGTCGCGGGGGGCGACACGAGCTTCCGGCTGCCGAAGTTCGCGGCGGCGGGAGGCTATTCCATCGAGCTGACCTACGAGGGAGACGTCTACGCGGGGGCGTTCCGCGTCTCCCGCTACGCCAAGCCCCATTTTGAGATCGACATCGTCCTCGACAAATCGGAGTTCAAGACGGGCGAGCCCATCAAGGGGCGGCTCAGGCTCACGTACCCCGGTGGAGAACCCGTGCGTGACGCGCGCGTCGACTTGAACGTGCGCGCGCAGAAGCTGAGCATGGTCGCCGGCGAGCTCAATTATCTCGGACGCTTTCCGGTGGAGCTCGTCAAGAGCGAATTCCAGGCGTCCGGACAGGGGGTCGTGGATTTCGAGCTGCCGGCCGCGCCCTCCCCGAGCCGCTATGTGCTGCGGGTACGCGGCGTGGACGGCACCTCGTATCGGGTCACGGCCACGAAGGAGATCCTCATTGAGGCGGGGATCGCCGCCTTCGAGGTCTCCACCGATAGGAATCTGACGAAGCCCGGCAAGAAGGTCGTTTTCACCGTCGGATCCCGGACCCCGGGGACCGCCCGCGCGGAAGGGGGGCCGGAATCGTGGGAAGCGATCCGCCTGGAGGACCGCTCCACGTCCTCGGGCCCGGTGACGGACGGCAAGTGCGCCGTCGTGTTCGAGAAGTCGGGATCGTATTCGGTCCATGTGAAGGACAGCCGCGGCAATATCGTCGGTAGCGCCGACCACTGGGTGGAGGGCCCCGAGCTCAGGAGCACGCCCGGGAGCGTCTCGATCATCCTCGATAAGGAGACGTACCGGCCGGGCGACGACGCCACGGCCCTTATCACGTTCTCCGAAAAGGTCGATCACGCGCTGGTGACGATGGAGCGCGATGAGGTGGCGTCCCACGCGCTGATGCCGAAGGGGAGCGGGCGGGTCAGTTTCAAGCGCATGTCGGACCATCAGTGGAGGGCGCGCATCCCGATTAGGAAGGAGTATAGCCCCAACATCACGATGTCGGTGGCCTACGTCTTGAACGGGCGCTACGTCTTTCAGAACAAGGGAATCCAGATCGATATCCCGTCGATCGACATCGCTTTCCGCCCCGACAAGAAGGAGTACAAGCCCGGCGAAACGGTCCATGTCGAGGTGACGACCACGCTCGAGGGCAAGCCGCTGCCGGCGAGCGTGGCCGTGAGCGTCGTCGACGAGATGATATACGTCCTGCAGGCCGAGATCGCGCCCAACATCCTGGATTTTTTCTATCACCTGCGCCGGAACCAGGTCAAGACCTCCTCCAGCCTGGATTTCTTCACGTACGATTCGGCGAGCTGGGGCGCGGGGCCGCCGGGCTCCTCGCCCGGGGGCGATTACCATCGCAGGCGGCTGAAGCTCAGGGAGCGGCCGCGCCGGGAGGACGTGGATACCGCGCTCTGGCTGCCTTCCCTGAGGACGGACTCCTCCGGCAAGGCTCGTTTTTCGTTCAAGATGCCCGATTCCCTGACCCGGTGGCGCATCACGGGCAGGGCGGTCTCGGAGCGGGGGATCGTCGGCCAGAGGAAGGCGTACGTGGTCTCGAGGAAAGACCACTACCTCAAATGGACGGGCCCGGTCGTGTTCAGGTACGGCGCCAAGCCCATGATCAGTATGGTGGCCTTCAATCTCACGGACGGTTCCCGGGAGCTGGAGTTCCGCGCCTCCGGGCTGGGCATGCGGGGGCGCAGGACTCTTAGTCTCCACCCGGGCGCCAACCATATCGCCCTTGGGCTGAGCGCCCGGAAATCGGGGTCGGTAAAGACGAGCCTTCATTCAAAGGGAGCGGTCATCGACGCGCTGGAGACCTCCGTCTCCTTGGTTCCTCGGCGCTGGCTGACGACGCGGACCTCGGAGGTCCCGCTCGCGTCGCGCAAGTCGGCGATCGACATCCCCGCGAACGCCTTCAACGTCCGGCTGAGCGTGGCCAACGGCGTGTCGCAGCTCTTCCTCGCGATGGCGGACAGGCTCATCGCGTACCCTTACGGATGCGTCGAGCAGACGGCGAGCCGGCTGATACCGCTGAGCATGGCTGTCGAACATTCCGGCGAACTCGGGCTGTCCCCCCAAACGATGGCCCGTCTCGAGGACCTGATGGTCGATAACCGCGCGCGGCTCGTGCGGATGGCGGGCCCGGACGCCGTTTTCGGTTGGTGGGGGAACATGACGGAGGGCTCCGCCTTCATGACCGCCTACGCCTATTACGCGGACTGGAGGGTCGGCAAGGTGACCGGGCGCGAGCTGCCGGCCGAGCATTGGAGCAACCTTTTGGAAGTCTACAGCAAGGGCTCGGGGGGCGAGGATGTCTTCGGGGACGCGGTCGTTCTTTTCCTGGCCGGCGAGATGGGCCTGCCGACCCGGACCCTGCTCACCGGCGTCATGGAGCGGGCCCTGGAGTTGAGCCCTTCGGCCCTCTACCGAGGGGCCGCGCTCCACGCCGATATGCGCGACAGCTACGTGCTTTCGGGTTACAACAGCAAGTTGAGAAAAAGCCTCGGGGTCTATCTCACGAAGATCGCGATGGGGGCTCAAGGGATGGTGATCCCCCGCCGTTTCGGGATACTGGCCGGGGCCGCCCAGGCCGGCCTTGAAGAGAGCCGCCTGCCGATCGCCAGGGCCATGCTGCTTCTGGGAAAAGCCGGAGAGCGGAGCTCGGGCGGTTCGATCTCGCGGGCCATGAACTTCCTGGGAGTGTCCAGGAAGGGGCGGGGCGACGATGACCGGAGCGAGGTCCGCGAGGTGCTGTTCGATATGGGTTCGGAGGTCCCGACCGTCGACCGGTCTTTGGGCCTGATCTTTCTTAGCAAGGCCCTCGACGTCACGCGGTCGTCGGCGAAACCCGTCAGGATCAAGCCCGGCGGGGACTGGCGCGAGGAGAAGACGGGCCTGGGCCGTTCTGGCTGGCTCTATCGCGGCAGGCTCGGCGCGAAAGCGGAAGTGGAGCTGGAGAGCGAGCCGCCCAAGGGGCTCAAGGCTCATGTCATCTACGACTCGTTCGCCTCGGAGCCCCATGCCCTGCCGCTGCGGATCAGCCGCGACCTCTATCGTCTCGAGCCGAGCGGCAATGCGCTCGAATTCCAGGCTCGGCGCGTGGGCCCGGGATGGCGGGTCGACACCTCGGATATCTACCTCGACGAGGTCAGGGTGACTCCGGGGACGGGCTCTCTGTACCGGTTCGGGGTCGTGGAGGTCCCCCTGCCCGCCGGAAGCGAGGTGGACGAATCGGCGTGGGGACTGAAGATCCGTGGACTGCCGGGGCATGCGGGGCTCTATGAGATGGAGGGGGCGAGGCATGCCCCGGGAGAGCTGCGCTATTCGATCCCCATCGAGCGGCTCGAGAAGCCCTTCGTGATCCGGCATCTGGTCCGCTTTTCCCAGGCGGGGACGTTCCAGGTCCCGAGGGCGCGGTTCTACAGGATGTACGCGCCGCAGCAAAAGGCGTTTGCGGGAGGCAACAGTCCTGAGTTTAAGACGATCGTGGTCCGTTAGCCTGCTCTTGGCGGGGTGCCTGGCCGGAGTCGCGGCCGCGAGGCCCGCCGCGCCCGAGGGAGCGCTCGAGGCGGCGTTTCTGGGCCGCGGCGGGGAGGAGTACGCCTCGTTCGACGAGGCCGGCGCCGTCCTCGAAAAAGGCCCGCTGCGCGAGTCGGTCGAAAGTCCTCTCGGGAGCGTGTGGAAGCTCTTCGTCTATCTGTACCTCGTCGACAATCGTCTGAGCGGTTCGCCCTACGACTGCGGTGGCGATCACCCGGGAGAGGTGTTCTGCTGCCGGCCGGGCGAGCGCGTCGAGATGGACGAAGCCCTGGTGCGCTCGTGCGGTCTATACTTCGATCCGGTCCGGCTGGGCGTCGATCCTTCGGCCTGGAGGCGCTACTGGCGCGAGCGGCATGGGTTGGACCACTCCTGGCTGCTGGATGTCTCGGCGCTCGGGCCGGGTCTTGTCGTACGGGTGCGGGATCTTCTTGGAGCGCTCCACCGGATCGGCGGTTCGGCGGAGGCGATGGCTGAGGCGCGGCCGGCGCTGGCGCGGGTGTTCACCGAGGGAGGAGGCAAGGGGGCGGCCAAGGACCTGGGGGGGCTGCTCAAGATCAAGACGTTCACCTGGGATCATCCGGCCAGGAAGGGAGCGCTTGTCGGCGGGTTCGCGGGGTGGCTCAACGACGGAACCGCCGTCTGGGTCTCGGGAGATGGCTCCAGCGGGGAGGTGATCGCGAAGTGGGGCGGGGTCATCGCCCGGTTCGCCGACCGGGAGCGAGCGGGTCCATCAGGACAATGCGTCATCGTCGATTTCTTCGGGCGGTATCCGATCGCGGAGGTCCTCGATCTGCCGGGGGGCGGGAAGGCCGGTCCGGGGCCGCTCGACGGGTCTTATCGAGCGGTGTTCAAGAACGGCAAGAGCCTTGATTTTAAGGCCAAGGGGGAGCTTTTTCTCGTCCAGCGGGGCTCGGAGAAAGCCGTGGTCGGCGACTTTGACGTCAACGAATACGTGGCCCGGGTCCTGGACCGGGAAGTGGAGACCGAAGTGACCGAGGCGGCGAGGGCGTTCGCCATACTGGCCCGCACCTACCTGGCGCAGAACGCCGCCGAGAAAGACGGGTGCCTTCACATCGGGGACTCGACGCGACTGCAGAGGGTGTCGGTCCGGTTCCCGTCCGAAAGGGCGCGGCGCTTGAGCCGATGGACCGATTCTCTGGTCCTCAAGGGCGTTCCCGCCGTGCGTTACCACATGACGAAGGACGCCAAGAACCTGCTTTCTTGGAGGCGGGCCAAGCGCCTCGCGGGAGACGGTTTCCACTACGACGAGATCCTGCGCTCCGCGTACCCCGGCGGCCGGATCGGGGTGATGGAACGGAAGGGAACGCGCCGGTGCGTCCGGCTCGCCGAGGCCGAGGCCTGGCTCGACGGGAGGCGGCGCGCCTGGCGCGCGCTTCTGATGTCCGAGCCCGGGTTCGAGGAACCGGAAGAGGTGGCCGTCTGCAAGCTGACCTCGGGCGAGCCCTTCGCGGACCCTGAACGAGGCCGCATCTTCGCGCGCGCCGTCCGGACGGTCGAGGACCGGTTGACGGTCGCGCACGAGTACCTGCATCTGGCGTTCAGGTCCCATCCGAACGGCGGCGACGAGAGGTTCATAGAGAGCACGGCGAAGAGCTTGGTCTTGGGGGAACGTTATGGGAATGGCTCGTTCTAGGAACGCGCGGGTCCTGGTCCTTTCCGGAATGCTCGTCTCCGCGTCAAGCGCCGCCTGGGGCGAGGCCATCAAGGTGGACGCTCCCCCGGGCGGGTGGCGCCATTCGAAGGGGGAGAAGATCAAGTTCTCCCAGAAAGTGAACTACCCCGCGTCGGACGTGAGCTCCCAGGCGGGGCAAAGCCGGGCGGGCCGGATCGAGGGCCGCATCAAGTCGGCGATAAAGGACCATGAGAAGCCGTACACGCTTATCGTCAACGGGATCCCCATGCCCTTGAAGGTGCGCGACGGGAGGTTCTCCAGGCCCTATTCCTTCGGTCCGGGGTCGAACAGCGTCGAGATTAGGAGTCCCGACGGCAAGGAGCGCGCCCGCACGCAGTTCTATGAGGCCTATTCCGGGGCGTCGCGGCCCAGGATCCGGGTGGTCTTGGGCTGGGACACCGACGGCACGGATCTCGATCTCCACGTCGTCACGCCGGACGGAGAGCACTGTTATTACGCCAACCGGGCCCTCGATAACGGCGGGGCGCTGGATGTCGATGTGACGACCGGCTACGGCCCCGAGATCTTCGCCGCACCGGCGCCCATAAGGGGCACGTATCTGGTTTACGTGAATTTTTACGGGTCCGGCCGCGGCGAGGACCTGACCGTCGCGAGGGTGACGATCATCACCCACGAGAATACCGGCGACGAGAAATCCGAGACGAAGCTCATCCCGATGCGCTCCAGTGGCGAGCTCACCCTGGCCGCGACTTTCGTCTACCCCTGAACCTCCCCGGGAGCCCGGACGTCCCGGCCATAGGATGCCGGGCGCATGACCCGTATCTCGGGATTTCCCCCGGGTTGGCAAATCGCGGTGAATGACGTCTATCGGGTGGGGCGGGCCGACTCTGGGCGCCGGCTGGTCGCGGCCTGGGACGATGCAGGGCTCACGGCGCCTCCTTCTTAC
>JBDREN010000200.1:0-2618 GCA_043819795.1 Elusimicrobiota bacterium
CCCGCCCGAGCGCCGTCTCCCGGGCCCGCTCCAGCGTCGCGACCGGCGTGGGCGGCAGGTTTCTAAGCTGGTAGTCCGGATGGAAACGGGTAAAGTGGACCGGGACATCGGGTCCGACCTCCCCCAGGACCCAGTCGATCAGGCCGTGCAGCATCTTCTCGGAGTCGTTCAGCGTCGGGACGACGAGGTTGACGATCTCCAGATGGGCGCGGCTCTTCGCGATCTGCCGGATGCTCCGGAGGACGGGTTTCAGTTCGGCGCCGCAGACGTCGCGGTAGAACGCCTCGTCGTACCCCTTCAGGTCGATCTTGATCGCGTCCAGGACGTCGCAGAACTCCGCGAGCGGCGCCTCGTTCATGATCCCGCAACTGATCAGGACGGGGCGAAGCCCTTGCTTCTTCGCCTCCAGGGCGATGTCGACCATGTACTCGGCAAAGACCGTCGGCTCGTTGTAGGTGAAGGCGATCACCGGCGCCTGCCGGTCTCGCGCGGCGCGGACGATCCGGTCGGGGGAGAGCGGAGGGCTCTGGTAATCCTCCGGGGAGGCCTGGGAGATCTCCCAGTTCTGACAGAACTTGCAGCGGAGCGGGCAGCCGGAGGTGGCCAGCGAATAGGCCGCCGCGCCGGGGAGGAAGTGGTAGAAGGGCTTCTTCTCGATCGGGTCGACATGGACCGCGATCGGACGGCCGTAGACGAGGCTCCTCAGTTCGCCGCCGACGTTCATCCGGGCGCGGCACCGGCCGCGCTCACCGGTCCGCAGGACGCAGCCCTGGGCGCACAGGAGGCACTTGACGACCCCGGCCGCGTGGCGGATGGGTTTTCCTTTCAGGATTTCGGGAGAGGTATGGCATGGGCGGCAGTCGGCGCCGGAAAGCGGGACGGAGGTCCAGAAGCGCGCCCGCGGGGCGAGACGGACCAGATCGGAGTTCGAATCGAGCGCAAAAAGGGCCCCGGCGTCGCCGCCCGCCAACAGACGCTCCCAGAGCGGAGAGGAGAGACAGAGCCCGGCGCCGCCGAGGATCGGGGCGATCCCGGCCAGGGTCTTCAGGAAAGCGCGACGGGAGATCATGGTTCGACTCCTTTGTGCGTTGGCCCGGGGAGCGGCGGCGGGTTCGGTGTTCCTTTTGCGTCTACCGCCGCTCCATCCTTCGAAACGGCGCGGCCAGGATTCCTGCCGATTGGTAATTTCGGATAAAAAAAAAGCCTTCCGACGCCGTTTGCAGGCGCCGGAAGGCCTTCCATTTTCTGCGGATCAAATCCTACAGGAGTTTTACATTCTCCGCAGCCGGGCCTTTCTGACCCTGCGCGATGTCGAAACTCACACGCTGGCCCTCGGTTAACGTCTTGAAACCGCCGGCCTGAATGGCGCTGAAATGAACGAAAACATCGCCACCCTCAGACTTCTCGATGAAACCGAAGCCCTTCTGCTCATTAAACCACTTCACTGTACCTTCTGACATATTGTGCATCCTCCTTTCATGAATTCTTTACAAGTCGGATGAACACGATGGCAAAAACTACAGGAATTTCAAAACCTTTTTTAAACACGTAGCCCAGCCTTGCACTTCAATAACGCTTATATCCAACTCTGCACTCCGCCGCTCCGCCTGGAGCCACGAGGCGGTGACCTTATAGGGGGGTTCGGGCGGAATGTCAAGCTTTATTTTTCAGCGGCTTGGGAAAGTTTCGGTTGTTCCTTGAGACGGGAGATGAATCGTGTTAATGAAAACATGCCGCCGCCCCGACAGGGACGGGCGCCGTATTCCTGTCCGGTCTGAAGTCCGCTGCAGGTATGCCGCAGCGGTTGAAACGGTTTACGCGTGTTCTCGTGAAACGATCGGCTGTCCGGATTTCGTTAATCCGCCGATTTAAAGGAGGGAACCATGAAGGAGGCCATTCGCAATTTCGGCCGGGAAAACGGGGCGGACGTGGTGGGGTTTGCCGCTGTAGGGGATTACCGCTCTTTACGGACGCCGGATCCGCGCACGCTGCTCCCCGGTGTCCGGGCGATCGTGGTTTTGGGATACCGGGAACTCGACGGGGGGCTCGAATCGGAGAACCAGCGGGTCCGAATGATGTCGCGTCTTGCGCTGATGAGTCTGGTGACCCGAAACAATTACCTGCTCGCGAAGTTCGTCGAGGACCGGTTCCGGGCGAAGGCGGCATCGATCGCCCCCTCCTATCCGCTGAACATGGCCGCCCCCGCGATGGGCGTCATCGCCGACCTCTCGCTACGGCACGCTGCGGTCGCCGCGGGACTGGGCGTCTTCGGGCGCCACAACCTCGTCATCCACCCCCGTTACGGAACGCGGATCATCTTTACCGCTTGCCTCACCGATCTCCCTCTCGACTCCGATCCCCCCGTCCGGGACGAGCTGTGCAACCGGTGCAACCTCTGCGTCGAGGCCTGCCCTGCGA
This sequence comes from Elusimicrobiota bacterium, assembly GCA_043819795.1. Lineage (GTDB taxonomy): Bacteria > Elusimicrobiota > Elusimicrobia > UBA1565 > UBA1565 > JBDREN01. The sequence goes on from JBDREN010000200.1 coordinate 2,419, forward strand.
AGGCGCTGGACGAGGAGGGGAAGACGGACCCGATGAAATGCCTCCGGGTCTCCCAGCCAAACGGCATCGGCGGCGCAATGGCCTATGCGAAGAAGTTCATCGGGGCGACGCCCGAAACCCGGAAGGAGCAGCTTGTGAATCCGCGGTTTCTCGAACTCTACCAGGCCTCCTTCATCGGCTTTGAGTATCACTGCTTCAAG
>JBDREN010000201.1:0-10340 GCA_043819795.1 Elusimicrobiota bacterium
GGTATCTCCTCGCGGCTGACCGGACGGATCACCATCTCCTCCCCGCTGGCGATGGTCATGAATTTCGGGACGAAGGGGGGGAGGGGATTGTCTACCGGACGCAGGATCTTCTCCAGATCGACTCCCATGGACGCCTCCTTGGCGGAGTTTGCGGATGTGGTCCTTCTTCAATCTCTTTATCTATTCCCAACAGACTCCTAATCCTGCTGTGTCACAAAAAACCCGCTTCTCGTCTAAAAAGGGCGTATACAGACCATCCAATTTGTGTGAGGCCTGTCCGATGAGGGAAGGAGATTTCGTGACACAGCAGGACTAACAGAACCGGAGAAAACCGGCCTGAGACTGGCCCTTCCGAGGGAAATGGGGCGCGGATCGCCGCAGAGCCCGCTTGCCAGGAAGCTACGCACTTGCAGGGGCCATAGCAGAAGACTCATCTTCGCGACCCTCTGCGCGAGCGGCCGTCCCGGGGTACAAGCGACTCCGACAACTCGGGGAAGATATCTTCTACTGCAACGTCGTCCTCCGGAAGTCGGATCCCTTCCCGCTTGCGAGGGATACGCACATAGATGGTGTTGAGATGAATCTGCGCGAACCGGTACTTTCGCTCGCTTATCAGGCGTGCGACACGCGGCATTTTCTTCTGGAGATGGCCGACGGCAAGGCCCTCGGCCGCGGCTGCTTCGAGCAGATCGAGAACGCGCCGGTACGCCCGCACGACCTCGCTACGATTGCGGGCCTCGATCTCCTTCGCGATATCGGCAGAGAGCCTCGTGTTCCCGCTTTCGATCGGTGGATAACGCCACCGTTCGTAGTGATATCTTAGGTAGCTAGAATAGTGGAGGTAGATCCGAACCAAGCCGGCCGAACAGAGGACCGCGATGCATATCTTCAACAATCGCCTCTTCACGACCGACATCAAATCGCTCAATACCCCCGGAAAGGGCGATCCCGCCACAGCCGACCGGAGCACCTGGCGTGCCGGCTAAGCACTCCCAAATCATAGACGGAAAAGGAAGCCGCCGACCTGCTGAGCGACTTATCGACGACTGTTCGTGCCGCTTTCGCTCTACGTGCGAGGGTCGCTTGCGGGGGACCACTGAACATGACGGCTCACTCTGGAGGCTGGCGCTGTTGCCTCTTCTCCCAGTGATAAACGAGCGGGGCTGCGATAGCCATGCTGGAGTAGGTCCCCACGATCACGCCGAAGGTCAACGTGAGGGCGAAATCATGGATGACTGTACCGCCGACAAGGAGCAGCACTATAACGGCAAACAAGGTGGTCATCGATGTAATGATGGTCCGAGAAATCGTCCCGTTGATGCTGTCGTTCAACACCGCATGCAGGGGCTCACGACTCAGGACGCGCATCTTCTCGCGCATCCGGTCAAAAATCACTATCGAGTCGTTGATTGAGTAGCCGGCAATGGTCAGCAGGGCCGCCACGAGCACAAGGTCCAGCTCCATCTGGAGCGCCGCGAAAAGGCCCAGCGCCGCGAGAACGTCGTGAGCGAGAGCGGCGACGCCGGCGATGCCCCATAACGGATTTGAAAAGCGGAATGCGACATAGCAGACGATGCCCAACAGCGAGAAGACGATCGCGAATAAGGCCCGCCTGTATAGATGCCGGCCGACGGTTGGGCCCACGTACTCCTTCCTGTCGACCTCGAACGTCATCCCCGGGCTCGCGGCTCCCAGGGCCGCAATCAGTTCATCGACCACTCCGGCCGATTCATCATCGGCGCCCTTGATCCGGATAGCGAAGGAGTTGGACCCGGTGAAATGCTGCGTCAGAGCGCCTTCAAAACCTGCCTTTCGCAGGTCGCCGCGCAGGTTCGCGAGGGTCTGGGGGCTCTCGTAGGTTATCTGGACGAAGATGCCGCCAGTGAACTCGATCCCATAGTTGAGCCCGCGAGTGAGCAAGACGGAGATGCTGGCCGCAAGCATGACGCCAGACATCACGAACCAGACGGCGCGCTTGCCGATGAAGTCGAAAGTGGGCGTCTCTTTGAATATTCGCATAGGCTAAATGCTCAGTGTGTCGGCGGGTCCGAATGCCAGATAAGCGCGGAACATCATGCGCGTGACGATGATGGCCGTGAACATGCTACAGAGGATGCCCAGCGATAGCGTGACCGCGAATCCCTTGATCGGCCCCGTTCCGAACTGAAACAGGAAAAGCGCAGCGACCAGCGTGGTCACGTTGGCGTCGATGATCGCGGAAAACGCCTTTGCATATCCTGTGTCCACCGCGATCCTGGTCGGCTTGCCGAGTTCCAGCTCCTCGCGGATGCGCTGAAAGACGAGCACGTTGGCGTCAATGGCCATGCCGACCGTCAGAAGAATCCCTGCGATGCCCGGCAAGGTCAACGTGGCGTTGAAATAAGACATCATGGCGAGCACGAAGAGCAGATTGAGCATCATCGCGACATCCGCAAAAAGACCGGCCATGCGGTAGTAGATCAGCATGAAGACCATGACCAGCATGACCCCGACTATGCAGGCCCGCAGGCCCTTGCGGATGGAGTCCGCGCCGAGCGTCGCGCCGACGGTCCGCTCCTCAATGATCCTCAAGGGGGCCGGCAGCGCGCCGGCCCGCAACACGATCGCGAGTTTGCGCGCTTCTTCCATGCGGAAGGTGCCCTCAATGATGCCGCTGCCTCCGAGGATCGGTTCTTCGATGAGCGGCGCGGACTGCACGATCCCGTCGAGCACGATCGCCATATCCCTGCCGACATTGGCTCTCGTGAAGCTGCCGAAAAGCCTGCCGCCTTCCGGCTTAAATTCGAAGGCGACTAGGGGCAGCCCATTGTCGCCGGTCTCGACCCGCGCGGAGTCCAGGTGGGCGCCGGTCACCGCCGCCGTGTCTCGCAGGACGTGGTATCCGCCCTCCCGCGAACGAAAAAGCATGGTCCCTTGGGGCAGCAGCCGCGCCGCGGCCGGCGAGATCGCGTCGTCGATAAACGGATCGCCTAGTTCATATATCTTTTGTACCGCGCTCTGAGCGGCGTCTGAGGAGTCTACGAGGCGAAACTCCAGCAACGCCGTCTGGCCGATCACCTCCTTGGCGAGACGCGAGTCCCGTATGCCGGGAAGCTGCACGACTATCCAACGTTCCCCTTGGCGGGCGATCAGCGGCTCGGCGACGCCGAGTTGATCGACGCGGTTGCGGATGATCTCGATCGCGCGATCCAGCGCGTCGGCGATATCGGCGTCAGGACGCAGGTGCTCGACCGCGAGCTCCATGAGGAGCTGCGTTCCGCCCTTAAGGTCAAGGCCGAGATTCAGCAGCCGCTTGGGACGCAGGCGGCTGGCCTCAAGCCGCTCCCGCTGACCGGCGTCTTTGGAATACCAATCGACCGTTGGGTAGAGCAGGAACAACGAGAAAGCGATCAGCGCTGCCACGCCCGCCCATTTCATCTGCAGTTTGGTCATCAGCGCGTGGTGATCCAAGAATATCTGGCTTTTGGTGTCATCATTCGAAGCGGATTGTTCGAATATTGCCGTTGGGATTGTCCAAGAATCCAAGACTCATCTTCAGCCTCTTATTCGATGGCGAGGAGGAAGCTCTCCAGGTCCCGAGCCTGCGCCACGTTGAGATGCGAGGTCCCCCCGTGCGTGTCCATCATAAACGTCCGCTCCTCGAGGAAGCTCAGCTCGTTAAAGCCCCGCTCGCGGCGGCTCTCCCGCACCCGCTCGCCCCCCCTCAACGCCGGGTACTTGAACCGTCTCAAGGCGTAGTGCTTGGGAGCGGCGAACGTTTCCAGGACGGACATGGCACGTCCATGATGCAGGAAAGCGAAGGGCCGATCGAAGAGGCCCCTCAGCGGGAAGGTCGTGACGCTCCCCTCCTGGCGCTCGACCCGCCCCGTCTCCCAGTACTCGAGGTCCCTCTTATGGTCGTTCACCCTGTCCATCCAGTGCGGGCCGACCAGCGTGAACGCCTTCTCCCTGCGGGTAAAGCTGATGATGGAGGGGAGGACGCGCTCATTGTTGTGGTAGAGGATCTCCGCCTTGTCCGTGAACTCGGGCGGCTTATGGCAGATGACGCAGCCCACGCCCAGGTCGTTGAAGAGGAGCTTGCCTCTGGCGACCGAGGGGTTGCGGGGATCGTACGGATTCGGCATGAGCCGGGTCTCCGCGGCCTGATACTCCCCGATGAACCGCTGGAAGTCCCGGAAGTTGAAGGCCTTGCCGAAGTACTCCAGGGTGCGCCTGCGCATGTGCTCATCGCGCCGCTCCCTCAAGTCGTCGTAGGCGTCCCCCCAGGGCGCCGTGGACATCTTGTCCTGGATCTCCTCGTGCTCCTTCTTCCTCCGGCTCTTCGGGACCGAGGAGAAGAGGCCCGTGAAGTCCCCGTGGGGATTCGGCTCCAAAAACGCCTGCAGCGTGACGTGCTCCCTGGCGTCGTCGAACTGCGCGTCGAAGGCCGTGTGCGTGCCTTCGAAGTAGAACGGCTGGGTCGCGAAGAGGTTCCTGAGCTGCGGGATGGCCAGAAGGCCGCCGTTGACGAACTTCCCGTCGCGCATCTGGGCGATGGCCTGGCCCGCGCCCCAGCCCCTGGCGTCGCTCAGGCCGTAGATGTGGCAGGATTGGCAGGAGGTGTCGTTGTCGGCTGAGAAGATGTTGGTGTTCACGAACATCTCCCCCCTCTCGGCGTTTGAGTCCGGGACCGGCCGGGAGAGGTCTCCAACCACGTACTCCTCCGACTTCCCCGTGCGGCGGTCGATCACGCTCACCGTCTCGCCCATGAAGTTGCTGACGAAGACCTTCCCTTCGGCGGGGGTGCCCTCCGGGCCCACGACCACGGCCCGCGGCATGATGCCGGTCTTATAGACCGCCACAGGCTCCAGGATGTCCGAGGCCTCCCGTGCCGCCGGGTCGATCCTGTACTCGACCAGCTCGTAGGAACCGAGCATCGCCACGAAGGCCCTGTCTCCCCGCACAGCGATGCCCTCCGGGAAGGACCCCACGACGCGCTGGAGTTCCGGAGGGATGTCGCCGCTGATGTCCTGCGGCAGGATCTCGGCCGAGTCCGAGGTGTAGCGCACCCAATCCCAGTGCGCCTCGTAGCGGTTGGCCATGAGCGCGTAGCGCAGCCGGCCCCGTCCCGACTTGGGCGGGATTTTGAGGCCGCCCGCGTCCACCACGATGATGTCGTTCTGGATGTCCGTCATCTTGAAACCGGCCGTGCCGTCGATCGCGTCGAACCGGCCGAGGACCTTCTGCTTCTCGATCGGCAGGGGCGCGGTCGTGGCGGTGTCGCGGATGACCGTGAACTGGGCCGCGGCGTGATCCCGGTCCTCCGTCTCGCCGCCTAGGGGGTCCCGCTCCTTGGCCGCGCCGAAGCCGACGCCCATGGAGAGCGCGATCAGGAGGTCCCGGCCCGTCCTCTCGTCGTAATGCATGGCCAGGTCGGTGACGAGGTTCTGGGTGTAGATGCCGCTGACCTCCTCCAGCTTCTCAACGTCGATGATGGAGATGTCCTGCGTGCCGAGGTTGCCCACGAAAAGGTACTTCTCGTCGGAACTGAGATACAGGCTGCGCGGCTTGGACCCGAAGTTCCCCACGGGGATGCCGGGGCCGGTCCCGGCCGAGTCGATCCATTCGGCGACCGCGCGGTAGCCGGAATCGCCCTTGCTCCAGATCACCCTTCCCCCGGCGTGGAAGTTGTTGCCGGCACGGTCGTCGGCGAACCCGCCTTCCTTGACCGAGCGCACGGCCCGGAGCAGGACGCTGTCTTCCGCGTCTCCCGCCACGGAGTTGTGCATGGCGGAGAAAAAGCTCTTGAGGCGGTCCTTGCCCGCGTAGAAGCCGCTCTTGGGAGCGGCGTGGCACTCCGCCCCGCCGCAGGAATGGTTCAGCGCCCCGTAGACCCCGGAGCTCCCGTCGGCCTCCGCCTTGAAGGAACTGTCGTCGTAGCCGCCCAGCTCCAGCATCCCGCCCTTGAAGGAGCTCCCCACGGCCTCGATGTCGACCACGAGCACCTGGTTCAGGTACCGGTTGCTGACGAACGCGCGCGTCCCCGCCTTGTTGAAAACGATGTACTGGCAGTAAAAGTCCAGCGGGATTTCCGAGACGACCGCGTCCTTTCTCGTATCGATCACGGAGGCATAGTTGGAGAGCTGGTTCAGGACCACCAGGAAACGGCCGCCGGGATGGAAGGCAACATGCATGGGGCTTGAGCCCACCCGGATCCGCCCGACGACCTCCTTGCCGACCGTATCGAAGACCGCGACCTCGCTGCCGGGCTCGAGCTCGTTGCCGGTCAGGGAGACGTAGAGCTTCCGCCCGTCCGGGGAGATCCCCATGTACCAGGGGTGGTCCCTGTGGGGCTGGGGCTCGGGATGGGGGTTGTTGGGCGCGACCGGCTTGAGGTCCTCTCTCTTATACTTGTCCCCGTAGGCCCATCGGGAGCTGGTCAGGATCCCGTATTTAGACGGATTACTGTAGCCGGACCGCGCGGATGCCGAGTCCGAGGGCGGATCGGGGACGAACGCCTGGGTCCCGGAGCGCGTGAGGGTGAAGAGAATGACCAGGACGAAAATCCCCGCCAAGAGGACATCCAACGACCGCCGGGGACCTCTCATCTTCCAACGCCTCCCGCCGCCAAGAAGGGTGCCCCCAATCGAACATCGCCGAACATTCTTTCGCGACGACGACCATGCCGGCCGGGGGACCGGAGCGAAGACGTGGGCGAAGCAGGGGCTCTATGCGTCATACGAGAAGCAGGGGGATGTCCTTGAGCTCAACGGCTAGCGAGTAGCCTGCGCCAGGCATGGCGAGGTGAGCCGCATCATTCAAGGCGAGGATCACGAAGTCCGCCTCACGAGTTCGAATAAGCTCCCGGCAACGGTCAATGATGTGGCCAATCTCGATGACCCCTTGAACGCGTATGTCGGGACGTCTCTTCTGAAGGATTTGGGTCACCGACTCGATGTACTGCCGGGGTTCGACGAGGAGCTGCCTCCGAATGTGCTCGCGGGCGACGTCGGTGCTGATCTCGGGAATCTTTTCGATCGCCGCGAGATAGCGGTCGAAGATGTCCTGGTCCTCCAGGTGGCAAAACGTCAATTCGCCGCCTTCGGCGGTGAAGCGCACGCCGTAATTTACGAGAGAGTGCGCACCGCAAAGGTGGCTCGTTACGACCATCACCGAGCCGCAGGCCGCGCCAGGTCGGATCGCGGTTTCACCATCCGGGTCCGGAAGGACGAGCACAGGGATTCGGAGGGCCCGGGCCATGGTGTCGAGGAAGGCCCCCAGGCTTGACTTCGTGTTATCGTGCACCTCCTGAAGCAGCCGATAGGTGACAATGAGTGAAGGTTCATGCCTCTCTATGTGGGCTCTAAGATGCGCCCAGCCGATATAGTTGTGCTTATGCAGTGAGATCCACCGTGATTTTCCCGAAGGCAATATCGCGCCGAAGAGCTGCCGCACCTTGCTTTCGTATGCGGCGATGTCCTTGGGGTCGAGGTCCGTCACGAGCAAGATGGTGTCGAGGCGGATATCACAATGCTCATAGGATTGGCGGATTGCGCGTTTGAAAACAGATTCAAAGACGTCAGGGTTATCCATTCTTTCTCCGACGCTTCCGCACACGCATGCGGTGACCGATCGGCCCCTTCATGCGAAAGAGTGCTCCTGGCGCCGCCAAATCATCCACTGGCATAACGAGGATCACCGAGCCCACCAGATATAGAACAGCCAAAAGGGAAATAGTACCAGCATAATGGCTTCTTGCCCCTCGGAGCGAGGTAGATCAAGGAGAGTCGGAACATAGACGCCCGCGGCCATGGAAAGAAGCAGCACTCCGATGAATACTGTCTCTTTGGGCACAATAAGCTAGGCCTGCATCCACCATTCGGCGGCGCCGCAGTTTCCGATGACAATCGTGGGACCCACGGGACCACCGTTTTGAAAGAATCCAAACAACTTGCGCACTCGGGAGAGGGCATGCCTTGCGGCCAGAGCGAGGCCGCGGCGGAGTCCAGAGGGCTCGTTCTTGGCATCAACCGCCGGCCCCTCAGCCCCGTCCAGCGCCAGGCGCTTGATGTCGATCTGCGCCGCTTCTGCTCTTATAGCCGCAGCCATGGATACATACCCGATGGCGTAAGGGTTGGCTGCAACAGCGGCAATAGTCCGGCGATCGGCCCCTATGGCGACGGCATCCTTCAAGAGTTTTCCATTGCGCAGGAAATACTCCTCAAGGAGTCCGAAAATGGCGCGCCCCTGCTCCTCATTAATGATCGAAATAAAGCCGCCCCCCCCTTTGAGTTCTTTCCAGGCATCTATTTTCCCCATATAGATGTCGACAACTTGCTGTCGACTGATGCTTTCCATGCGGTTGCTCTTGTGTACGATGAAGGCGATGTCGTCAAGAGCGACCGCGCACTGAATGTCCCGTTTCTTCGCATGGGCTCGGCTCGCCGCCGCCGGCGGCAGACGCATGCCCTCCGCATACGCAGGCGATGCTCGGCTGGTCAGAACTCCGAGAGCCAGAATGGCATAGATTATCTGTCGCCCCACGACATCTCCTTGGCCTAGCTGACAACCAGAGACAAAAGGAGCCTCCTGCCCATGAAACCTCATAAATCACACATGGAATCTCGGATTGTTTCGTCGCCGCAGGCGCACTCTGGGACCGCCTCGAACCTGTTCGTTTCCGGATTCAGAACAAGGATACCACCACGCAAATCGCAGACCCAGGCATGGAGCCATAGCCGTCCGGCGGACAGCGCCTTCTGGACGCATTCATGAGTCTTGAGGTTGCCCAGCTGCAGCATCACGTTTTCCTCAACCGCGGCGTCCCACCGAGCCTGCAGTCTATCGCGAAGGTGCGCCGTCTTGTCCGCAATGGGCAAAACGCCGCTCAACCAGGCGCGGATTTCCCCTTCATGCGCATCGAGCCCCGCCAGGACTGCGGCGACACCTCCGCAGTTGTAATGTCCGCATACGACCACATGGCTCACCTTGAGATATTTGACGGCAAAAACGACGGCGGCTCCTGCGCTGCTTGCGTCGCTATCAGCCCGATGGACCTGATTGGCGATATTGACCTCCGTGAAGATGTCGCCCGGCCTGGCGTCAAGCATGATTTCCGGAACCACTGTGCCCTCAGGGCAAGCGACAAAGAGCGTATGCGGGTGCTGGCCCTCCCTTGCCAGGCGCTCTAGATACGCCCGATGACGCGTTAGATAATCTCTGCGGAATCTGTTGTATCCTTCGCACAGTTCCTTGGGAAGGCCTGGCATAGAACCTCCAAGTGACCTCGGGCCGTTTCGTGCGGGACGTGCGCATCCCGTCCGGCAGCCCTTCCCCACCATCACCAGCTCCTCATGATGAGATGGGACGGTTCCGGATTTCCGCAACCTTGTCGATCTTTCCCGCTAGCCCCTTATCAATTCCCAGTCGCTCGCGGAGTCTCTCCAGGAACGCATGTCCCTCACTATGACCTTTGCCGTACGTGGATGCAATTTCGGCGGCCCATGCGTACGCTCTCTCCCTCATCGGAAGCGAGAGCGCAATCGCAGAACGCTCCAGGATATGGTCCTGCCCCTCCCGAGTGACCGTTTCCAGCATGGAACCGATGTAGTCATCGACATTTCCAATACCTGCATGCGTGGCATTAAGGAAGGCCAGCATCCTTAGGTATTCCAGCGCCCGCTTCTGCAAACGGCCGCCAGATACGGCCGCGACAACGGCGACCGCCATGACTGCGTCTGCCTCCGCCGAAGCACGTTTTGACTGCAGATTTCCCTGCACCGCTTCCATGGCCTCCCCTTCGGAGCACCTCAAGCAGGAGCCGAACCCGACGGTTAGTATAGCCCGGAAGCAGGATTTGGCATAATAGATAATGTGGTTTATTCAGTTAGACTTTCTCTATGGCCAGGACCAGCGGCGCCGCTCCTCGGCGGCATAATCACGCAGACCAAGTCTCAGCCTCCCCGCTCCAAAAAGCCCTCGGCCGCCCCGATCTCGTCGGCCAAGCCCACCAGCAGGACCTCGTCGCCCTCGCGCAGATGGACCGCCGGCCCGGGGGACGGCAAAGCCTCCCCGAGGCGGTTGATCTGGATGATGCTGGCCCCGGTCCGGTCGTGGAGGTCCAGATCACGGATGGCTTTGCCGGCCGCCGCGGCGTGCTTTCCGATCCGGAATGAGGCGATTTTGACCCGGGCTGAGGGGGGATGATCCACAAGGTGCGAAAGCACCGTCGCGCCCGCTTCGGGCCGCGCGTGCCCCTTCTCCAACGTCTCGCGCAGCCTCAGCTGAAGCTTGGCGTAAAGCCGGTTCATCCCCCGCCAAAGGAACATCCCGGCCCCGAGCATCAGCATAAGCGGGAACAG
>JBDREN010000202.1:0-33087 GCA_043819795.1 Elusimicrobiota bacterium
GGCTGTGGCAGGCTCTGGGCGCGAGGCTCGACACGGCCGCGAACACGCTGACCGTGAAGGTCGAGCACTTCAGCAACTACGCGGTCGCGGCGCCGGGGGACTCGGACGGGGACGGGGTCTTCGAGGGCTTCGCGGGCGAGACCGAAGACGAATGCCTGGACTCGGAGCTCGACGCCATCGCGCTCAACGCGAACCAGTACGCGCAGAACGCGGGCTTCGGCGCCTTCGAGGTGGGGCCGGACGACGCCCAGAGCGCGGTCTACGACATGCTCGGGACCCGGGGCTGCACCTGCCGGCAGATCGCGGCGGCCTTGGGCGCGGGGGAGGGCCAGCTAAAGAAGGGCTGCGCGCCCGGACTCATGCAGAAGTGGACCGGGATCAGCGCCCAGCCGGACAGGCCGCCCGAGACCGGCGGCGGAGAAGGGAATAAGGGCGGCAAGAAGAATTAACGGGGGAGGGACCGCCAGGCTGACGACGGCGGCTCAGGACTACTGCCGGCTCTATTCCTTGGGCTTTTCATCGGCCTGGGGCGCGAGGTCCTTGCGCAGCTGCTCGAGGGCGCCCCGCGTCTGCTCGGCGATCGCGCGGCAGGCGTCGCGCTCCAGTTCGTTGGACTCCGCCGGAGCGTCCTTGCTGATCTTGGCCAGGCGCTCCTCCAGCCCCGCGATGTCTCCCGCGAGCTTCTCCGCCGTGGTCCCGATGCTCTCGAGCCTCGCGTGCATCGTGCGGTGCTCGACGCACCGTTTGAGGGCCGTCTTCATCAGGAACAGGTCCAGCGGCTTGACGATGAAGTCGTAGGCCCCGTACTTCAGCGCGTTGATGGTGGTGTCCATGCTGGGGTAGCCGGTGACGATGATGACGTCCGTCCGGGGCCAGCGCTCGCGGATGGTCTTGGCGAGCTGCAGGCCGTTCGGCGGGTCCATCTGCACGTCGGTCACCACGATATCGAACCGCTTCTTGCGGAGGATGGCGTCGGCCTCTTCGCCGGAAAGGACCGTCGTGACCTTAAAGTCCTTGCCCGCGATCCCGCGATGGAACAGCTCGAGGATCGATACCTCGTCGTCGACCACAAGAATCTCGGCACACTCCATGGGGCTCCTTTTCGCGGGCTCGGGCAGACCGCCCGCATGTGGAGCTATTATATCGTTATTGACGCCGGGTTAATCAAGTGGACGGCGACGCCACGGGCGGGGCCCCAGCCAGGCATGGAGACTTGTCCGCCGCGCGCAACGCCGGAACCCCGCAGATTTTTAAAAAAATAACGCTACAATATCCAGGGAAATTTACATTCGGCGCCGAATGTAAATTCCGCATTGGATTCCAGCACTATTTTTTGGAAATCCCGCACGCTAAAAGGCACGGCGACGCTCCAGTCCGGCATCCGCCTTGGTCCGAGGCTTTGGTTAAGATATGATGTCCAGAGGCGACCTATGGACCAGGACCTGGACATCATCGCGGCCGAGACGGCGGGCTTCTGCCCGGGCGTCAAGACGACCTTGGAGCGGGTGCGCGAGCTGGCCCTCGCCGGAAAGTCGCCCATCTACACTCTGGGCGCCCTCGTCCACAATAAGCAGGTCGTCGAGTTGCTCGAGGGCAAGGGCATCCGCGCGGTGGCCTCCCTCGACGAGATCGAAGGCAAGGACGGCGTCGTCGTCATCAGGGCGCACGGCATCCCCCCCGAAAAAGAGGCAGAGCTGCGCGCCTCAGGCTTCGAGATCGTGGACGCCACCTGCCCGCTCGTCAAGCGCGTCCACGCCGCGATCGACAAGCGCGCGGCCGAAGGCTACACGACCGTGATCGTCGGCGACAAGGGCCACGCGGAGGTCATCGGGCTCATGGGTTACGCGAAGGGAAAGGCCTTCGTCGTGTCCGGGCCGGAGGAGGCCGAGAAGCTCCCCCGCATCGAGAAGGCCAACGTGGTCGCGCAGACCACGCAGGAAGAGGACGTCTTCCGGCGCACCGCCGAGGTCATCGAGCGAAAGTCCGGCCAGACGGTCGTCTCCGACACGATCTGCAAGCCCACCCGCGACAGGCAGAAAGAGACCGCCGAGCTCGCCAAGAGCGTGGACATGATGGTCGTCATCGGCGGCAAGCACAGCGCGAATACCGCCCGGCTCGCCCTTCTCTGCCGGAGGCTCCGCCCCAACACGGTCCATATCGAGAGCGCCGACGAGCTGGACCCGGAGGCCGTGGCCGCCGCGGGCAAGGTCGGGGTCACGGCCGGCGCCTCCACGCCCGGCTGGCTGACCGACAAAGTGGTCGCCCGCATCAAGGAGATCCGGAAGGCCGCCAGCCCCCATCACCCGCAGTCTTGAACGCGGCCAGGGCGCGGAATTCCCCCGTGTCATAAGGATTTTGTCTATATTTGTTACTCTTTTTAAGAGCCAGTCACGCTCCCAGCGTAGCTCCAAACTAGAACCTTGTCTATGGCCATTTTCCGCATAAAAACGCTCCACTTATGGAACCGCGCGGATACTTGCTCCCTCATGAGGGGAGTGGATGAGACTTCGCAGGCTCCCGAGGCCCCTTTTTCGCCTAGGCACCCCGGCCCCCTCGCGACCTCCCCGATAGGCCCCTGACACGGGACCGAAGCGCCGCTATCCTAAATATAGATGAGAAATTTCCGGCGATTGCGCCGTTCCTTGCGGACTCTTTCTTGGACGGCATCATCTCGACCATCCGGCTCCGGCGCAAATTCTACTTCAAGAAAACAGGTGGTTTTATGAAAAAGACGATATTCGGAACGACTTTGCTCTTGCTGGGTTGGGCATGGGCCGCCCGGGCCGCGGCGCCCCCTCCGATTATGAACCACGATTTCTCCCGGGAGATCCAGGCCATCCGCCAGGCCGCCGGACCCGCCCTCCAGGCCGTCAACGCCGACGCCCCGGCCCTGCTCGAAGGCTTCATGGCCGGGGAAGCGGCGCCGATCGTCGCGGGACCGCTCGCCGTGGTCGCGGTCAAAGCGGCGCCCGGCGCCGGAATCGCGGCGAACGTCAGCGGCTGGGTCAACGGGAGCGATCTTCAGCTGAGATTCACGTCGTTTGGCGTGAAGGGGTGGGCCAACGGCCACGAGGTCGACATCCGCCTTTCTCCCAGCCGGATGAAGGGCTGGGCCAACGGCCAGGAAGTCCAGCTGCGCATCTCCCCGAGGAGCATCGAGGGGTGGATCAACGGCGCCGACATCAATCTGCGGACCTCGCGCACGAGCGTGGAAGGCTACGCCAACGGCAAACAGGTCCACCTGCGCATCTCGGGCAACAGCGTGGAGGGCTTCGCCAACGGCAACGACGTCCAGCTGCGCCTCTCGCGCAACAACGTGGAAGGCTTCGCCAACGGCAACGACGTCAGCCTGCGCATCTCGGGCAACACCGTCGAAGGACACGCCAACGGGAACCCGGTCCGGATCAACTCCCACACCTACATATCGGCGCGGCGCCTGGTGGACGCCCTCATCCTAAACCTCCCCGCCCCGATCCTGGACGCCGCCTACAAGAGCGCCTCCCCCGACTGACCCGAGCCACAGAGCCCGCGAACAACTCAAAGAAAGGACAACCGGTACCAGGTACCCGCTTTGAGTAACTGGCAACCGTTACCCGGCAGGTGCCCGGCCCCAAGTTACTCAATAACCGGTGCCTGGCACCCGCATTGAGTAATTGCGGGGGCGGTCATGATTTGCTACATTTTCTCTTAGCAGTACGCGCTAGCCCTTCAAGTCCGGCGTTGGCGCGAATGTTGCATCCATTACAATAAGCTAGTATTCCCGGAGGAACTGTGGCTTCGGTAAAACATCTTCCAGTCGTTGATGAGTTCGGATTTTACGAGATCCGCTTCGATTCCATCGGTGGGCTCGGCGCCCACTTGGCGGGGCAGATCTTGGGCGAGGCCGCCGCGCTCAATATGGGCCTCAACGCCCTGCACTTCTCCTCGTACGGCTCGGAGAAGAAGGGCTCCCCGATCAAGTCGTTCTTGCGCTTCGCTGGTCCCGACAAGGAGATCAGGAGCTGCAGCCCGGTGGAGCGGCCCCACATGGTGGCCGTGTTCCACGACGCCCTATTGAAGACCCCGGGCGGCCTGCAGGGGCTGCGCAAGAAGGGCATTCTGATCATCAACTCCCGCAAGAGCCTCAAGGAGCTCAAGGCCTTCGGCCTTCCGGACGACTGCTACATCTACCTGATCGACGCCCTGACGATCTCCATCGAGGAGAGGAGCCGGGTCAACACCGCGATGATGGGCGCCGTGGCCAAGGCCAGCGGGTTCCTGGATTCGGACGAGATATTGAAGGCCCTCTCGGCGACCTTCGCCTCGAAGCATCCCGCCGCGGTCAAGGGCAACGAGAAGACCTTCATCCGGGGCACCAAGGAGCTCAAGCTGGTGGCCAAGCCCGGCAACTCAAAGAACGGCGGCCCGGAGCCGAAACTCTCCAGGCCCGGCCCCAAGTTCGGCTACCTCACCGCCCCCATCGGCGGCTGCATCACCGAGGCCGGCAACAGCGTCATGAAGAACATGAGCTCCTCCCGGCAGGGCTTCATCCCTTCGCTGGACCTTGAGAAATGCGTGCACTGCGGCATCTGCGACCTCGTCTGCCCGGACTACTGCTTCGTCTGGGGCACGGAGCCGGCGGCCGAGAAGGGCAAGGCGCCGAGGACGAAGCTCAAGGGCATCGACTACAACTACTGCAAGGGCTGCATGCGCTGCGTGGACTCCTGCCCCTCCGGCGCCCTGACCAAGGAGACCGAGGAGGAAGGCTCCGCCGACAAGCATCGCACGCCAATGTTCCCCGAGACCCGCAAATAGGCGGTCGAGATAACCATGAAAGTCATCGAGAAGAAAGCGAAGAAGACCAAGCCGGCGGTCAAAGCTGCCAGGAAAGGCGCCAAGCAGGTGACCGTATTCAAGAGCGGCAACGAGATGGCCGCGATGGCCGGCGCCCACATCAACTTCCACGTGATGGGCTTCTACCCGATCACGCCGTCCACCGAGGTGGCCGAGAACCTCGACGCCATGAGGGTCGAGGGCTACCACAACATCCGCATGGTGGCGGGCGACGGCGAGCACGGCGCCGCCGGCATCTGCTACGGCGCCTCCGTCGGCGGCGGCCGGGTGCTGAACGTCACCGCCTCGCAGGGGATCCTCTACTCATTGGAGCAGCTCCCCGTGCAGTCGGGCACGCGCTTCCCCATGGTGCTCAACATCGCCTGCCGCTCGGTCAGCGGCCCGCTCGACATCCGCGGCGACCACTCCGACATCTACTTCGCCCTCAACGCCGGCTGGATCATGCTCCTGGCCCGCAGCGCGCAGGCGGTCTACGACATGAACTTCATCGCGGTCCGCATCGGCGAGCACGCCAAGGTCCGGCTGCCGGTCATGGTGGCCTACGACGGCTTCTTCACCAGCCACCAGAAGCGGAAGGTGCAGATATTCGAGAAGGGCGACCCCGCCATCAAGCGCTTTATCGGCGAGCCCAACACCCCGCACCACGCCCTGGACCCCAAGAACCCGACCACATTCGGGCCGTACATGAACGACCCGGACCTCATCAACAACAAGTACCAGCAGCACCAGGCGATGGAGGCGGCCTACAAGGAGCTGCCCCGCCTCTTCAAGGAGTTCGAGCAGCTCACGGGCCGGAGCTACGGGATGATCGAGTCCTACCGCATGGACGACGCGGAGGCCGCGCTCTTCGTGCTCAACTCGGCCGCAGAGACCGCCAAGGACGTCGCCGACAAGATGCGGGCCGAGGGCCACAAGGTCGGCGTGGTGAGCCCCACCGTGATCCGGCCCTTCCCCATCGCGGACGTGCAGCGCGCCTTCCGGAACGTGAAGGCCGTGGTCATCGGCGACCGGGCCGACTCCTACGGGTCGGGCGGCGGCAACATGGCCCACGAGGTCAAGGCCGCGCTCAAGGACGACCCCGGCAACAGCACCGTCTGCATCAACCGGGTCTACGGCCTGGGAGGCCTCGACTTCTACCAGGAGGACGCCGAGGGCTGGTTCCACATGGCCCTGGAGGCCGCCAAGAAGGGCGAGGTCAAGAAGCGCTTCGACTACCACGGCGCCACGCCCGGCGACCTCAAGGTGGTCATGAAGCAGATCCTGCCCCCCCTCACCGAGAAGCAGACCCGCAACGGGCTGGTCAAGGTCGAGCAGGACCCCGAGACCGGCCTTCTCAAGGTCAAGACCGCCCCGCTGCACAGGCTGACCACGGCCCCCAACCGCTTCACGCCGGGACACGGGGCCTGCCCGGGCTGCGGGATCTTCTCGTCCTTGCGGCAGTTCTTCATGGGGATCGAGGGCCACGTGGTGGTCCTCTTCCAGACCGGCTGCGCCATGGTGGTCACCACGGGCTATCCGTCCACCTCGCACCGGATCACCTACCTGCACAACCTCTTCCAGAACGGAGCCCCCACGCTTTCCGGCCTGGTCGAGATGTACCATGAGCGCAAGCTCCGCAAGGAGCTCCCCGACGGTTTGGACATCACCTTCGTGATGGTCACCGGCGACGGCGGCATGGACATTGGGATGGGCCCCACCATCGGGACGGCCAACCGGAACCACCGGATGATCATCCTGGAGTACGACAACCAGGCCTACATGAACACCGGGGCCCAGCTCTCCTACACCACGCCCATGGGGCACCGCACCAGCACCAGCAACGTGGGCCCGATCCAGGCCGGCAAGGGATACCACCACAAGGACACCGTGCAGATCATGGCGGCGACCCACATCCCGTACGTGTTCAGCGCGGTGGAAGGCTATCCCCAGGACTTCATCAAGAAGGCGGCAAAGGCCCAATGGTACTCCAAACGCGAGGGCATGGTGTACGGCAAGGTGCTCTCGTTCTGCCCGCTCAACTGGCGGACGGCCGACGACATGGGCAGCAAGGTGACCCAGGCCGCCGCGGACTCCTGCTTCTTCCCCCTCTACGAGGTGGAGAAGGGCAAGACGAGGATCACCTACGACCCTGAGGCCGTGGGCCGGAAGGTCCCGCTCAAGGACTACCTCGGCCTCATGGGCAAGACCAAGCACATGCTCGCCGAGAAGAACAGCGACCTGCTCGCCGAGGCCGAGCGCGAGGTGCGGCGTCGCTGGACAAGGCTCAAGGCCATGCACGACCATCCGCTTCTCTAAACCGGGGACGACCATGCCTATCAAGATCGAGAACAAGACCCACATGCCGATGCTGGACGCCTTGGAGCGCCGCAGCGTGTTCCGCGAGGTGAACCAGGGCTACGACGCGCCCAGAGCCATGTTCGAGGCCCTGCGGTGCCTGGAGTGCGAGGACGCCGACTGCGAGCGGGGCTGCCCCGTGCTGGTCCCCATCCAGAAGATGGCGGGCCATATCGCCGAGGGCAAGTTCGAGGAGGGCCTGCGCATCCTCAAGGCGGTCAACAGCCTGCCCGCGGTGTGCGGCCGGGTCTGCCCCCAGGAGACCCAGTGCGAGAAGCAGTGCCACATGGGCAAGCAGTTCAAGCCCGTGGGCATCGGCTTCCTGGAGAGGTTCCTGGCCGATTGGGAGATCGCCAACGGCCGGATCACCGAGGATATCCCCGAGCCGACGAACGGGAAGGTCGCGGTCGTGGGCTCCGGCCCCGCCGGGCTGACCGTGGCCGGCGACCTGGCGCGCCTGGGCTACAAGGTCAAGATATTCGAGGCGCTCCATAAGGCCGGCGGGGTGCTTCGCTACGGCATCCCCGAGTTCCGCCTGCCCAAGCACATCCTGGACTTCGAGATCGACGGCCTCAAGCGCATGGGCGTGGAAGTCGAATGCAACGTGGTCGTGGGCAAGACCGTCACCTTGGACGAGCTCCGCGAGGAGTACGACGCCGTGTTCCTGGGCACGGGCGCGGGGCTTCCCTCGTTCCTCAAGATCCCCGGCGAGAACTTCACCGGGGTCTACTCCGCCAACGAGTTCCTCACGCGGGTCAACCTGATGGAAGCCTACCGCTTCCCCGAGGTGGACACCCCCGTGCGGGCCGGCCGCAAGACGGTCGTGGTCGGAGCCGGCAACGTGGCCATGGACGCGGTGCGAAGCGCCCTGCGCCTGGGCGCCGAGGAGGCGATCATCGTCTACCGCCGCACCATCAAGGAGATGACCGCCCGGATCGAGGAGTACCACCACGCCGTCGAGGAGGGCGTGCAGTTCAACTGGCTCACCACCCCCGTCAAGGTCTACGGCGACGACCGGGGCTGGGTCAAGGCCATCGAGCTCGAGAAGATGAAGCTCGGCGAGCCGGACTCCTCCGGCCGCAGGCGCCCGGTACCCACCGGCGAGACCTACACCATGGAGTGCGACGCCTTCGTGGTGGCCATCGGCACCAGCCCCAACCCGCTCATCCCCCGCTGCGTGCCCGAGCTCAATGTCGAGAAATGGGGCGGGATCATCGTCAATAAAGGGACCGGCGAGACCTCCATCAACCGCGTGTACGCGGCCGGCGACATCGTGACGGGCTCGGCCACGGTCATCGAGGCGGCGGGCGCGGGCAAGGAAGTCGCGGCCGCCATCCACGCGAGACTCTCCAAGAAATCCAAGAAGAACGGCAGGAAGGCCAAATGACTGAAGAGCTGGCAGCGGTAAAAGAGATCGCCTCCAAGCGCGGCAAGGACCGCTCCGCGCTCATCTCGGTCCTGCAGGACGTCCATAGCGAGTACAACCACCTGCCGGAAGGCAGCCTCGAGATCATATCGCGCGAGCTGGACGCGCCGCTCGCCTCGGTCTACGGGGTCGCGACATTCTTCAAGAGCTTCTCGTTCAAGCCCCGCGGGCGGCATTTGGCCACCGTGTGCCTCGGCACCGCCTGCCACGTGCGGGAGTCCGGCAAGGTGCTCACCGAGGTCGAGACCCGGCTCGGCGTCAAGGCCGGCGATACCACGCGCGACCGGCGGATGACTTTGGAGACCGTCAACTGCCTCGGCTGCTGCGCGGTCGGGCCCGTCATGGTGGTGGACGGGGAATACTACGGGGAGATGACCCCGGCGAAAGTACAGTCCGTGCTCAAGAGATACAAATGACCATGAAAGCGTTCAAGACCATCGAAGATTTCGAGGAGACCGCCGCCCACCTGGGCAGGCAGGGCTCCGGGACCACCGTCCCGACCGTGACCATTTCGTCGGGCACGTGCGGGCGGGCCCGCGGCTCGGACAAGGTCGTGGAGGCCTTCCGCTCCGAGATCGCCAAGCGCAAGCTGGCCGACAAGGTCAGGCTCCGCGTGACCGGCTGCCACGGCTTCTGCCAGGTGGAGCCCACGGTGGTGGTGGACCCCGCGGGGATCCTGTACCAGGGCGTGGGCGTAGGCGACGTGCCCGAGATCCTGGAGCGGACGGTCCTTAAGGGCGAGACGATCGAGCGCCTGCTCTACACCGACACCAAGAAGAAGACCCACGCCCGCGAGGCCGACATCCCCTTCTACAAGAAGCAGGACCGCCGGATCCTCTCCCAGAACAAGCTGGTGGACCCCACGCGCATAGACGACTACATCGCCATCGGCGGGTACTCGGCTCTGGCCAAGACCCTCGAGGGCATGTCCCCCGAGAAGGTCATCGCCGAGGTCAAGACCTCCGGCCTGCGGGGCCGGGGCGGCGCGGGCTTCCCCACGGGCGCCAAGTGGGAGTTCTGCCGCAACGCCGCGGGCGAGGCCAAGTACGTCATCTGCAACGCCGACGAGGGCGACCCGGGCGCCTACATGGACCGCAGCGTGCTCGAGGGCAACCCCCACAGCGTGCTCGAGGGAATGATCATCGGCGCCTACGCCATCGGCGCGCGGAAGGGCTACGTCTACGTCCGCATGGAATACCCCCTCGCGATCGAGCACGTGGCCCTCGCCATCCAGTCCGCCAAGGAGCGCGGGCTCCTGGGCCCGGACATCATGGGCTCGGGCTTCGGCTTCGAGGTCGAGATCTGCCGGGGCGCCGGCGCCTTCGTGTGCGGCGAGGAGACCGCTCTCATCGCCTCGATCGAGGGCAAGCGCGGCATGCCGCGGCCGCGGCCGCCCTACCCGGCCCAGAGCGGGCTCTGGGGCAAGCCCACCAACATCAACAACGTGGAGAGCTGGGCGAACATCCCCCTCATCGTCCGCAAAGGCGGCGACGAGTACGCCAAGACCGGCACCAAGACAGCCAAGGGGACGAAGATCTTCTCCTTGGTCGGCAAGATCAACAACACGGGCTTGGTAGAGGTCCCCATGGGCATCACCCTGAGGGAGATCGTCGAGGACATCGGCGGCGGGACCCCCAAGGGCAAGAAGTTCAAGGCCGTGCAGACCGGCGGGCCTTCCGGCGGCTGCATCCCGGCCAAGCACCTGGACCTGCCCGTGGACTACGACAGCCTGGCCAAGGCCGGCTCCATCATGGGCTCGGGCGGCATGATCGTCATGGACGAGACCACCTGCATGGTGGACGTGGCCCACTACTTCCTCAGCTTCACCCAGGAGGAGTCCTGCGGCAAGTGCACCCCGTGCCGGGTCGGCACCCGCCAGATGGTGGACATCCTCGCCAAGATCAAGCGCGGCGAGGGCACGCGCCAGGACATCACCCAGCTCGAGCAGCTGGCCAAGATGGTCAAGCTCACCTCGCTCTGCGGCCTCGGCCAGACGGCCCCCAACCCCGTCTTGACCACCCTGCGCTACTTCCGCGACGAGTACGAGGCCCACGTCAACGAGAAGACGTGCCCGGCGCTGGTATGCAAGGACCTCGTGCAGTACGAGATCCTCGAGAGCAAGTGCGTGGGCTGCACGCTCTGCGCCAAGGAGTGCGCCTCCCAGGCGATCTCGGGCGAGGCCAAGAAGCCCCACACGATCGACCAGGAAAAATGCATCCGCTGCGGCGTATGCATGACCGTCTGCCCCGAGAAGGTGGCGGCGGTCGTCAAGAAATCCCCAGCCAAGGTGGCGGTAGCATGATCCATCTAAACATAGACGGCCGTAAGATATCGGTGGAGCCGGGCGCGACGGTTCTCGACGCCGCCCGCAAGGCCGGCGTCAACGTTCCGACGCTGTGCGACCACGCGGGCCTGTCCCCGTTCGGGGCCTGCCGGCTCTGCATCGTGGAGGTCGAAGGCAAGCCGGGCGTGTCGGCCTCCTGCAGCACGCCGGCGGCCGACGGAATGACGGTGCTCACCGATACCGAGAACCTCCGGGCCCTGCGCAAGGGGATCATGGAGCTCCTCATCAGCGAGCACCCCAACTCGTGCTTGATCTGCGCGGACAAGATGGACTGCTGGGAGAACCACGAGTGCACCCGCCGCGCCGAGATCACCACGGGCTGCAAGTTCTGCCCCCAGACCGGCCGCTGCGAGTTCCAAAACGCCGTGCACCAGGTCTACGGCGACAAGGGCGCGTCCACGAAGCTCCCCTCCCGCTACAAGAACATCCCCGTGGAGCGGCGCGACCCCTTCATCGACCAGGACGACAACCTCTGCATCCTGTGCGGGCGCTGCGTCCGGGCCTGCGCCGACGTGGAGATGAACAACGTGCTGGACTTCATGCACCGCGGCAGCCAGTCGCGGGTGGGCACTCCCTTCAACCGGCCCCTGACCGAGTCCGGCTGCGTGTTCTGCGGAGCCTGCGTGGACGTATGCCCCACCGGCTCGCTCTCCGAGAGGGTCCGGCGCTGGGAAGGCCCGGCCGAGAGCAGCATCGCCTCGACCTGCTCCTACTGCAGCGTGGGCTGCCAGCTAGAGCTCGGCGTCAAGGGCGGCCGCGTCGTGGACTCGACGCCCCGCCGTGACGGCTCGCTCAACGAGGGCCACGCCTGCGTGCGCGGGCGGTTCTCGGTCGTCGAGTTCACCCGCAGCGTCAAGCGGCTCAAGCACCCCATGGTAAGAAGGAACGGCGAGCTCATCGAGGTCCCCTGGGAGACCGCCGTCAACGCCGTCGCCGAGGGCATTTTGCGCTCCAAGCCCGAGAAGTCGGCTGTCGTCTATTCCGGCAGCTGCTCCAACGAGGACGTCTACGCGGCGCACAAGTTCGCGCGGGACGTCATGAAGACTAAGAACGTGGACAACTCGCTCAGGCTCTCCTACGGCCCGCTGACCGACGGCGAGGGCGCCGGCGCCCCCGCGGCCCGGATCGCGGACCTGGCCGACGCCGCGGCCGTGCTCATCGTGGGCGCGGACCCCGACTTCTCGCACCCGGTGCTCGCCCACAAGATCAAGAAGTCCGTCAGCCAGGGGAAGACCCGGCTGGTGATCATGAGCCCCTCGGCCTCGCGCCTCTCCCCCTTGGCGGCGTGCGAAATCCGCTACGCCCCGGGCGCGGAGAAGGACACGCTCGACCTCCTGCGCGCGCGCGCGGTCCGCAAGAAGGTCGCCGAGTCCAACGGGCACATCGACATCGCGGCCAAGATACTCAGGCGGGCCGGGTCGGTCGTCATCGTCTACGGCACCGGGCTCATGCGGCGCATGGATGGGGCCGCGAACAGGGACGCGGTGGCGGCCCTGGCCAAGGCCGTGTCGGCCAAGGTCATGCCGCTCTTCAGCCGCGCCAACGACCGCGGCGCCCAGGAGATCGCCGCGTCCTTCGAGGCCGGCGGCTTGAGGACGCCCGAGATCTTCCAAGCGGCGCGCTGCGCCAAGGAGCCCCTGGACTTCCTGTATCTGGTGGGCGAGGACGTTCCCCCGGGCGACTACAAGGCCAAGTTCACGGTGGTGCAGGACATGTTCCTGCCCGCCGAGGCCGGCAAGTTCGCGGACGTGGTGTTCCCGGTCGCCGGCTTCGTGGAGGCCGAGGGCACCTACGTTAACCTGGAGGGCCGCATCCAGCGCGCGCGCCGGGCGGCCAAGCCCCTGGGGACCTCCAAGACCGACTGGGAGATCCTCGCGGCCGTGGCCAAGAAGATCGGGGCCGCGGGCTTCGAGTACGCCGAGGCCTCCGAGATCATGACGGAGCTCGCCAAGAACGTGCCCTTCTTCAAGGGCGTGACCTTCAAGGCGCTCTCGAAGGAAGGCGCCACGTACGGCAAGCCGGCCAAGGCCGGCAAGAAGGTCAAGGCGAAGAAGCGCTCCGGGCTTCGCATGGAGCACCCGGAGCGGCCGGACAAGAACTATCCCTTCTCGCTGGTGGCCGAGTACGACGAGTTCGCTTATAAGTCCACGCCCCTGGCCGCGCAGGTGCCGGGGATCGCGAGGATCCAGCAGCCCGCGGCCGTGGTGCTCAGCCCCCGCGACGCGGAGTCCATGGGCATCGGCAGCGGGACGCCGGTGAGCGTCATCTCCCGCAGGGGCCGCCTGGCGGCCAAGGCGGTGGTCTCCCAGGACGCCCGCGAGGGCGTGGCCAGGATGGTGGCCCGCGGCGGGGAAGCCTCCCCGGCGCTCGTCATGAACGGCCTCCTGGACCCGGCGAGCAAGTCGCCCGACGAGATGTGCGCGGTGCGGATCGAGAAGCTATAAGATAAACTGAGGACACTATGCATAAGATTATAGAGCGAAGGCGGCTCGTCCCTAATATCCATCTCCTGAGGGTCGAGGCCCCCGAGATCGTCAAGCGGGTCCAGCCCGGCAACTTCGTGGTGGTCAAGATAGACGAGAAGGCCGAGCGCGTGCCGCTCACCGTGGCGGACTGGGACGTGGATACGGGCGTGCTCTCGATCGTCGTCATGACGGTCGGCGCCTCCACCCACCGCCTGGCGCGGCTCAACGCCGGCGACGAGATCGAGGCCTGCGTGGGCCCCCTGGGCCGGACCGCCGACATCGCCAAGGTCGGCACGGTCGCGGTCGTGATGGGCTGCTACGGCATCGGCGCGATCCTGCCGGTGGCGCGGGCGCTCAAGAAGGCGGGCAACCGCGTGATCGCCATCATGGAGGCCCGCACCAAGGAGCTGCTTTACTGGGTGGACAAGCACCAGGACTACGCCGACGAGATCCACCTGACGACCTTCGACGGGTCCAGGGGCGACACCGGCCGCGTCTCGGACGTGGTGGACCGCATCCTGAAGGACGGGACGAAGATCGACCGGGCCGTGGTCCAGGGCTGCACCTTCATGATGATGAAGTCCTGCGAGGCCACCCGGCCCCACCAGATCAAGACGACCGTGAGCCTCAACCCCGTGATGATAGACGGGACCGGCATGTGCGGCGTGTGCCGCTGCTCGATCGCGGGCAAGACGAAGTTCGCCTGCGTGGACGGCCCGGATTTCGACGGGCACGAAGTGGACTGGAAGGAGCTGGTCTCGCGGCGGCGCTCGTACCTCGACGAGGAAGTGCGTTCCCTTTCCGAGTACGAATGCCGCAGCTGCTGAAGCGGAAACCGAATACCCACCGACATCGTTACCCAACGAGGAGCCATTCAATGATGAAGAGCGTGTATCTGTTCGCGAAGGGAAAGGCCGAAGGGAAGGCCGGCATGAAGGAGATCCTGGGCGGCAAGGGAGCCAACCTGGCCGAGATGACCAATCTGGGCATCCCGGTGCCCCCGGGCTTCACCATCTCCACCGAGGAGTGCCTCAACTATTACAGGAAGGGCAAGAAGCTCACCGATAGCCTCAAGAGAGAGGTGATCGCGAACCTGAAGAAGGTCGAGAAGGTGATGGGTAAGAAGTACGCCGCCCCCGCGGACCCGCTGCTCTTCTCGGTCCGCTCCGGCGCCCGGGTCTCCATGCCCGGCATGATGGACACCGTCTTGAACCTGGGCCTCAACGAGAAGGTGGTCGAGGGCCTGGCCAAGAAGACGGGCAACGCCCGCTTCGCGTGGGACTCCTACCGCCGCTTCATCCAGATGTACTCGAACGTGGTCATGGGCCTGCCCGGCCACGTGCTCGAGCACGTGCTCGACAAGAAGAAGAAGGCCCGCGGCGTCAGAAACGACACCGAGCTGACGGTGGACGACCTCAGGGACATCGTCAAGAGCTACCTGCCGCTCGTCAAGCAGAAGACGGGCAAGCCCTTCCCGACCGAGCCCATGCAGCAGCTCTGGGGCGCGATCTCGGCGGTGTTCGGCTCCTGGAACATCCCCCGGGCCGTGTCCTACCGGCGCCTCCACAAGATCCCCGACACGTGGGGCACGGCGGTCAACGTGCAGTCCATGGTCTTCGGCAACAAGGGCGAGGGCTCGGCCACGGGCGTGGCCTTCACGCGCGACCCGGGCACGGGCGAGCGGAAGTTCTTCGGCGAGTTCCTGACCAACGCGCAGGGCGAGGACGTGGTGGCCGGCATCCGGACCCCGCAGCCCATCAACAGGGGCGCCAACGGTGGGTCCGCGAACAACACGCTGGAGGACGTCCTTCCCAAGCAATACAAGCAGCTCGAGGGCATCTACCACCGCCTCGAGAGGCATTATAAAGAGATGCAGGACATCGAGTTCACGATCGAGGAAGGCACGCTCTGGATGCTCCAGACGCGCACGGGCAAGCGCACCGCCCAGGCCGCGATCCGAATCGCCTGCGAGATGGTGGACGAGGGCCTGATCAACGAGAAGCAGGCGGTCCTGCGGGTCCAGCCGGACCAGCTCGACCAGCTGCTGCACCCTACGCTCGACCCGAAAGCCCCGAAGACGCAGATCGCCAAGGGCCTGGCGGCGAGCCCGGGCGCGGCCTCCGGCAAGGCGGTCTTCACGGCCGAGCAGGCCGTTGAAGAGGCCCACAACGGCGAGAAGGTGATCTTGGTCCGGCTCGAGACCTCGCCCGAGGACATCGAGGGGATGGCGGTCGCGCAGGCGATCCTGACGGCCCGGGGCGGCAAGACGTCCCACGCGGCGGTCGTGGCCCGCGGCATGGGCAAGTGCTGCGTGTGCGGCTGCAACGACATCACGGTCAAGGGCGACAGCTTCACGACCGAGGGCGGCAAGACGATCAAGAAGGGCGATTGGATCACCCTGGACGGCTCGGTCGGCTTCGTCTATGAAGGCCGGATCCCGACCACGGACCCGGAGCTCGACAAGAACTTCCACCGCCTGATGGGCTGGGCCGACAAGATCCGGCGCCTGGGCGTGCGCACCAACGCGGACACGCCGAAGGACTCGAAGGCGGCCCGCGATTTCGGCGCGGAGGGCATCGGCCTGACCCGGACCGAGCATATGTTCTTCGAGGGCGAGCGGATCATGGCGGTCCGCGAGATGATCCTGTCCGCGAACAAGGCCGGCCGCGAGAGGGCGCTCAAGAAGCTGATCAAGCACCAGCGCAACGACTTCAAGGGGATCTTGAAGGCGATGGAAGGCCTGCCGGTGACGATCCGCCTGCTGGACCCGCCCCTCCACGAGTTCCTGCCCCAGGAGAAGGGGCAGATCCAGGAAGTGGCCAAGACGATGGGCGTGCCCTACGATACGCTGGTCAACAAGATCCAGTCACTCCACGAGTTAAACCCCATGCTGGGGCACCGGGGCTGCCGGCTGGGCATAGTGTACCCGGAGATCACCCGGATGCAGGCGCGGGCGATATTCGAGGCGACGGCCGAGCTGACCAAGAAGAAGGTGAAGGTGCTTCCCGAGGTGATGGTCCCCCTGACCGGCACGGTCGAGGAGATGGACGACCAGGCCAAGCACATCCACGAGGTGGCGGCCGAGGTGAAGAAGGAGACGGGCGTCAACTTCAAGTACATGGTCGGGACGATGATCGAGATCCCGAGAGCGGCGATCACGGCCGCGAAGGTGGCGAAGTCCTCCGAGTTCTTCTCGTTCGGGACCAACGACCTCACCCAGATGACCTACGGCTACAGCCGCGACGACGCCGGGAAGTTCCTGCCCTACTACGTGCAGCACAAGATCCTGCCCGCGGACCCGTTCCAGACCGTGGACCAGGAGGGCGTGGGATTTTTGATGAAGCACGCCGTCATCGAGGGAAGAAAGACCCGGCCCAAGCTCAAGTGCGGCATCTGCGGAGAGCACGGCGGCGACCCCGAGTCGGTGATCTTCTGCCACAACATCGGCCTCGACTACGTGAGCTGCTCGCCGTTCCGCGTGCCGATCGCGCGGTTGGCGGCCGCCCACGCGGTCCTGCGCGAGGAAGCCGGCAAGAAGGCGACGGCGGTCAAGAAGGGAAGGAAGCACCGCCGGTCCCGCTAGGACGGAAGCGGACGATCCTCAGAAAGCCCGGGCAGCTTACGCTGCCCGGGCTTTCTTCTTCATCACAAGGACCCGCGGGCCCCCGGCAATATCCGGACAGTCTTTGATACAATGCTTGTGCCCGGCCTTCACGGGCCTTCCGGACAACGGCGCTGGCCATGACACCGAGCACCATCCCCATTTACAGGGGCATCGTCATCGAAGACGACCCGGTGCAAGTCCTTTTTTTGAAGGAGCTGTTCCACGCGCCTTCGGTGCCGCGGTTCGAGATGGAGTTCTTCGACCGGCTTTCGGACGGCCTGGCGCGCGTGGACGAGGGCGGGATCGACGTCATCCTGCTCGACCTCTCCCTTCCTGACAGCCGGGGACTCGAGACGTTCGCGCGGGCCCTGGCTCAAGCGCCCGCCACCGCGGTCATCGTCCTGGCCGAGCTTGGGAGCGAATCGCTGGCGATCCAGGCGATCCAAGAAGGCGCCCAGGATTACCTGGTCAAAGGCCATCTGGACCGCGAGATGCTGTTGCGATCGCTGCGCTACGCCGTGGAGCGCCAAAGGATCATCCACCGCAAGGAGCAATCGCTGCAGAATCTCAGCCACGAGCTTCGCAACCCCCTGGCGGCCATTTACGGCAGCGTACGGGCGTTGCACGACGCGGCGACCGCCGGCGAGATCCCCGCCCCCCTGCACCGCCTCGTTGAGATCGCGTCCCGCAGCACGGATCATCTCTGGTCCATGATCGACGACCTCCTGGATGTCGTCCGTGTGGAAACCGGGAAGCTGGCGGTCGAGCCCGAATACCTCCCGCTCTCCGAGCTGATCGTCCAGACATTGGACGGGTTCGCCGCCGCGGCCGCGGCGAAAGGCATCGCCCTGAGCGCGGACGTCCCCCCCGGCCTTCCGCCGGTCCTGGCGGACCCCGTCAGGATCCGCCAGGTCCTGATCAACCTGATCAGCAACGGCCTGAAATTCACTCCGGCCCATGGGAAGATCCAGGTGGGGGCCTCGGTCCTTCCCGGGGGCGGCGGTCTCCTCCGCATCGCCGTGACTGATACGGGGCGCGGCATCGCGGTCGCGAACGCGGAGCGCCTCTTCCAGCGTCTTTACCAGACCGCACCCGGGGATGAGGACCGCCATACGGGACTCGGGCTGGGGCTGTTCATCTGCAAGGAGCTGGTCACCAGGCAGGGAGGCAGGATCTGGGCCGAGAGCGTGCCGGGCCAGGGAAGCACTTTCTACTTCACGCTGCCTGTTTTTTCCCTAGAAAGGAACCTGCGCCAAGTATTCGGAGACGGGCTGCTCCGAACGCGAAGTCTGGCGCTCATCGAGGTCGACGTCCTCTCCGGCGGCGCTCACTTGCGTCCGCTGGACAGAGAGCATGTCTTGCAGGAGGCCCGGAGCCTGCTTAAGCCCGCGGGGCCCAGCGTGGACCTGATACTTCCCAGGCCGGAGGCGGATTGGGCCGCTTACCCGCTGCTGCTTGTCATGCGCGCCGACCGCG
Source organism: Elusimicrobiota bacterium (assembly GCA_043819795.1). Taxonomy (GTDB): domain Bacteria; phylum Elusimicrobiota; class Elusimicrobia; order UBA1565; family UBA1565; genus JBDREN01. The sequence goes on from JBDREN010000202.1 coordinate 18,483, forward strand.
AACAGGCCCATATCGTCGCCGAACGGATCAGGATCAAGATGCTGAGCTCCACGGTCATGAAGGACAATGATCTCAAGCCTACGGTCTCCTTTACCTGCGTGGATCTGCCCGAACCCGCGGGGACGCTTACGGACCGCGTTGGGCACGCGGCCGCCCGCATCGGAGAGATCACGGAATCCGTCATCCGGAAATACCGCTCCGGCGGCAGCGCGTCCGCTCCGGAATCCGCCGCATAACGGCGTCAGTCTGCCAGATAGCCTTCGGCCACAGCCGCGACGACGCCCGGTGATTTTCTACCACAAGATCGGGCTAGAAAACCGGGCAGTGCTTAAAGCGCTGCCCGGTTTTTCTTGGCCTACGGCATAGGCCGGCTCAAATCATACCCACCTGCCGACTCTCGACTTGTATTCGGCGTAGCGGTCGCCGAATTTCCGCTCCAAGTACGCCTCTTCGGGCCTGACAGCGAACCGATCGAACGCAAGCCAGAGACCAGCCGAGGAAAGAAAGAACCAAATCGAAAGGAACAATGCCGAAAAAGCGAACGGCACGAGCACCAGGGACAGATACAACGGGTTGCGGGAGTACCTGAAAGGGCCCTCCTCGACGATCTGGGTGGTCGGTTTCCCGGGATCCACGGGTGTCCCGCGCCTCTTGAGCACCACGAATGCGTGCAGCGCCAAATACCCCGAGACAGCGAGCGCGATCAGTGCGACAGCGATGCGCGGTATGAAAGGTCCTCGAGAGTAGTCCAGCGCGAGCCAATACTCAAGCGCACCGGCGACAAGCAAGAACGCGAAGAAGATCAGCGGCGGCGGGACCCTGATGCCTGCGCTGTCCTGGAGTGGAGCTTTTGCCATGCTGCGGTTTCTGGTTGGCTAACGGTGACGCTCTGCCACGCGCACTATGGATTCCTCCGATTCAGTGCCCGACGTGCGCGGCGGGTAGAGTCGAAACGTGGCGCAGCAGTTGTAGGGACGGCTTATCTATTGACCGGACCTTTCAAAAGCGGTCCCGGTGTCAGGCTTCAACTTATGCAACTTTTGGAACTTATGCAAAGGCGTCAAGCATTGAGTTCTTTGAGTTACTCTTCGCATTTCTGCGGATTGGGACTCAGCTCCCTAGCGGCGTCATGTGTTGGTCCCGGTGTCAGGCGGCAACTTATGCAACTTATTTAACTTTCGAAGTAAAGGCGTTAAGCATTGGGTTGTTTGAGTAACTTTTCGCATTCTCGGGGGCTGGGGCTGACTCCGATCACGGCAGCTTGGCGTGGGTGCCGTCGCAGTAGGGCTTGTTGTTGGAGCGCTTGCAGCCGCACCAGGCTACTTTCTTGGCCTCTTTGAATTCCACTTTGATGGATTGGATACCCGGGGCCTCCTTTCTGTGGGAGCCGTCGCAGTAGGGCTGCTGCTTGGAGTGGCCGCAGGCGCACCACCACTTGTTGCCGGGCTGTTCTTCCACGACATAGGGCATCTTCTGCGCGATCTTCGGCTCCGTCATTGCGGGTTCTCCTTATGAAGGCTGAAGCGACGGCCTAGGGGAAGTATAGACCGAGGCGCTTAGGGTGTCAAGCTGAAAGCCTGGGAAACTAGGAACAGTAAGACCGACCGGTCAAGATCGGGGGAAAGGTCCCCTCGCGCGCACGGGTCCGGGACGTTTCCGCCGGACGCACTGTGCGGTCGGGGCTCAGATGGGATCAGCGGCGTCAGGTGCTGAGCGTGTCGACTAACTCGCGATCGCGCGAAGAATATCTCGACAAACTCAACACCTGACGCTTTCCTGACGCTTTCCTACTTGATTTTTTCGTGTTTCTTTTTCCGCTTTTCCAAAAGCGTCAGCTTGGCCTTTTTTTGATTTTCCCTTTTGCCCTTGTCTTTTTTTCCCTTGTCGCCCATGTCGACCTCTCCTTACTCAGGATTGGCTGTACGCATTTCCCCTTTTATCAGCGCCGTGTGTCGAGCGTGTTGACTCACTGGTCGCTGATCGTCTGAAGCACGGCCTCCGCCGCTTCGATCAGCGCGTCCGCCTGGGCGCTGTCCATCTTCTTGCCTCTCTGCGCCTCCACCGCGTTGATGAACGCGCCGAGCTGGCCCGCGACCGCCGCGGCGTTGTCTTTTTCCCGGGACTGGATGGCGTTCTCGAGCTTGGGCAGAAGGCCGGCCGTCACCTGGGGCGGAAGATCCATGCCCGCCATCTCCTCGATGATGGACTCGATCGTGGGAGCGCAGTCCGGGTCTTCCGTCCCGGCTGCGTCGCAGTAACCCCTCGCCGTGCAGAAGCCGTCATCGGCGCAGTCGCAGGCGTCCCCGATGCCGTCCCAATCGCCGTCCTCCTGGCCCTGGTTGGACTCCTCCATGCAGTTGTCCAGCTGATCGGGGACGTTGTCGGCGTCCGCGTCCGGGGGATCCGACGACACCGCCAATTTCCTCCAGGCCCACCCGTAATCGTGCGGGAACTCCAGGGTGGCGAGCAGGTGGGGCATTCCGTTCGGGGTCACAAGGCCGACCTTGCCGTATCCGTCCAAGAAGTAGAGGTTGCCGTTCGGGCCGAACGCCATGACGCACGGGACGCCCCCGACGACGTAGCCCGTTCTGGAGAACCGGCTGACCGCTCCGCCCGGGTCGAGCGTCCAGATCTCCCCCTGTCGTCCGAGCGCGTAGACGACGCCGTCCGCATCCGACGCCAGCCCGCCGGACCAGTGATCCAGCTTGTGGGAGCCCAGCCTGGCGCCCATCGAGACGTTGCCGGCCGGATCGATCTTCATCAGGGTCCCCCACGAGGCCTCGAGCACGAAAAAGTTCCCAAAAACGTCGATGGTGTGCATGAACCACTGGTTGGTCTTCCCAAAAGCCGAAAGGTCCCGGCGGAAGAGGAACGCTCCGGAAGAGGCGTACTTCCTGACGATGCCCTTATAGGAATGGACCCACAGGCCGCCGTGGGGGTCGACCCCGACGTGCCCCCAGGTCTGAAAGGAAGGCTCGCCGGCGTTCAGGTCGGCGATGATCGTGCTCACGGCGCCTGCCGGGGTGATCTTGGACACCTTTGGGCCGCCGAGCGCGAAGATGTCCCCGGTCACCGGGTCCCGGGTTATGCCCCGTGAACCCACGAGGTCCGCCACGGTAATGAAAGAGCCGTCGGGCGCGACCTTGACCAGCTGGCCCGTTTTGAGATTCACGAAATAGGCGTTGCCGTCCTCGTCGACCGGGGCCGGGGCGTAGGTGTTGCTCCACCCGCGGCTCCCGAGCGCACCCACCTCGGCGGCCGACTCGTCGATATTCACCAAGACGCCGTCGCTCCGCAAGATGATAAGCCCGCCCGCCCACGCCGCCTGGGCGCACAACATGGCGGCAAGCACGGCCGCCCGACCGAGCCCGGATCTCCCGCTCTTAAAAAAAGGCTGCATCATTCCCTTCCTCGCGCCCCGACAACCCGCCACAAGTCCCTGGATACTATAGGTCATGAACCAACATGCCGCAAGGACCAAGCAGGAAAAACGACAGTGTGGTGGCGCCCTCATTGAGTTGTTTGAGTGACTCTTTGCATTTCAGATGACTGGGACTCGCTAGCGGCGTCACGGTTCCGGACGCTTGAAAGCACGGGCCTATATAGGGAACCAGCCGATTCCCTCGGCTGTTGCGGATGTTTTGGGCCGAGTCGGGGGACGTCTGTTTTTGCCCGTTTTTGAGGACTCCGGTCAATTTCGGGCGGCGAGCGTCGCCCGGGAGGGGATGATGAAAAAGCTTCTGATTTTGGGAGCGTTGATATTGGCGTGGGCGGGACTCGCTACGGCCGAGGATAGCGGCGTGCTACGGGGGACGGACGGTTCGACCAAGCGCGTGCTTAAGACGAAGACGGACGGCACGCTGCTCATGGAGTTCACCAACGACGCGTTCATCGCCGGCCCCAAAGGGGATACCGGAGACACCGGTCCCGCGGGACCGCAGGGCGCGCAGGGCCTGAAAGGGGATAAGGGCGACACGGGAGACAAGGGTGATCCGGGAGACGCTGGCGAAGCCATCGTCGGCCCGAAGGGCGACACCGGCCCGCAGCTCACGTCGCAGATAATGTTCTTCAGCATTCATGCCCGGTTGACCCCGCTGGTACGGCTTCTAGAACGAGTTCTCGACCACGACCTCTTCAAGAGCGAGTTGTCCCGGCTTTGGCCAAGTATCTTTCAGGCCTTTCCCGATCGCCACCATCGGCCCCATGACGTGATCTCCCGGCAGGTTGACGAGCTCGGCTACCTTCTCGATATCAAACCCGATCATGGGGCAGGATTCATAACCCAGCTCCTGAGCCGCTAGCATAAGTGTCTGCATCGCCATCCCGATCGACCGCTGGGCTTCGTCGCGTTGGAGCCATTCCTTCCCTTCGTGAAACGGGCCCATCCAACCGACCAGAAGGTCGGCGACCTCCTTCGGCGCGTTCACCCAGTATCTTTGCGGATCCTTCCGCCAGGCCTTGACGTCCGCCGTGAAAAGGACAAGAAGAGATGCGTCGGTCATCTGCGCCTGATCATTTCCGAATTCCTTCCGGATCCTGGCGCGCAGCTCCGGGTCGTGAAGTACCACGAAGCGCCAGTGCTGGATATTGAAGCTGGTCGGAGCCTGGATCGTCGCCTCCAGCAGCTTCCGTTCTTCAGCCTCGGTAAGAGAGTGCTTGGCGTCAAAATGCTTTACCGCGCGTCTTTTATAGATCGCTTCCATCGTATTCATATCCGCTCTCCCTCCGATTCTTCGGCCGAATGGCTGAACAGACCAGTCTTGAGGCAAGTATAGAGCGAGTCCTGCCGGGTGTCAACACGCATGGAAACGAAACGGCCTCAGGCATTGAGTTCTTTGAGTAACCCGGCCCCGGTGCCTGGCACCGGGGCTTCCGGGGCTTTGAGTAACTTAGGAGCCGGTGCCGGGCGCTGGCATCGGCTTCTTCGCCCGTCTATTGGGGCCCCTCCAAGGGGCCTATTTGGGGGTAGGCCCTTCTAGCCCGGGACGGAGTCCTGGATGGCCCTCGTGGGAATGCGGGATCCGCTTATCCTTTTAGTGTGGCAAGCGGATCTCGCGTGAAAAAGGCCTTCAGCTCCGTCGTAGCGGCGGCGCTCCTCGTATCCTCTACGGGGGCGCCTTTCTCTCGCGCGTACGCGGCCAACGTGGGCGCCGGCGTCCAGGTACAGACGTCGGGAGCCCCTGTCGTGGGCCCTGTCGGCCGGTCCACGGTCGAACGCCTGGCCGGAGCGGGGTATTCCTCTACCCCGCTCGGCCGGGGTCCGGCTTTGGGCAGCCTTCTGCCTTCGGCTGACGCGCGGACACCCGTTGCCGGGCGTTCGGGGGCCGGTTCTATGGCCCTGCCGGCTCCCGCGACCCGGACTTCGGCGCGTGCTCTTCCCTCCGGGGCGGTCAAATCGGCTCTTTCCGGTCCTGTCGCCGCGCCATCGGGGCAGGCGCGTTCGGGTGGGGCCGCAGCTTCCGCTCATTCTTCGGCCAGGACGCTTTCCCGCGGAATCGGGCGGGCCGGGGCGCCTTCCAACGTGGCTTTCGACGCGGTCTTTGACGGGCGGAGGCGGGCCGCTGGGCCGGCTGATTCCGCCGCTCCTAAGTCCGCGGGCGCCGTAAAGTCCGAGCGCATCAAGCGGGACAAGAACGACCCTATCGTCTCTTTGATCAAGGTCCGGCGCAGCGTGCGCAAGGACGCGGTAAACATCCTCAAAGAGCACTTGGGCGGGCAGATCGCGGACAAGAAGCTCCACCACGACGTCCAGCGGGTGCTGGCGCGGCTTTTGAAGGCGGCAGGGCTTCCTAAAGAGGCGGCGCAGATCCACATCGGCAACTCCTTCCTACCCAACGGCTTCACGACCAACATGCCGAGCGAGGCGAGCTACCTCTCCTCCAACGCGAGCAGCGCCAAGGCGTTCCGGGTGGCGCACGTGTTCCTGTCGTTGGGGCTCCTGCGCTCGGTGCAGTCCGAGGCCCGCCTGGCTTTCGTGATCGCCCACGAGCTCCAGCACAACTGGCGGGACCATTTAAAGGACGTCACGGGCGGGCATCAGATGCTGGGCCACTTCCACGAGCTGGAGGCGGACGCCGAGGGCATCAAGCTGGCTGCGGCCGCGGGCTACGACCCCCGCGACGCCATAGACTCACTCTACGACCTGGACCTCGAGTTCGACCGCCTGGAGAAGAAATACAGCGTCCTAAAGCGCGACCGGAACGACATCTTGGAGAGCCTCCAGAGGCTCAAGGACGTGCATCCGGACTCGGACATGCGGCGGGCCAGCATGGCCGACCACATGGACGAGGCCATGGAGAGCTACCTGGCGGCGGGGAGCCCCAAACCCTCCGGGAAGACGCCGGTCTGGATGATCCGCCGCGACTCGGCCGAGCGGCCCACCACTCTGGAGCGCTTCGAGAAGCGCCTCAACACCGCGCTCGCGCGCCCGACGATGATAGACCGGCTCATGGCGCTCGAGGGCTTCGTAGAGGCGCTCGACGACTCGCTGACGGCCGAGCACTTCGCCATCATAGAGGAAGCCTACGGCGCCCTAATCGACGAGGCGCGGACCTTGGACGAGCTCCGGCCCATCGGGGTCTCCATGCGCCGCAGCGTACGCTTGGGGTTCCCCTCCGCGCGCCTTATGAAGCGCATGCTCCGGCGCCAGGTTGAGACGGTCCTTAAGGACCTCCCCGAACGCCCCACCATGACAGACCTGCGCATGTACCGGATGCCCTTGGATGAGACCGTCAAGCGCGAGACCGCGCTCCAGATCCTCGACCAGGCCAAGAGCCGGGACGAGCTGGAGGCCGCCTTCCGCTCCCTGACGCTCGAGGCCGAGAACTTGGGCTTCAACCTGGAAAAAGTCGCCGACGAGGAGGCCCAAAAGACGCTCATCGATCAGGTGGCCCGGCGGCTCTGGAAGTCCACCCGCAAGGTTCTAGAGAAGGAGAGCCGCGCGCCCCCTGCGCCCGAGGCTATCATCGCCGAGATCCGCGCCAAACTGTCGCCCGCGTGGCTCAAGGGCTACCGCGTGGGATTCGACCTCCAGATCATCGAGAGCGCCTTCGGCCCCGAGAAGTTTCGCTCCCAGACCTACCGCCCCTCCCAGCTCGCGGCCCTGCTCAAGGACGGCTCGCTCAACCGCTGGAAGGCCGAACAGCCCTGGCTCCGCAAGTCCTTCGACGGCATGGACCGCTGGGCCCAATACCACTACACCGATATCGAGGTGGATCTTAAAGGAACGGGGGACGTCGTATACCACCGCTATTACCTAAAGGGCCTCACCTCCCCCAGCCCGGAGGACCGGCTCGACCTCGCCCGGCACTTCCTCGATACCGCGACGGTGCCCCCGGCCATGGTCCAGCTCCTGCGCCAGGAGGGCCGGCTCCACGAGTCCCTCACCGCGATGATCCGCGACCTGGGCGAGGTGCTGCGCGGCAAGCTCGCCGAAGGACTCCTTCCCCACGGCAAAGACGTCGTTTTGAGCGAATACGTGTGGCGGGTCGGGAACCTTCTGGACTCGGCCCTCTACCAGGTCCGCGACCTGGCCGAGACGCGCGAGGTCGCGGCCACGGCCTGGGCCGAGGTCTCGAAGCTCCTCAAGGATCCCAAGGTCGAGGAAGGCTTCAAGGAGCAGGAGAAGACCCGCACCAAGCTCTCGGAGAAGTTCCTCAACTCGGTGAGCGCCGCGGTCCGGCGCGCGGTCGCGGCCCGCGACCACGCGGGCTTGGGCCCGGACGGCACGGAGATCGGGCGGCTCTCGAAGCTGGTGCGCGAGATAGACTCCACCCTAAGGAAGATGGACGGCTACCAGCGCGTGCTCGGCCACGCGCGCAACCTCGCCGCCCTGGCGGGCAGAAAGGCCGACTATATGGCGGCCTACGAGGACGCCCTGCCTATCGCGGTCGAGCCCCCGGGATTCTTCGCGACCATCGGCATCTGGCTGCGCTGGAGGCTCAGGCTCGCGCCTTGGGCCAAGCGCATGGACGAGCAGCCCCTCACGAATCAGGACTTCGTGCACTTCCTGGCCTTGATCGGCGACCCGAAGGTCGACGCCGAGACCAAGGTCATGGCCGCGGCCCTGCTCGACAATTTCGACACAAAATCCTATTCGACGAGCGTCGATCCCGTCAAGGAACCGCTCAAGGCCGCGGAGCAGGCCGACACGTATCTGGCCGCGTCGCTCGTCGGCCGGTGGCTCCTGCTCGAGGCCGCGGAGAAGGCGGACGACGCGGCCTCGCTGCGCTCGATCACCAAGGATCTGCTCTGGATCCGCGACCTCCACCCCGGTTTCCTGCATCCCGACGCCAAGACCAAGGGGACCCTCCGCCATGGCTTCCGCAAGGGAGGGAACTTCCTCCTTCGCAACGAGCCCTACCGCTCCTTAATAAAGCAAGAGCACCCCTTCCGGGGGCTCAGCGTGCGCTGGGCTCTGATGCTCATGGACCGCCTGGACGCGCGGAAGGCCTGGCCGGACAAGGTCGAGGATCGCTTGCGCCTGCTCGACATGATGAACGCCACCGGCGAGTTCAACGACCGCATCGAGCGCCGCATTTTGAAGACGGCCCACGAAGACCGCGCCGGGTTCCTGCGCTGGAAGAAGCAGGACGAGCGCTGGCTGCAAAGGATGCGCGGTAAGGACAACAAGGATTTGACGGTGCCCACCCCGGCCGGGCCCGTGCCCATGCCGATGGCCGCGCCGCTTCGCATCGTGCGCAACCCGCACCTGCGGGCCAGGCTGTTCTCTCTCCTGCCCGAGTCCAAGCTCTCCGAGCAGCCGCGCTTCGGCGCGTGGGCCCGCCTGAGGGGCTTCTGGCGGCTCGCGATGGCGTACCGGCACGCGCGCGCGTTCTTCTCGCGCGAGTTCCTGGATGGGCTGCAGCGGGAGGGCAGTCTGGAGCGCAAGTTCTTCGACGCCCTGGAAGCCGCGGACCGGCTGTCGGAGAAGGCGACCGAAGAGGCCCTGGCCCGGTGGGACAAGGGCAAATTCACCCGGGACGACAAAGGGGTGATGTGGAGCCACTTCAAGGACCGTCGCTGGACGAAGCGCTGGCCCGGGATGCTCGCCCATGAGAAGGCGGAGGCGGCGTCCCACTACAAGCACCTCACCACGACCCGAGCTTTGATGGCGCTCGAGAGGCTCTACACCGCTTTCGTGAGCACCCAGGAGCCGGTCCTCAACGTCCTCCTCAAGAACTACCCCGAGCCCACGCGCTCCCGCGACGAGCTCCTGGAAGGCGTGCTCAAGGCCCGGCGCCTGACGCCCGGGGCCATAGCGGCCCTGGAAGCGCACAAGAGCTACCGCGCGCCCAACCCGGTGCGCAAGATGGAGAAGGACTTCCAGGACGTGGCGCTCGTGCAGATGCGCCGGTTCACGCCGGCCGAGCGCGTGGACATCCTCCTGCACGTGCTCGACGCCCAGCCGCTCACCCCCGCGAAGGAGCGCGCCTTCAATGAGCGCATCCTCTCGGGCGACCGCAAGCGCCTGGCCCGCGACCGGGGCTCGATCCGGAGCATCGGGCAGCTTAAGAACTACCTGAGCCTGCTGCACCCGGTGGACCGGGCGGCCATGGTGCGCGCCCAGTTCTACGGGAGCCACGTGGGCAGCCAGTCCGCGCGCAAGGGCGGCCGGTTCGTGCCGCTCAGCGAAGCCCCGGAAGAGGTGGAGCGGCTCTTCGAAAAGCTCGTGATCGAGGGCCGGGACCTGCCGCCTTTCCTTCAGAAGCTCTTCCGCATCCATTTCCGCATCCTGACCATGGACGAGCGGGCGCGGCTCATCTCCGGGATGGGGGCGTTCGAGGACATGGCTAGGGACATGAGCGGGCCCGAGGCCGTCAAGGTCGCTCTCAAGGGCATGGGCGTGACCGGGGCCAAGACGGCCCAGGTGCTGGCCACGCACAAGGGCGTGCTCCCCGAGGAGTACGCGGAAGCGCTCGATGGCTTCAAGGACCGGGCCCAGGAGATGCGCAAGACGCGCGCCCACGACCTCATGAGCGAGAAGCTCACCCGCATCGTGCGCTCGAAGGACGGCCTGGCCACCCGCAAGCCGCGCATGCTCCAGGAGATGCTCGAGGCCGCGAAGGTCGCGCTCCCCAAGGAGAGCGAGTCCATGCGGCAGCGCCTGGCCCGCGAGGTCCGCTACCTGCTGGCCGAGCAGGGCGCGCGGGTCACGGCCATCGAGAAGGTCGGGCCGGAGCTCGGCTCGGGCTCCATCAAGGTGGTCTACAAGGTCTATCTGGACGACGGGCGGATCTGGGTGGCGAAGGTCCGCGCGCCGGGAGCGTCCTACCGCATCGGCCGCGAGTTCGAGATCATCAAGACGTTGATCGATAAGCTCGAGGCCTCGGGCGACCTGGACATGCCCGGGACCAGGCAGCTGTTGGACGAGGTCAAGAGCCTCGTCCAGGCGGAGATGGACTTCCGGGACGAGGCCGAGAAGGAGCGCGCCATGCGCAAGCGCGTGGTCGAGCGCCCCTGGTACGCGAAGCTCCTGTTCGCCTCCCCCCACATCCCGAACGCCCACCCGGCCTACGTGGGCGAGGACCTCTTCATCGAGGAATTCGTCCCCTCCCGGCGCTTCGCGGACCTCCCGCTTCGCTCTTTGATCGGCCCCAGCAAGCGCGTGATCGCGCGGCGGACCGTGGCCGAGGCCTCCTACGCGCTGATCGTGGACGAGTGGAACGAGCCCGACCCGCACACGGGCAACCGCTCCGCGCGCAGCAAGGGGATATTGGACCGCATCCGGACCAAGTTGGTCGTCATAGACCTGGGCCAAGGCGCACATTCGCCCATCAAGCGGCTTCTGCCCATCATGAAGGCGGGGCTGGCGCTCGAGTCGGACGACCCGGCCGGCGCGGCGCGGCACCTGGTCTCTATCGTGAACATACCGGCCAAGCATACGGCCGAAAGCATCGCGGCCGCGGCCGAGCGCGGGCTGGCCAAGCGGCCCGAGGCCGGCACCATCGAGCGGATGATGGACGGACTCATCGAGGCCGAGAAGGAAGGCGCGATCGTGAAGCCGGAGTTCTCCGCCCTGCAGAAGAATTTCGTGATCATGGCCGGCTACTCCCCGTGGCTGCCCAAGAACTACGTCCTGCGCGCCACCGAGCGCGCCATGATGGTCCGCCTGTGGCGCGACGCGCCCGTCTCCCGCTGGAAGCTGGCGCGGCTGGGCCTCAAGCGAATGCTGTTCGGGACCGCCGCCGTCCGCGCCGACCTAGAGCGCGTCCTCGACACCCTATAAGGCGCCGGCTTGACTTTCGGGAAGTATTCGTAGTGGGCCGACAGGCATTGTCCCGATAGTCGAGCCTGACGCCGCAGCTGGCCTCGCGCAAATATCCTTATTTATTAATTACTTTTTCATGACGGCTGTCAGGCATCTGTCCTTGAAATGTCAGCGCGCTCCGGCTAAGCTATCGTACGGGTATTTCGGAGGTGGAACATGCAGGCAAAATGAACGGGAACCTGGTTCTGCGCGTTGTTGGGACTTGTAACCCTGGCCGTGGTCATGAGCTTGGCGAAGCCGACCTACGCTCAGAATATGGGGCAAGGGCACGGACCGAGCGCCGCCTGCTCGGAAGCCCAGGTGATCATGCGGGACGCCGTCGCCTTGATGCGGGCCGCATGCTCGGGGAAGGAGGCTCCGACGCCGGCGCCCGGGCCGATCGATCTGAGCCGACTCGAACAGGACGGCTGGCTCCTGTTGACCGACAACGTCGCCAACCGGATCGGCAACGGCACGAAGTACTATCTCTACGTCTACGAGGATCGCTACTACATGTCGCCCGCGACCACGCTGACCTGGAGTTGGGACGAAGGCCAGGAACTGACCGGGGAATACACCTACTTCGACGGCCAGCATGAGGGGACCGTCTCCTGCGAAGGCTACACGGGGGACCCTTGGGACCCCTGGGGCTGGAGCGCCGAGATCCCGATGTGGGGGGTCGGTTGCAGCGAAGGCGGCGGCGGGAGCGAGAAGATCCTCACGTACTATGATAAGGACCCCGCCAATGCCCAGGGCTACGTATGCCAGGACATCCCCGACGCCTTCGGGATCGGGGCCTGCGCCTGGGCGACGATGTACGTATTCGAGGCTTCGTAAGCAAACGCGTCAGGCATAACCTGAAACCGGAACTCCAGGAGAAGGGGGGGCCCCGGCGGGGCCCGCCCTTTTCCGGCGTCAGGCTTCAACTTATGAAACTTATTGGCGCTGGCCCGGGCTCAGTTGCTCAGAGTAAGATACTGCCACCCGGTTTTCAACACGCAGACCCACAGTCTGGTGAACTTCGATCCTGAGGAGGGGCCATCCGCTGACCAATAATAAAAAGCTTTATTATTAATGGTTCTTTTCGATGCCAAAGTCAGCCGATGTCCTTGGAAAGTCAGCGGGGCCGAAGCTATACTATCTTTGATTCGAGCGCTCGCGGCGCTTGAAAAGGGGGCGATCATGGGGAAACTGATTCTCGTCGGCGCGTTGATTCTCGGACTACAGGGAGCGGCCCTGGCCGAGGCGCCTCCCGAGGAGGAATGGGCCACGGAGTGGACCGGTGGGCCCACGAGTTGGGACACGCTGTACGGACAGTTCGTGGACGCCGAGGGAAGCGTGTTCTTGGTCGGGGAGTCCCGGGCGAACTATCCGAGCGGGAAGTCCGACTGTTTCGTGGTCAAATTCAACGCGGACGGGAACCTGGCGTGGGAGGGGCGCTACGACGGCCCGCTGCACGGCTACGACGTCTGCTACGGGGGCGCCATCGACGCGGCGGGCAACATCTACGCGGTCGGCTGGACCCAGAACGACCCGGCCGAGTCCAACGACATCCTGACGGTGAGCTACGACACCGACGGCAACCGGCGATGGGCGGCCGTACACGCCGGGGCCGCGCACCGGGCGGACGACGCCATCCCCGCGACGGTGGACGCCGCCGGGAACGTCATCGTGGCCGGCCGCATCGATGCGGGCGGCGGCCAGCAGTTGGCGGTCCTCAAATACAGCTCCTCCGGGACTCTGCTGTGGGACGCCCTGTGCGAGACCTGCCCGACGAGCGCCCGGGCCCGGTACGTGACGACCGACGACGCCAACAACATCTACGCCGTCGGCGAGCAGAACGGCACCTCGCAGATCGCCATCGTGAGCTTCGACCCCGACGGGAATCAGCGCTGGGCCGCGAGCGCGGACGACCCCTACGACTCCTGCCGCGGCCTCGCCGTGGTGAACGGAAACGTATACGTCGCGGCCGTCGGAGGCACGCTGCAGGACCGCCAGCTCAGGACCATGAAATTCGACGCCGCGACCGGCTCGCCGATCTGGACGGCCCGCTACGACGAGTCGGATACGGACCACGTCAACGCCCTGGCCGTGGACGCGGCCGGCAACGCCTACATCACCGGGACGACGACGCCTCCCGGGGCGCCCACCCCCTACACGGGGGACATGCTCGTCGTGAAGTATGACGCCGACGGAGCGCAGTCCTGGGCGACGACCTTCGGCATCCCGGGCAAACGCGAGCAGTCCAACAATATCGCCGTGGACGGCGATGGGAACGTCTACATCACCGGGACGGCCGAGGCGGCGACGGGCAACGCAGGGGGAGAGATCACGACCCTGAAGTTCGATTCCGACGGGGCCCTCCTCTGGTCCGCTGTGCATCCGGGCCCCGTGCCCAACCAGACCGACCAGGGCAAGTACCTCTTCCTGGACCCCTCCGGCGCCGTCTACGTGGCGGGCTTCGTGATCTACGGCTTCCCGGAGTACAACGCCATCGCCATCAAGTACAGCTCCGGCGCCCCCGACGCGGACGGCGACGGGATCCCCGACGAGGAGGACAACTGCCCGGACGCGCATAACCCCGACCAATCGGACGGCGACGGCGACGGCCCCGGCGACGCCTGCGACAACTGCCCGTTCGCGACCAACCCGGGCCAGACGGACGCGGACGCGGACGGAGCGGGGGACGCCTGCGACAATTGTCCCGCGACGCCGAACCCCCTCCAGGCAGACGGCGACGGCGACGGGACGGGCGACGCGTGCGACGATTGCCCCGCCGACCCGAACAAGACCGAGCCCGGCGTATGCGGCTGCGGGGTGATCGACGACGCGGACGGGGACGGCTACAACGTCTGCGAGGACGACTGCGACGACTCCGACGCGGACGTCAACCCCGGCGCCGAGGAGCTCTGCTACGACGGGCTGGACAACGACTGCGGCGGGATGATCGACAACGGCTGCGCGCCCGGCAAGGGCCCCGGCGGCCAGGGCCCGCCCGGGCCGGACGGCGACGGCCCTCCCGGCCTCAAGACCGCGCCAGGCCCCGACGGCGAGGGCCCGCCCGGGCTCGATATCCGGAACCCGGGCCGGACCGGCGACGCCCCTCTGGGGAAGGCCAAGAAAGGCTGACCGACGACGTCCCGGCGGCGTCGGCGGCGTCAGGTGATGAGTTTGTTGAGTAACCCCGTTCTTGTCTGCCCGTTAGTTAACAAACTCAACACCTGATAATCATCTAGAGGTCCCCTCCCGCAGGTTGTATTGTTTCGTTGCGAGACGAACATTCCAACCCGAGGAGGGGACAGATGAAATTATACGCAGGAATCGACCTGCATTCCAACAACAACGTGCTGGTGATCT